>CANQBR010000060.1 GCA_947589605.1 uncultured Phascolarctobacterium sp. | reverse complement strand
CAGCTGAACCCCCCCACAAGACTTTTTCAGTCGGAACTGAAAAATTTTTGTGAATTTTCGCGAGTTTTTACGCAAAAATTTTAAGAGGCGCTTTCGCGCCCCTCATCTTTTGCGATCGACTTTCGCTTTTTTTAGATGACCTTTATTTTTTTACATATAAGGCCGAACATCCTATGCTTTTTCGCATCGACCTAAAGCTGCGCACACTTTGCTTTTTCACTTAACTATAGAGTCGTGCGCCTCTCCCTTTTTCGCATAGCCCTGGAGTCAAGTGCCCTTTGCTTTTTCCTGCAGACTCGCTGCTATTTTTGATCGCCTTTCCTGTTTTATCGCAAACTCGCGGCTGAACGCCTCTCGCTTTTTCAAAAAGTCATCGCTGCTCGGGCCCGAGCGTTAAAATTTGAGGCTTTTTCAAAAAACCGCCGCTGCCGAGAGGCCACCTTTGCGCGCCCTTCCTTTTTTCATTTTATCGGGAGTCTTTAAGCCCAAACTTTTTCGAATAAACTGCGTTTTTTGCACGTGACCGTTGAGAGCCTTTGCTTTTTTCCTTTGATCGAAGGCGTTATAGCTTCGTGCTTTTCCGAAAAGGCGGCGCCGGCGAGGCTCGCCCTATAAATTTTTTCTTCGTTTCGCAATTGTCGAAGTGTTGCCGCTGTTGCTTTTTGCAAAAATTTTGCCTGCTTTTTCGACGTGGAAAAACAGTCGGCGCGCTTTTCTTTTTTTCTTATTTTTAACGCAAAATACGTTGAGAATGTGTTTTACAAAAATGCCCTGCGGTGATATACTAACGGTGAACTGGCGCCGCCTGTTTTCACGGCGCGGCTTGATGCTTTTTTATCATATTCCGGAAAGAAGGTTAGTTTCTATGGCACACAAGAAAACCATGGACGGCAACACCGCGGCGGCTTATGTATCCTACGCCTTTACCGATGTTGCCGCTATCTACCCCATCACTCCTTCCTCCCCTATGGCCGAGGTAGTTGACGAGTGGTCCGCTCAGGGCACCAAGAACCTCTTCGGGCAAACGGTCCGGGTAGTGGAGATGCAGTCTGAGGCCGGCGCCTCCGGCGCTGTGCACGGCTCTTTGCAGGCCGGCGCTCTCACCACCACCTACACCGCTTCTCAGGGCCTGCTCTTGATGATCCCCAACATGTACAAGATCGCCGGCGAGATGCTCCCGGGCGTCTTCCATGTTTCCGCCAGAGCTCTGGCCACCAGTGCTCTCTCCATCTTCGGCGATCACCAAGACGTTATGGCCTGCCGCCAGACCGGCTTCGCCATGCTGGCCGAAGGGAGCGTGCAGGAAGTTATGGACTTGGCCGGTGTGGCTCACCTTTCCGCCATCAAAGGCCGCATCCCCTTCCTGAACTTCTTCGACGGCTTCCGCACCTCTCACGAGATCCAAAAAGTCGAAGTCATCGACTACGAAGACTTGGGCAAACTGCTGGACAGAGATGCTGTCACCGCTTTCAGGCAGCGCAGCCTCAACCCCGATGCCCCCGTGATGAGAGGCACCGCTCAAAACCCCGACATTTATTTCCAGACCCGCGAGGCCGTGAACAAATACTATCAGGCCCTGCCGGACATCGTAGAAGGCTACATGGCCGAGATCGGCAAGATCACCGGCCGTGAATATCATCTCTTCAATTACTACGGCGCTCCCGACGCCACCGACGTCATCGTCATCATGGGCAGCGGAAGCGACACCGCCCGCACCGCCGCCGAAGCTTTGAACAAAGCCGGCCGCAAAGTGGGCGTGGTAGCCGTTCATCTCTATCGCCCCTTCTGCGCCGATCGTCTTTTGGCCGCCATCCCCGCCACTTGCCGTCGCATCGCCGTGCTGGACCGCACCAAAGAGCCGGGCAGCCAAGGCGAGCCTCTCTACTTGGACGTATGCAGCGCCTTCAGCGGCTCGGGCCGCGACGTGAAGATCGTGGGCGGCCGCTACGGCATGGGCTCCAAAGAGTTCCTGCCCAGAGACGTTGTCGCCGTTTACGACAACTTGGACGCTGCCGAACCTAAGAACGGCTTCACCCTCTCTATCGTAGACGACATCACCCACACTTCTCTGCCCGCCGGGGAAGATATCGACGTTACCGTTCCCGGCACCACCGCCTGCAAGTTCTGGGGCCTGGGCAGCGACGGCACCGTAGGCGCCAACAAGAGCGCCATCAAGATCATCGGCGACCACACCGATATGTACGCTCAGGGCTACTTCTCCTACGACTCCAAAAAGTCCGGCGGCGTCACCGTTTCGCATCTGCGTTTCGGCCACGACCCCATTATGCAGCCCTATCTCATCAACGCTGCCGATTTCGTAGCCGTGCATAATCAGTCTTACGTGACCAAATACAATGTTACCGAAGGCTTGAAGAAAGGCGGCATCCTCCTCTTGAACTGCAACTGGAGCGCAGCCGACCTGGAGAAAGAACTGCCCGGCGAGATGCGCCGCTTCATCGCCCAAAACGGTATCCATCTTTATATCATCGACGCCGTGAAGATCGCGCAGGAGATCGGCCTGGGCGGCCGCATCAACATGATCATGCAGTCTGCCTTCTTCAAACTGGCCAACATCATCCCCGTGGCCGACGCCGTGAAATATTTGAAGGACGCCGTTGAACATTCTTACGGCAAGAAGGGCCAGAATGTCGTAGACATGAACAACAAGGCCATCGACCAAGGCATCGACGCCATCGTGAAGGTGGACGTGCCCGCCGCTTGGGCCGAAGCCGCCGACAGCCACGCTGCCAGCGCCACCGGCAACGCCTTCATCGACAACATCCTGGTGCCTGTCAATCGTCTGGACGGCGACAAACTCCCCGTTTCCGCTCTTGAGCCTTATGCCGACGGCACCTTCCCCGTAGGCACCTCCGCTTACGAAAAGAGAGGCATCGCCATCAACGTGCCCGAGTGGCAGTCTGCCAACTGCATCCAGTGCAACCAGTGCGCCTTTGTCTGCCCCCATGCAGCCATCAGGCCTCTTTTGACCACCGCAGAAGAAGCGGCAGCTGCTCCCGCAGGTTTGGAGACCAAGCCCGCCATCGGCGCCATAGGCCTCAACTTCTCCATCGTCATCTCTACGCTGGACTGCACCGGCTGCGGCAACTGCGCTCAAGTCTGCCCCGCTCCCAAGGCCAAAGCTTTGGTTATGAAACCGTTGGAGAGCCAGCTGCCTAAGACCGCCGTTTGGGATTACGCCGTGAAAGACGTAATCCCAAACG
>CANQBR010000059.1 GCA_947589605.1 uncultured Phascolarctobacterium sp. | reverse complement strand
ATCAGGGAAGGGGAAAAACCCTTCCCTTTATTTTATTGAGCTTGCCAACGAAAATTATACACTAACTCAACCCCTCTCTCATCGGCAAAAACTTTCGCCGAAACTTTTTCCTATAAACACGCACACGCCCTGCCTTTTAAGACAGAGCGTGCTTTTTATTGCTTTTAACTTTTTGCGGGGACTTGCTTCGATCCTGCCTTTAAGTTTAGCGGCGGACTTTCGTGCGTGAGTCGTGAGGTTTTTTCGTGACGCTGCGAGATAGCGTAGCCTGCAGTCGCCGCCCGCCTCGCCGCTCGCGCAGCTCGCGGCAAATTGCACTGCTCTTTTGTCGAAAGCGCAAAGTTTTTTGTGTGAAGCTCTTACTTCAGCACCACGTTCAAGAAACCCTGCAGCCGCTCGTTGCGGGGATGCTCGAAGATCTCTTCCGGCCTTCCCTGCTCCTGCACGCGGCCGTCGGCCATGAAGAGCACTTTGGTGGCCACTTCCCGAGCGAAGCCCATCTCGTGAGTCACCACCACCATGGTCATCTTTTCTTCTGCCAATTCCCGCATGGTCTTCAGCACTTCGCCGGTGAGCTCAGGGTCCAAAGATGACGTGGGCTCGTCGAAGAGCATGATGGCCGGCTTCATGGCCAAGGCTCGGGCTATGGCCACCCGCTGCTGCTGGCCGCCGGAAAGTTGCCCGGGGTACACGTCCCGTTTTTCCGAGAGCCCCACCTTCGCCAAAAGTTTTTCCGCTTCGGCGATCACTTCGTCTTTGGGCCTTTTTTGCACCTGCACCGGTGCTTCGATGAGGTTCTCCAGCACCGTCATGTGGGGGAAAAGGTTGAACTGCTGGAACACCATGCCCATCTTGCAGGCGATGCGGCGGGCCTCTTTGGAGCTCACATATTCGGTGCCCTCGGGGGTCTCTTTGGCCAACACTTCACCGTCGATGATGATGCTGCCTCGGTCGATGTCTTCCAATTTATTCAAACAGCGGAGCAAAGTGGACTTGCCGCCGCCGGAGGGACCGATGACGGCCACCACTTCTCCTTCGGAAACTTCCAAGTCGATGCCCTTCAGCACTTCCAATTCGTTGAAACTTTTGTTGATGTTCTTCGCTTCGATCTTATACACTGCCCTTCACCCCCTATTTGTTGTCGTATTTGGAGAAGCGTTTCTCCAATCGATCGAAAAGCACGGTCAAGAGCAGAGTCGCCAGCAGATAGAAGCAGCCTGCCACCAAAAAGGGAGTGATATCGAAGTCTCGCTGCACCAAATTACGGGCGGTGCGCATCAGATCGTTCATGGCCAGCACATACACCAAAGACGTGTCCTTCACCAAGGTGATGGTCTCGTTGCTCACCGGGGGCAGGATGATGCGCAGCACCTGAGGCAAAATGATGCGCCGCATGGTCTGCACGTAGCTCATGCCCAAAGTGTGGGCCGCTTCGTACTGCCCCACCGGTATGGCTTGGATTCCTGCCCTGAAGATCTCGCAAAAATAGGCGGAATAATTCAACACGAAGGCCAACATGGCCGCGGTAAAATCGTCGAAGCGGATGCCGATGCTGGGCAGGGCGAAATAAAAGAAGAGGAGCTGCAGCATCAAAGGCGTGCCCCGCAGCACCCACACATAAAAGGCCACCAGTTTCTGCAGCGGCAAAAAGCCGGACAGCCGGCACAGGGCCAGCAGCATGCCCATGGGCAGCGACAGGCACAGGGTGATGAAAAAGATCTGGCCAGTGGTGACCGCTCCCTCCAGCATCTGAGGGACGATGTTCATTATATAAGTCATAGAGGCTCCCCTGCCGCTCTTATAGGGGGCGGCCTTGATTTAGAAGATGGCGGGCAGAGCCTGCCCGCCATGCCTTGTGCAACGTTAAATTTTTTCTCAGTATTTGATGATGTCGGCGCCCAGCCACTTCTCGCTGAGTTTTTTGGCGGTGCCGTCCTTCTTCATCTCGTCCAAAGCTTTGTCGATGCGGTCTTTGAACTCTTTGTCGTCTTTGCGGAAGGCCACGGCCACCACCTCGTCGCCCATGGTCTCGTCCAGCACTTTATACTTGCCGGGGTTCTTGGCCATGTAGTAGCGCACCAGCACGGCGTCCACGATCATGGCGTCGATGCGGCCGTTGTCCATGTCCAGATAAACGGCGGCGAAGTCGGGATATTTGCGGTAATCTTTCAGGCTGTTGCGCAATTCGTCGTTCTTATCCAAAAGATAAGCGCCGGTGGCGTCATCCTGCACGGCCACTACCTTCCCCTTCAGATCGCTGATCTTGGTGATGGTGGAAGAAGCGGGCACGCAGATCATTTGCGCGTTCACCAGATAGGGCTTGCTGAGGCCGTACACTTTTTCCCGATCGGGATTAACGGTGAAGCAGTTCCAAATGGCATCGATGCGTTTGGATTTGATCTCTGCCTCTTTGGCGCCCCAGTCTATGGGTTTGAACTGTACTTCGGTGATGCCGGCCCGTTTGCAGGCCTCTCTGGCTAGGTCGATGTCCAGGCCTACGATCTCGTTTTTCTCATTGCGAAAGCCCATGGGAGCAAAGTTGTCGTCCAGGCCGATGACCATCTTTTTCGGGCCGCCGCCGCAGCCGGCTACCAAAGCTACCAGAAAAAGGCTGAGAAGTAAGAGCAATAATTTTTTCATATTCGCACCTCGCTTAAATTTGCCCGCGCCCCGAGGGGGCCGGCGGGTCTGACATGTCCCATTATACTTTAGCGTAGTAAATTTGTAAAGTGTTTTTTCGGCGACTTTCGAAAATTTTTCCCTCTCTTTTTTCGTTGCCTCTCTTTTTCTTTCGGGTTATAATGAAGTCAAAACGAGGGAGGGACAGCTATGCTCATCAAAGAAAGAAAGACCGACATCTCCAAAGAACGCTTCGGCGGCACCGGCGACACTATCATCTGCCATTATATGGATGAGGCCCTGCTGCCTGCGGCGGTGAAGATGTATGCGGAGATCATCCTGAAGCCCGGCTGCAGCCTGGGCTATCACAAGCACAGCGGCAACTGCGAAACTTTGCGCATCGTCTCAGGAGTGGCCTGCTATTGTGATGACGGTGAAAATGTGTTGCTCTACCCCGGCGACAGCGCCTTTTGTCCCGAAGGGCACAGCCATTCCGTGGGCAACGCCCCCGACGCCGAAGAGGACCTGCACATCCAAGCTCTGGTGGTCAACACCGCCGGCTGAAATTTTTTTATATCTTAACGCACCAAGGCCCCCGGCAAATGCCGAGGGCCTTTTTCATTTGGAGGCGGTTTGTGCGAAAAATTTCAAAAAATTGTGATGAATGCTCGCAACATTCATTCAGGGCATAAGCAAAAGAGGAGCACTTGCGTGCTCCTCCGTTTTTTGCAACATGCGCTGTTGCCGCTGTGACGAATTTTTCTTAGAAAGTGATTACCAATTCGGTCCACAGCTCGTTGGCATCCTCGCCGTTAGCCTTGCTCTCAAGATCGGTGTACTCGATCTGGCCCACCATGTTCTTGGCGAAAGCGTAATTAGCGCCTACCTGATAACCTTTGTATCCTTCGCCATCATATTCATCATACAAGCCAGACTCATAGCCACGGAAGATGAATGCACTGCCTGCTACGTCGCCGTATTGAGCCCAAACGCCCCAACTGCCGGGTTTATTGGCTTTGGCACCTTTGTAGTTCAATTTTACGATGTAGCCGTCATCCTCGCCGGCAATGTCTACGTCGCCCTTCAAGTATACGCCGGTCAGTTTAAGGTCTTTGATGATGGGCACGCCTGCTTCGATAGCCAGAATGTGGTTGTCTGCAGCAGCAGCCGGAGCAAAAGTATCCTGTTTCTTGATGTCCACATAGGTAACAGCAGCGTCAACGATGCCCAACTTAGCGCTCAGGATGCCAGCCCAGAACTCTTCACCTTTGTAGCTACCTGCAGCAGAAGCCAACTTGCCGCCGAGTACATCCAGCTTGATTTCTTTGCCGTAAGAAACCTTAACGAAGTCGGCACGGTTGGAGTAAACTTCGCCGCCTGCTACCAAGCCCAAGTTGTCACGGCCGGCCTGTACGGCTAAACCGCCCAGTTTGCCGTTTACGAACGCACGCTGGAAGCTAGTGTTCTCATCGCCGGTGTCATTACTGAAATCCTGAATGTTCTCGATCATGCCGGTGTAGGACCAATCATCATTTACTTGGCCTTTCATCCACAGACGATTACGCATCTTGCTTTCATAATCTTTTCCGTCGCTAAAGCGTTTATCGTTTCTATGGCTGTAGTGATAACGGATCTGGCCGGTGATCTTAACGGCGTCGGCCTTCTTCTCCAGGTTGGCAACGCGCACGCCCAGAGCATCCAGTTCGTCTGCGAACTCGGCAGCCAGTTTGTCAACATTGGCGCCGTTGGCCATAGCGCGGGCAACGATCTGAGCCATCTCGTAGCGGGTCATCAGCTTGTCGCCGCCGAAGGTGCCGTCGCCGTAGCCGTCGATAACGCCGGCAGCAGCCAGTTTCTCGATGCTGTCATAAGCCCAGTGGCCTGCAGGCACGTCGCTGAA
>CANQBR010000058.1 GCA_947589605.1 uncultured Phascolarctobacterium sp. | reverse complement strand
TGCCCAAGCTCTACATCATCCCCAGCAACGTGCCCAACGCTTTCGCTACCGGCCGTAACCCCGAGCATGCGGCAGTGGCGGTGAACAGCGCTCTTGTCGACTTGTGCACCCGCGAAGAAGTGGCGGGAGTGCTGGCCCACGAACTGAGCCACATCAAGCATAGGGATATTTTGATCAGCACCGTGGCCGCCTGCATGGCCGGCGCCATCAGCACCATCGCTCAGTGGGGGATGATCTTGGGCGGCGGCCGGGACGAGAACGGCAACGCCCGCAGCCCCATCGGCGGCATTTTGATCATGCTCATCGCTCCTTTGGCGGCCGGTATCATCCAAATGGCGGTGTCCCGCTCTCGTGAGTATGAGGCCGATAGGTCCGGCGGCGAGATCAGCGGCAACCCGGACGCCTTGGCCGACGCTCTCTTGAAGATCGAGAGCTTCGCCAAACGGCGGGTGATGGCTCATGCCAGCAACGCCACGGCCCATATGTTCATCATCAATCCCTTCAGCGGCGTCAACATGCGCAGCCTTTTCTCCACTCACCCGGCAACGGCAGAAAGAGTGAAACTGCTGAGAGAGCAGGCCGACGAGATGAGGCACAAAGGCACCCTGCGGGGCATTTAAGGAGCAAGCGACAGTTATGAAGAAAAAAGAAAGGATCGAATGGCTGCTGCGTTTGGCCGACGCCTGCGGGCCCAGCGGCTTCGAAGGACCGGTGAAAGAAGTGCTGCGGGAGCGTTTGGCTGCCTTCCCCGTCACTTACGATAAATTGGGCAGCGCCGTCTTTTGCAAGGCCGGCCGGGAAGATCAGCCCAAAGTGATGCTGGCCAGCCACATGGACGAAGTGGGCTTTTTGGTGAAGCACATCACCAAGGAAGGCTTCCTTCGTTTCGCCTGCTTGGGCGGCTGGTGGGATCAAGTGCTCTTGAGCCAGCGGGTGATCGTTCACGGCAAAAAAGGAGACCTCATCGGGGTCATCGGTTCTAAACCGCCTCACATCCTCGCTCCCGAAGAGCGGAGCAAGATGGTGAAGAAGCAGGACATGTACATCGATGTGGGGGCCGCCGACAGAGAAGAGGCCGAAGAGCTGGGCGTGTACGTGGGCTGCCCGGTCACTCCCGATGTGAAGGCTGCTGCTATGGGCAAGGGCAAGGTGCTGGTGGGCAAAGCCTTCGACAACAGAGTGGGCTGTGCCGTGATGGCCGATGTGTTGGAGGCTGCTGCTGCCGCCGCTACGCCCAACACGGTGTACGGCGTGGCTACCGTGCAGGAAGAAGTGGGGCTGAGAGGAGCTCAGACCAGCGCTTCTCTTTTGTCTCCCGATATCGCTTTGGTGTTGGACACTTGCGTGGCCGGGGGAACTCCCGGCGTTGCGGAGGAAGTTGCCCCCGCCGTCATCGGCAAGGGCGTTGCCATCACCGTCTACGATGCCAGCATGATACCCAACACCGCTCTCAGAGACTTGGCCGTAAAAACGGCAGAAGAGGAGAAGATCCCCATCCAGTTCAGCGTTTCCGAAGGGGGAGGCACCGACGGCGGCCGCATCTCTTTATCCAACAGCGGCGTGCTGACCCTCACCTTCAGCATCCCCACCCGCTACATCCACAGTCATCAATCGGTCATCCACGTGGACGATTATTTGGGGGCGGTGAAATTGATAAGCGCCCTCTTGAAAAAGTTGGATGCGGCCTGCTATGAGCAACTGCTAAAGCAGTAAAGAAATATATAACAATAAGCAAAGCAAAAAAGCAAAGGAGAAATTATCATGGCTATCGAACAAACTTTGATCCTGGTGAAACCCGACGGCGTGGCCAAAAACCTCATCGGCGACATCCTCTGCCGTTTTGAGCACAAGGGGCTGAAGATCGTGGCCCTGAAGCTGGTGAAGGTCAGCGAGGCCCAAGCCAAGTATCATTATGCGGAGCACGAAGGCAAAAAATTCTTCGGCGAACTGGTGGACTTCATCACCGGCGCTCCCTTGGTGGCCGCGGTGGTGAGAGGCGAAAATGCCATCAAAGCCTGCCGCGCTTTGAACGGTGCCACTAATCCTTTAGAGGCCGTGCCCGGTTCTATCCGCGGCGATTATGCTCTCAGCGTAGGCGAGAACATCGTTCACGGCTCCGACAGTCCCGAGAGCGCTGCCAGAGAGATCGCCAATTTCTTCAAACCGGAAGAGATCTATTGAAAAATATAAAGTCGAACAGCGAGGAGGTGCGGTCATGAAGGCTGCTGTTTATACGAGAACGGGAGATAAAGGCACTACAGGGCTCTTCACCGGGCAGCGAGTGCCCAAGCAGAGCCTGCGGGTGGAAGCTTACGGTCAGGTGGACGAGATCACTTCGGCTTTGGGCTTGGCCAGAGCGACGGTGGTGCGCCAAGACGTGAAGGGCACCATCCTGATGGTGCAGAACAAACTGTCTATGCTGATGGCCGACGTGGCCTCTATCGACAACCCCACGCCCTACATCACCGAGAACGATGTGAAGAACATCGAGGCCACCATCGACCGCTACGACGGGATGCTGGAGCCTTTGGCTCATTTCATCATCCCCGGGGACACGCTGGGAGCGGGGGCACTGGACTTGGCCCGCACCGTCACCCGCCGGGCAGAGCGCTGCCTGCTGCGGCTGCAGGAGAGCGAAGAAGTGAACCAACAGGCGTTGATCTACATCAACCGTCTTTCGGACCTGTGCTTTATTTTGGCAAGGGTAGAAGCGGAAGTGGGAGAGAAGGCCGGCGCTTAAAACCGTGAGACCGCATAAAAAATTTGACCGTCGACGAGGTGAACGCCCCGCCGGCGGTTTTTCTTTTGCCTCAATTGAAAAGTAAATTTTTCCGAGAGATCGAGTGAAAATAACGGAGAAGTAAAAGCCGAAAAAATTTTAGATGAAGGTATGATTTCAACGCCTATGTTCGAGCAGCGCCGGCTTTTCGAAAAAGCAAGAAGTTCTCAGAGCCGAGCTTTGGGAAAAACAGAAAAGCCTCTCGCCCTCGAGCTTGTGCGGAAAAGCGAAGAGCATTCAGGAATAAGTCTGCGAGAAAAAGCGAAGGTCAGCAGACGAAAGATTTTTTGCAAAAGCTGATGAAAGGTGTACAAAATATTGACAAAGCAGATACAACAGGCGTATGATGAAATAAAGGAGGCGATAGGATGACGGCGGTAAGCACCAATATAAAGATCGATCCGACGCTGAAGCAGGAATCGCAGTTGTTGTTTGAAAGGCTGGGGCTGAACCTGAGCACGGCGGTGAATATATTTTTGCGCCAAGCGGTGCGGGAGCAGGCCATACCCTTTAGAGTGGGGCAGCCGGCGCCCAACGCCGAGACCTTGCAAGCCATCGAAGCAGCAAGAAAGGGGATAGGGCTGAGCAGGGGCTTTGCTTCCGTAGAGGAACTGATGGAGGATCTGGATGCAGACGATCAGGTATCAGACCGCCTTTAAACGCGACTATAAACGGATCAAAAAGAGAGGTTACGATACGAGATTATTGGCGAAGGTGATAGCACTGCTCGCCGAGGGGAAGGTTTTGCCTGCGGAGTACAGAGATCATGCCTTGACAGGAAGTTACAAAGATTGCAGGGAATGTCATATCGCACCGGACTGGCTGTTGGTCTATGCTATCGGGGAAGAAGAACTGGTTTTGTATCTGATGCGGACCGGGACGCACAGCGATCTCTTTTGAACTGAAAACAGCAGCTGATGAAATTTTTAAGCACCGACCTTGAAAGTCGGTGTTTTTCATTTGGATCGATAAATTCGAACGCCCGAGCAGCAGAGACTTTTCGAAAAAGTCCGTCGGCACAAGACAGCTCGAAAAATGAAACAGAGAAGAGCGTCGGTAGCAACAGCTGAAGAGCGGAGACTTTATGAAAAGTCAGAGATTAAAGTTCCGCCGACTGAAAGAAAATGCAAAAGCGTTCGGCGATCATATCAAAGAGCCGTCGTTTGTGAAAAAGTCCGAGATCTCAGACATCAGGCATGAAAAGCGTTATCTTTTTGAAAAAGAGAGAGGTGATCGGCCTTCAACGAAAAAACAAAGTCGAACGCAAAATGAAAAGTCTATCTGAAAAGCAAGATACACAAAAGCGAAAGTCGATCGCAAAAAAAGCGAGAGGCGAGCGCAAAAAGATGAGGGGCGCGAAAGCGCCTCTTATTTTTTTGCGCAAAAAAACCAAAGAGTTCACAAAAAATTTTCGAATAAAGCTGGAAAAGTCTTGTCGGGGGGGACTTCTATGCTACAATAAAGGCGATGATGCGAATGGTGGGGAAGTTCGGGGTAGTTTCAAGGATTTCTTCTCCCGCAGCTTTTTCTCGCAAGCCACTTGCAGCACCATCGAGGGCTTGGGCGCTGAGGCGAGCGCCCGGGCCCAAAAGAAAAAAGTTTATAAACTCCGCGCGCTGCCGGGCGATACGCAAAGGAAACACGGATACTTTGGTGGGGACCGGCTGCCTCGGGAGTTTGTAAATACATTTATTCCTGAGGAGGAATGCAAAATGAAAAAGTCTCTTATCTTTGCCATGGCTATGGCTCTGGGCGTAACCGCCAGCGCTTATGCCGCCAATCCGTTCAGCGACGTGCCTGCCGGCCATTGGGCTTATGACAGCATCGAGAAACTGGCTGCTGCCGGCGTCATCGACGGCTACGGCGACGGCACCTTCGGCGGCGACAAACTGATGACCCGCTACGAGATGGCTCAGATCGTGGCCCGGGCTATGGCTAACGGCGCCAACGTGGACAAACTGGCTGCAGAATTTGCAGATGA
>CANQBR010000057.1 GCA_947589605.1 uncultured Phascolarctobacterium sp. | reverse complement strand
GCGTGCTCTTTCACACCGATGCGGTGCAGGCAGCGGGGCATCTGCCCATCGACGTGAGGGCTCAAAACATCGACCTGCTCTCTCTTTCGGCCCACAAATTCCACGGCCCCAAAGGAACGGGCGTGCTCTTCGCCCGCAGAGGCGTGCCCCTCGTGAATCTGATCGAAGGCGGCGCCCAAGAGCGGGGCAAGCGGGCAGGGACGGAGAACATCCCCGCCATCGCGGGGATGGCTGCGGCTTTACAAGAAGCAACGGCCCACATGGAAGAAAACACTGCCAAAGTGACGGCTCTGCGAGATAAATTGATCGAAGGCTTGAGCAAGATCCCCCATTCTGCCCTGAGCGGGGCAAGAAACAATCGTTTGCCCGGGAACGTCCACTTTTGTTTCGAAGGCATAGAGGGAGAGAGCCTGCTGTTGCTGCTGGATGAAAAAGGCATCTGCGCTTCTTCCGGTTCGGCCTGCACCTCCGGCTCTCTCGACCCCAGCCATGTGCTGCTGGCCATCGGCCGCAGCCACGAGATCGCTCATGGGTCTCTGCGGCTGAGCCTGTGCGAAGAAAATACAGATGAAGAGATAGCTTATATGCTGGCCGAGATCCCCAAAGCGGTGGAGCAGCTGCGGGGCATGTCGCCGCTCTGGCGGGACAAAATCAACGGCAAGCGGGAATTTTTACTGTGAGGTGAGAAAAATGGCATTGTACAGCGAAAAAGTGATGGATCATTTTCGCCATCCCCGCAACGTAGGCGTCATCGAAGATGCGGACGGCATCGGCGAAGTAGGCAACGCCAAATGCGGCGACATCATGAAAATTTATCTGAAGATCGAGAACGACATCATCACAGACGCGAAGTTCGAGACCTTCGGCTGCGGCTCCGCCATCGCATCCAGTTCTATGGCCACCGAGCTGATCAAAGGCAAACCCTTGGCCGAAGCGTTGCAACTTTCCAACAAAGCGGTGGCGGAAGCGTTGGACGGTCTGCCGGCCTACAAGATGCACTGTTCGGTGCTGGCCGAGGAAGCCATCAAGGCGGCGGTGCAAGATTATTACGAGAAGCACGGGCTCGCCTACGATAAAAAGCAGTTCCCCGACTGCGCCTCCTGCCCTCACTGCTGCGGCTGAAAAAGCGGGGCGGAGGTAACGGGGATGATGATATCCACACGGGGACGCTACGCTCTCAGGGTGCTGCTGGACTTGGCAGAGCACCGCGAGCGGGGCTACATCCCCATGAAAGAAGCGGCAGAGCGGCAAGGCATCTCTTTAAAATATTTGGAGCGCATCGTGCCCTGCTTGGTGAAGGCCGGCTACATCGAAGGAGTGCACGGCAAAGGAGGCGGCTATCGCCTTAAAAAGTTGCCTGAAGAGTGCCGGGTGGGAGACATCCTGCGGCTCACGGAAGGAGACTTGGCCCCGGTGTCGTGCCTTTGCGGCGACGCCGGCCCCTGCGAGCGGGAAAAAGTGTGCAGGACCCGGCCTCTGTGGACGAAGCTCTACGGTTTGATGAACGAATTTTTGGACGGCATCACTTTGCGAGAGCTCTTGTAAAGATCTCTGCAGATAAAAAAGAGGAGCCTCTCTTTTCCCCGGCGGGAAGAGAGAGGCTCTTTTCATGAATAAAAGCGTTTTACTAAAAACGCCCCGGCCTTTTAAAAAAGACGATCGTCGTTCAAGTCAAGAGCGTTTAAGTTTGAGAAAATTTTTGAAAGGGGATCACTTTTCCGTTTTTTCCGGGAAGAAGATCTCCAGCACTTTGCGGTCCGGGTCTTTGCCGAAGCTGTTGCCCAAGAAGAAGAGGGCCAGCGAGATGAACATGCCGATGACGATCTGGTGCAGGTCGAAAACTTTCACTTTCAGCGCCATGGTGAGGCAGTAGAAGAAGACGCCGCCGCTCATGGCCGCCAAGGCGCCGTACTTATTGGCTTTGGACCAGAAGAGGCCGAAGATGAGCACCCAGAAGAAAGCGGTCTCCAAGCCGCCGAAGGCGAACATATTGATCTGCCAGATGACGCTGGGCGGGTCGATGGAAATGAAGAAGACAACGATGCCCAAGATAACGGTGGCCAAGGTGCTGTAGCGGCGGATGGCTTCGTTGCTCAATTTTTCGCCTTTTTCGGCTTTGCTGTGCATGTAAACGTCTTTGATGATGGAACTGGAAGCGCTGAGCAAAAGGCTGGAGACGGTGGAGATGGTGGCGGCCACAGGGCCGATGACGATGGCGCTGGCCCAGAAGGGGCTGAGGCTGTGGGTGATGACCAAAGGCATGATGTTGTCCACGCTGCCGCCGTAAGCGCTCAAGTTTTCGGTGAGGACGGTGCGGCCCAGCACCCCTATCCAGTTGGGAAGAAGGTTCATGGCGCCGATCACCAAGGTGCCGATAATCATGGCCTGACGCAGGGCGCTGCTGTTTTTATAGGAGAGGCCCCGCACTACCGATTGAGGCAGCGAGAGGGTGCAGATGCCCACCAAGAGCCACTGGCTGATGTATAGGCTCATGGGCATCTTCCCTTGGCTGAGCGGCTCCAGCATGTCGGGATGAGAGACGGAGATGGAGGTCATCATCTTTTCGTAGCCGCCGCCCAGTTTCAACATGGCCAGCAGCAGCACGGCCATGCCCGCCACCATGGCGATGGCGCAGAAAGAGTCGGTGATGGCCACGCCCTTGAAGCCGCCGATGGTGGTGTAGAAGACCACGATGAGGCCGAAGAGGCAGAGACCGGTGAGATAGCCGAAGCCGGTGACAGCTTCGAAGATCTTGGCAGCGCCTACGAATTGCGCCACCATAGTCGCGCAGAAGAAGGCCACGATGACGAGGGCGGAAAGGTTGGCGAGAGCAGTGCTTTGATAGCGGCTGCGGATGACGTCGATGACGGTGACGGCATCGATCTCTTCGGCGATGAGAGAGATCTTTCTGCCGAAGACGCCCAAGACGAGAAATATGACCACCACTTGCACGATGGCCATGTAGATCCAACCGTAGCCGATCACCCAAGCCATGCCGGGCCCGCCTACGAAGGAAGAAACGCTGGAATAAGTGGCGGCGGTGGTCATGGCCAGCACGAAGCCGCCCAAGGTGCGGCCGCCGATGAAGTAATCTTTGGCGAAATCTTTCTGCCGCTGGGACTGGGAAGTTTTCTGCACATAGGCGCTCACCGCCAGCAGAAAGACCAAAAAGACGACGACGGGGAGAAGGTTGACGATGCTCATGATCTTGCCTCCTTCTTCTCTTCGTCTTTATCGTTGAAGACGCATTTGGTGAGGACGATCACCAGCAGGGTAGCAAAGAGCCAAGTGCCCACCACGCCGGTCCAGAACCAAAGAGGAGTGTGGAGGATCTTCACGGGAACATCCGCCAGGCCGAAACCTGCCAGATACCAGAAGACGATGATAACTGCCGTGGCCGCCACAGTGGCCAGCGCTTCTCGGTCAGCTTGCCTGAATTTTTCGCTCCGTTTCACTTTAAGAGCTCCCTTCGCACAATGTACCCGTCGCCCGCAGCGCTCGAGTCAAAAGAATTATACCACATTTTATTTAAAGTGGTGAGAAAAATAAGCCATAAAAAAGTGCGCGCCTCTCTCCTTGCCAAGAGGGGCGCAAAAAAGTTATAATGAAAATACTCGGCGAATATTTTTGAAGAAGGTCGACGCAGGGCCTGAAGAAATTTTTGCGAGTAAGGTCGACGAAGAGTCTGAATATTTTTCGAATATGAGGCGAGGGCAGTGAAGAAGATATTATTGCGTATAGAAGAGGCCGAGAGCACGACGAAGATCTTTCTGCAATGGCTGGCCCTCAGCGGAGCCTTCTTTTTGTATAATTATATTTTCGTCATGCTGAAAAGCGGCGGCCTCGGCAGTCTGCTCTTAGGCTCTCTTTTATTGGGCGGAGCGGTGACGGCCATGGCTCGGCTGCTGCATTTGGTCTGCCATCGAGCCTTCAGTGGGGGAGCCGCCACTTTTTTCGCCCAGGCAGAATACATCATCACCTTCATGTGGGCCTTCATCGCCGCTTGCAGTTTGGTCTTCATCCTTCCCGACTGGCTGCCTAACAAAGACACTTCCAAAGCGGCTATGCTCCTCTTCTTCGCAGTCTACAGTTTCGCCGCGGTGTGGAGCACCGGCAAGCTGAGCGAAGAAAAAAACAGGCAGCTTTAAAGATCAGCCGTAAAAAACAAAACTCATGTCTATCTTACCCATCTTCATCCCTCACGCCGGCTGTCCCCATCGCTGCGTTTTCTGCGACCAAAAAGCGATCAGCGGCCAGCTCTGTAATTCTATAGAAGCGGCGAAAAAGCAGATCGACCTGTGGCTGCCGCGGCTCAAGAAGGGGCAGGCTCACGAAGCTGCTTTTTACGGCGGCTCCTTCACCGCTCTGCCTTTAGGCGAACAGGAAAAACTGCTGGCCCTCACCGATGAGTTGCTGGCGGCGGGAGCCATCGACAAAGTGCGCCTCTCCACCCGGCCGGACTGCATCGACGAAGAGGTGCTGGCTCTGTTGAAAGAGCATCGCGTTCATTCGGTAGAATTGGGAGCCCAGTCTTTAGACGACAAAGTGCTGGCCGCCGCAGGTCGGGGGCACGACAGCGAGGCTGTCTATCGAGCCGTCGCTCTCTTAAAAGAGAAAAAATTTGCCGTGGGCCTGCAATTGATGGTGGGCCTGCCGCTGCAAGACAGCGAGAGCGTGGCCGCCACCGCACGAGCAGCAGCTGCTTTACAGCCGGAGGTGGCCCGCATCTACCCGTTGGTGGTGCTGGAAGGGACGGCCTTGGCGGAAAAATATCGCAAGGGCGAGTATCTTCCTCTCACTTTAGAAGAAGCGACGGAGCAGGGAGCGGTGCTCTACGCCGCCCTCACTGCAGCGGGCAGCAAAGTGATCCGCATCGGCCTGCCCCCGGAGGCG
>CANQBR010000056.1 GCA_947589605.1 uncultured Phascolarctobacterium sp. | reverse complement strand
CGTCAAGCGTCTGGCGCATATATGTGGTTTCATCCACCCGATCAGAGCGGCGGACAAAGGCAGCGGGTGGCCATAGCCCGGGCCCTCATCAACGAGCCGGCCATCATCATGGCCGATGAGCCCACCGGCAATCTGGACACCAAGTCCAGCTACGAGATCATGGATATTTTCAAAGAGTTGAATGAGCAGGGCAAGACGGTGGTGATGGTTACTCACGAGCCGGACATCGCCCGCCAGACCAAACGGGTGCTGATCATGCGGGACGGAAAGTTGAGCAGCGACGATCGCATCCTGAAGGGAGAGTGGACCTATGCTGAATGAGTCCGTAAAGATGGCCTGGGAAGGCATGCTGAGCAATAAAATGCGCACCTTTCTCACTCTGCTGGGCATCATCATCGGCGTGGGCGCCGTCATCGCCATGGTGGGGCTGGGCCTGGGCGTGAAAGAAAACATCAAAGAAAACATCTCCCGCTTGGGCAGCAATCTTTTGATCATCACCAGCGGCGGCCGCACCGCCAGCGGTGCCCGTATCGCCGCCGGCGAAGGCGCCCGCCTCACGTGGGACGATGCGGAAGCCATCGGGCAGCAGGTGGACGACATCGCCGGCGTCACCGCCAGCGTGTCCCGCACCTATCAATTGGTAGTGGGCAATCAAAACTGGACCAGCCGCGTGGAGGGCACCACTCCCGCCAACTTCAGCATCCAAAATTACGAAGTGAGCGAAGGCCGCTTCTTTTATCAGCGGGACATCAACAGCCGCAACCGGGTGGCCGTCATCGGCAAGACCGTGGCCGACGCCCTTTTCCCCGGCAGCGACCCCGTGGGCCAGATCATGAGGATCAACAAAGCGCCTTTTCAGGTGATCGGTCTTTTGAAAAGCAAAGGGCAGTCGGGCTCGGGCATGGACCAAGACGACATCGTCTTCATCCCTCTCACCACCGCCCAGAGCCGCATGATGGGCATCACCTACGTGCAGCGGATCACCGTGCAGGCCGCCAACGAAAATGTCATCAACGACGTGCAGGCGGAAGTGGAGCAGGTGCTGCGCACCCGCCACAAGATCAGAGACGGGGAAGATGACGACTTCACCGTGGGCAACATGGCGGCAGTGATGGACACGATGATGGAGACGGCCAACAGCATCACTCTGCTTTTGGGCTGCATCGCCGCCATCAGCCTTTTGGTGGGCGGCATCGGCATCATGAACATCATGCTGGTGTCCGTCACCGAACGGACCAGAGAGATAGGCATCCGCAAAGCGCTGGGAGCGACTTACAATAATATTTTGCTACAATTTTTGATGGAGGCCATGGTCATCGGCATCATCGGCGGCTTCATGGGCGTGGTGCTGGGGGTGGCGGCCAGCGTCTGCATCAGCAGCTTCGCCGGCTGGAACACGGTGATCTCGGGGGCGGCCATCGTCGTCGCCGTGGTCTTCTCTGTGGGCATCGGCCTTTTCTTCGGCATCTACCCGGCGAGAAAGGCGGCGCTTTTGGATCCGATAGATGCTCTGCGCTACGAGTGACGGCGAAAACGATGGAGGAAAAAAAGAAGGCACCTAAGCTCAAACTCACAGCCTATCTGCGGGCCTGCTCGGAGTATCTGAGGAGGCCCAAGACTGTTTTCGATCTTAAAGACAGAAGCAAAGCGCTGCTCTTATTGACGGCGGCGGTGATGATCCTGCAGGCCCTTGTAAGATGGCTGTGCCCTTGATATAATTAGTTAAGACTCGAAGACCCGACGGAGGGAAAAGGCCGTGGCAGGCAGTTTAGGCATCATGGGCGGGACTTTCGATCCCATTCATTGGGGGCATTTGGAAACGGCCCGGGCAGTGGCTCGGCAGTTGGAGTTGGAGCAGGTGCTCTTCATCCCGGCGGCGACGGCTCCGCACAAACAGGGCTTAGACTGCGCTCCCGCTTGCGATCGCTACGAGATGGTGAGGCTGGCCTTGGCCGCCTATCCCCGCTTCGCTTTGAGCGATATGGAGCTGAAGCGGGCGGGAGTGTCCTATACCGTAGATACTTTGCGAGAATTGAAACGGCTCTACCCCGACAAAAAACTTTTTTTCATCATCGGGGCCGACAGCCTCGATCAATTGCCCTCGTGGCATCGCATCGAAGAGCAGCTGAGGCTGGCCACCTTCGTGGCCGCAGGCAGGCCCGGTTACGAGGAACGGCTGGACGGTTTGAAGCCTTTATTGGCGGGAGCCAGAGCAGGGCGCATCAAATTGCTGGACACACCGGCCTTCGATATCTCCAGCACCAGGATAAGGCAGGCGGCGGAGCAGAAAAAAAGTTTGAGCGCACTGGTGCCTGCCGCCGTGGAGGAATATATCTATCGAAGGGGCCTTTATAGGGGAGAATGACATGGATATCGACGAGATGACAGCTCTTTTGAAAAAGTCGCTGCCCTCAAAACGCTTCAAACATTCGGCAGCGGTCTATAAAACGGCTTTAGACATGTGCGCGCACTACGGGCTCTCTCCCGCCGAACGGGAACGGGTGGGCGTCTGCGCCCTCCTTCACGACTGCGGCCGCGAAGTGGGCAGCAAGGCCAGCCTCGCTTTGGCGCGGCAGCTGGGTATAGCGGTGGAGGACATCGAAGAAAAGCAGCCCATCCTTCTTCATCAGAAGATAGGCGCTTATTACGCCCGCAGCAAGTACGGCGTGACGGACGAAGCTATCCTGCGGGGCATCCGCTATCACACCACCGGCACTTTGAACATGACGCTTTTGGACAAAATAGTTTTTCTGGCCGATCTTATCGAGCCGGGCCGAGACTGCGATTGGGCGGCAGAACTGCGCCGCGTCAGCTACATAGATTTGAACAAAGCCATGCTTTGCGCTTACAGGCACACCATAGATCATCTGGTGGCAGACGGACTGTTTATCCACCCGGACTGCATCGCAGCCTATAATCAGCTGCTCATGGAAGAGAAGGGAAAGTAAGCACGACGGCTCTCGCCAAAAAAGCGGGGCAGAAAAAAGATGCGACGGAGTTTCATGAATGGATGAAGAACGGCGGCAAACGCCGAAAGATAAAGGTCAAACGGAAAAAACCGCAGGGCAACAGCCGAAGGATAGGCCGCCTCGCCGAACGCGCAAAAAGATACGCTGGGGCAGAGTGGTGCTGTGTTTGGCTATCGCCGCCGCGTTGGCTTGGGCCATCTTCAAAGGCACTGTGTTCCTCTACGGCCTGCTGCACCCGGCCTCTCAACAGGTGGGGACCAAGCCTGCCGAGACCAAAACGGAACTGGGGCAGAAACTGTCTGCTTCCCAGCGGCTCAATCAGCGGATCAACGTGCTGCTTTTGGGCATAGACGACGGCGACAGCGAAGCGGCAGAGAGCGAGCCCAAGCGGACCGACGCCATTTTGCTGGTAAGTTTCGATTCTGAAAACGATCAGGTGAGCATCCTTTCCATCCCCCGCGACACGAAGGTGGTGCTGCCGGGGCACCGCGACCCGGACAAGATCAATTCCGCCTACACCTACGGCGGAGTGCTGATGGCCAAGCAGACGGTGGAGAATTTGTTGGAGGTGCCCGTCCACTACTACGCTCTCGCCGATTGGCAGGGCTTCATCGACGTGGTGGATAAGATCGGCGGCGTGGATCTTTACGTGGACAACGACATGCACTATGAAGACCCCTATGCCGATCTGGTCATCGACATCAAAAAGGGCTCTCAGCACATGGACGGCAAATTGGCGGGCAAATACGTCCGCTTCCGCAGCGACGAATTGGGAGACATCGGCCGCGTGCAGCGGCAGCAGCGCTTTTTAAAAGCAGCGGCCAAACAATTGGTGTCGGTGCAGAACCTCACCAACATCGGCTCTCTTCTGGCCACGTTGGAAAAATACGTAGAGACGGACATGGACACTCTCACCATGCTGAAGGCCGCCAACAGCTTCAAACTTTTCGGCGAGAGCACGGTGAAGAGCTGCATGCTCTACGGCCGCTTCGACGACTCTAGCGGCGTAAGCTATTGGGCCGTGGACAGAGAGTCGGTGCGCAAAAGTTTGGATGAATTGGGCATACCCTATCTGCCCGATGAGGCCAAAGAAAAAGCGAAGGCCGAATGAAAGGCCGGCGCAAGTCTTCGCGAAAACTGAGAATGGCAAGACGAAACAGAGCAAGATAAAGAACTTCAGGAGGTAAGACAGGATGGACAGCAAAGAATTGGCAAGAAAGATAGCAAAATACGCCGACGATAAGAAGGCCAGAGACGTATTGATCTTAGACGTAAGAGAACTTTCTCCGGTGACGGACTATTTCGTCATCGGCAGCGCCAACAACAACATCCTCACCCGGGCCATCGTCGACAACATCGAAGACGAATTGGCCAAGGAAGACTGCTATCCCCTGCATAAGGAAGGCTACGGGGAAGGCAACTGGGTGCTGTTGGACTACGGCGATGTGGTGGCCCACATCTTCATCGAAGACGAGCGGGATTTTTACAATTTGGAGCAATTGTGGGCCGACGCTCCCTCCGAAGCCTACGACCCCGGCGAGGAAAAATAGATGCGGGAAAGAGAAAAAATTTTTAAGGAGAGCAGCGCCGGGCCCGGCCGTTTTCATAAAGAGCTGCCCGCCGCGCCTCTTCGTAAAATAAAAAAAGAAGAACCTCTTGCTCAGGCCGAAACGGCGGGGGACGCACCGTCGAGAGCCGGCGGCGCCAAGCCCGGCGACGTGGTCACATTGAAGGTGGTGCGCCTCAGTGAGAACGGCGCCTTTTTGGACGCCGGCACCGGCAACACTTCCGACGATATCTTGCTGCATCGTTTTCAGCAGACGGAGCCGGTGGCGGTGGGGCAGGAAGTCAAAGTCTACCTCTATTTGGACCCGGCCAAAAGGCTGACGGCCAGCATGAAGCTGCCCAAGCTGAAGGAAGGGCAGGTGACCTACGCTCGGGTCATCAGCGTCACCAGAGACGGAGGCTTCGTGGACCTGGGGGGCGAGCGGGGCGTCTTTCTCCCTTACAGCGAGATGCGGGGCTACGTCAGACCGGAGCAATTGGTGTGGGTGAAATTATATAAGGACAAGAGCGGCCGGCCCGCCGTCACCATGCGGGTGGAAGAAGAGCTGCAAAGAGCGGCCAAGCCCGCCGAGAACGTGCGAGTGGGCGACAAACTGGAAGGCATCGTCTACAACATCGTGCCCGAAGGCTTCTTCCTTTTCAGCAAAGAACGCTACATCATCTTCCTGCATCGGGAGCAGGTGCCGGGAGGCCGCTTGGATTTCGGCCAAAAAGTGGAGTGCCGGGCCACCTTCATCCGTCCCGACGGCCGGGTGAACGCTTCTTTGCGCCCGCCCAAAGAAGAA
>CANQBR010000055.1 GCA_947589605.1 uncultured Phascolarctobacterium sp. | reverse complement strand
GACTCTGCCGCCAAGGAGGAAGAGTCTCCCTTCATCCTGCAGGTGAGTGCCGGCGCCCGCAAATATGCCAATCACGTTTATCTGGTGAAATTGGTAGAGGCCGCCATGGAGACTACGGGCCTGCCTATCTGCCTCCACTTGGACCACGGCGAAGACTTCGCCATCTGCAAAGCCTGCGTGGACGGCGGCTTCACCTCCGTCATGATCGACGGCTCCAAGCATCCTTTTGAAGAGAACATCGCCCTCACCAAACAGGTGGTGGAATATGCTCACTCCAAAGGCGTGGTGGTAGAAGCAGAACTGGGCCGTTTGGCCGGCGTGGAAGATGCGGTGAAAGTGAACACCAAAGACGCCACCTACACCGATCCCGATCAGGCTGTGGAATTCGTGGAGCGCACCGGCTGCGACTCTCTGGCCATCGCCATCGGCACCAGCCACGGCGCCTATAAATTCAAAGGCGAGCCCGAACTGGACTTCGCCCGTTTGGAAAAGATCACCAACATGCTGCCCGGCTTCCCTCTCGTGCTCCACGGTGCCAGCACCGTCATCCCCGAGTTCGTGGCCCTCTGCAATCAATACGGGGGCAAATTGGACGGGGCCCAAGGTGTGCCGGAAGACATGCTCTTGAAAGCAGGCAAGTTCGGCGTGTGCAAGATCAATATCGACACCGACCTGCGCTTGGCCATGACCGCTTCCATCCGCAAACACTTCGTAGAGCACCCCGCCGACTTCGATCCCCGTCAATATTTGCGCCCAGCCAGAGACGCCATCAAGGCCATGGTGGCCCACAAGATGAGAGACGTGCTCAATTCCAGCCACCGTCTGTAAAAAGTTCCGCATAAAAATTTCGGCCCCCGGCACTTCGTCGGGGGCCTTTGCTATGTCAGTTCAATTTTTCATTGCTTGTCTAGATTTTCGCAGACTGCTCTGTTTTCATGAGCGCCCGCCCGCTGAGCGAAGTCGCCGGGCATGTAGCGCCCGCCCGTTGAGCTTGTCCCGGGCTTCCCCAGCACAGCCTGACAAATCAGCTGTACATTCAAGGGCCGGGCTCCCTCAGCATAGCCGGACAAATCAACTGCGCATTCAAGAGGGAGGAAAGAAGCGTTAGGGCGCAGATGAAAGGCTCTGCCTTGCGTCGAACACGCTCCACACTATTTACTGTAAGGCGGAGTCCCGAAAATGTTTTGGCGATCTATCTCGACAGAAAGACAAGCTCCTGCTATGCTGTATATAGTGCCGAAGAAAAATTTTCGGAAAAGCGACCTCAACTGAAAACATTTTGCTCACATATCCTCCGCAGGTACTGCCCATAATGAGAGCATGCTCGAAAATTTTGCTTGATAGGAGCGAAATTAAAATGATCAACGGCGATGTAAATGAATTTGTAGATCGTATATATTACGGAGATGAGTTGGTTTTCCTATATGGTGGGAAAAAATATTTTTTGCAAGGTTGGGTGGAAAACAAGATCCATACCCTGTGTCTTGATACTTGGGAACCACCTTCTAACGACTACCTGTGGTATGAAGAAAGCTGCGACCCGCAAAAATTGTCCGACGATTTCATAAAAGCGCCTGTCTTTAACGGCAAAACTTTTTGGGAAGTAGAGAAAGACATAGAATGGGTGGATTGCTGACCTGTCCCGTCTGCTCTTCTTAGTTTTGACTTTATGAACATGGCCCTGTTGCCGGGTCGCATAAAGGGCCGGCGCTATACAGAAAATTCAGAAAATATTTCAGAGGTGTAAAATGATCAACGGAGATGCGAACGAATTCATCGATGGTTTGTACTATGGCGACGAAAGATTTTTTCTCTACGGCGGAAGTAAATTTTTAATAGAAGGATGGACAAAAGCCGGTCTCCGAATGCTTGTCTTGTATGCTATAGAAGACCCGAACAATAATTTTGAGTGGAGAGCTTTTTCCGACGACGGTAAGTATCCCGTAGATAAATTCGAAAAAGCCCCTATCTTTAACGGTAAAACCTTTTGGGAAGTCGAGAAAGATATAGAATGGGTGGATTGCTGACCCGCATCTACTGCTCTTCTCCACCTCCATTAGGAAGCATCTTTCGAAAAACAAAAGGCAGTACGTTTTCCTTCATCGCTATGGTGAAGAGAAAGTGTACTGCCTTTTCTATGCATTTGCAGAGGGTGGAGCGTTAGGGCGCTCCGCTTCTTTTCATGAGCGCTCTCTGTTTCTTCGTGCGTATATATTATTGAAGAAACTAGGAGATCAAGGCTGCGAGATAGCCCAAATATTCTTTTACGGCTGTGGTGCTCACTGCCAGGCTGCTCAGGTCGGGCAGAAAGCTGAAGGCGTCGAAGCGGGGCGGCTCCTCCGTTTGATAGTCGCAGGGGAAGGGCACCAAAACGATGCCGTGGGGGCCGAAGGCTTTTTGAAAAAGCAGCAGGGCCCGGGGCATATGGTAGGCGCTGGTCACCAAATAGCATTTCTTGTAGCCCTTTTCTCCGCAGATGGCGGCGCTGAAGCGGGCGTTCTCTTGGGTGGTGCGGGCTTTGTTCTCCACGAGGAGGCCGTAGCCGCCGGCGCCCAAAGCTCTCAGCATTTTAAAAGAGAGCTCCGCCTCTGAGACTCCGTCCTGCTGCCAAGAGCCGCCGCTGATGAGGAGGGGCAGCTTTTCTTTTTCGGCGAGGCCTGCTGCTGCCAGCAAACGTTTGGCCCCGGCGCCGCCCAGGCTGCCGCCGAAAGCGAGGTCTGCCCTTCTCACCGCTCCCCCGCCCAAAAGGATGACGGCATCGCAGGGAGTGCCGCTCACCTGCGGCTCCGGCGGGCAAAAACTTTCCAGCGGTCTTATGAGGCAAAAGGCCACCGGGCTGAGAGAGAAAAGATAGAAGAAGAAAGTGAGCAGCGCCGCCGCCGTCCTCCCTTTCTGCCTTTTCGCATAAAGATATACGGTGAGGAAAAAGCCGACAAGGATGAAGCCCCCGGGAGACAGCAGCAGCCTTTGCAGTACTTTGCCGATGATGACGATGTCCATGGAGTCAGCTCCTTTTTTTGAGTGAGCAGGAAGTGAAAAAGGCTCACCTTTGCTCCGGTATCCGGCACCGGCATTTTGAAGGTCTTGCCTACATTATATCACACACTTCCCCCTCTCCGCCACTTGGACAAGAGCGGCCCTTCTGCTTTCACCGTTCGCCCTTCACTGAAAAAATTTTCCCGTTTACAACTTCCCCCCAAACGAAAAGAGCCCTTCCGGGCTCTCTTCTTTTTTGCTCTTCGTGCTCTTTTTCAAAACGATCGTGAAAATTTATTTGCCGGTGCGTCCCCGCTTGGTGAAAGGCACGCCCTGGGCGCACAGCGGACAGCTCTCCGGTTTGAAAGTCTCTACGTTCAAATGCAGCAAAGCTTCCGTGCGCACGCCGAAATTCACTTTGCCGCCGCTGCGGTCCACCAAAAGCCCCACGCCTATCACCTCGCCGCCGTGCTCTCGCACCACGTCGATCACCTCTTGAATGCTGCCGCCGGTAGTGGTGATGTCTTCCACCACCAGCACCTTGGTGCCCTCGGGGATCTGAAAGCCCCGCTTCAAAGTCATATTGCCGTTCTCCCGCTCGGTGAAGATGGCCCGGGTGCCCAAAGCCTTCCCCACTTCGTGGGCCAACAGGATGCCGCCGGTCATGGGGCCTATCACCAATTCCACGCCTGCGTTTTCATAACGGCGGGCGATCTCTTGGCAAAGGCGCTCTGTGTATTTGGGGTGCTGCAGCACGTTGAACTTTTCTACGTACATGGGGCTGTGCAGGCCGCTGGTCAGCAGAAAATGCCCGTGCAGCACCGCCTGAGTCTCTTCCAACAATGCCATTACGTCTTTTTCGGTGAGGATAGCCATGTTCTTACACTCCTTTTATCTCTTCCGCGATGGCCGCAGCAGCAGCTTTGCGGTCCGCTGCTTTGGTGATGGGCCGGCCCACCACGATGTGGGTGGAACCGTTCAAGAGAGCGCCGCTCGGTGTGGCCACTCTGCTTTGATCGTTCAGGGCGCTCCCCGCCGGCCGCACCCCGGGGGTGACGATGAGAAACTCGGGGCCGCAGGCCTTTCTGATGGCTGCCGCTTCCATAGGCGAAGCCACCACGCCGTCTAAGCCCGCGTCCTTCGCCAGCTTCGCCAAGGCCACCACTTCGTCGGCGATGCTGCCTTTATAATTCAAAGCGGCGAATTGTTCTTCGTCCATGCTGGTGAGGATGGTCACGGCGATCAATTTAGGCGCCGGCTTTTTCGCTTCCGCAGCTGCTTCTTGCACAGCTTTGGCCGCTGCCTGAAGCATCTTCGGCCCGCCCACCGCATGGACGTTGATCATATCCGCGCCCAATTTCGTCAGCACTTTCAGCGCACCGGCCACGGTGTTGGGGATGTCCTGCAGTTTCAGATCGAGGAAGATCTGCTTTCCTTCCTCTTTCAAAAAGGTGAGGATGGAGCCGCCTGCGGCATAATAAAGTTCCATGCCCACTTTGTAGTAGCTCACCGCATCGCCGCACTCTTTCACGCAAGCCTTGGCTTGTTCAAGATCGGGAAAGTCCAAAGCGACGATCAAACGCTTGTCATTTTGCATCGTTCATCACCTACTTTGCTAGCAATTGTAAAGAGGCATGCTGTTCTTTCCGTGAGGAAGAGCCAGCCCTATCACCTCTTCGATATTTTGCAAATGATGTCTGTCTAAATAATTAAGAAGGCCGAAAGCGATCTTTTCGGCGATATCGGGCTCCACGAAATTGGCGGTGCCCACGGCCACGGCGCTTGCACCCGCTAAGAAAAATTCCAGCGCATCTTCGGCACACATGATGCCACCCATGCCGATGATGGGCAGTTTCGTCACCTGAGCCACTTGGTAGACGAGACGCACTGCCACCGGCCGCACAGCCGGACCGCTGAGGCCGCCGGTGACGTTGCCCAGCACCGGCCTCTGCTTTTCGATATCGATCTTCGTCCCCAAAAGGGTGTTGATCATGGAGATGGCATCGCTGCCCGCCTCCTCCGCCGCTTTGGCCATCACCGTGATATCCGTCACGTTGGGCGAAAGTTTGGTGATGACGGGCTTGGAGGTGTGAGCCTTCACCTGACGGATGACGGCTGCCGCCGCTTCGGGACAGGTGCCGAAGATGATGCCTCCCTCTTTCACGTTGGGACAGGAGATGTTGATCTCTACCGCCGCCACGCCGTCCACATCCAATTTAGCTGCAACTTGCCCGTATTCTTCGGGGCTGTGGCCGTAGATGTTGACGATGACGGGAACGTCGTACTTGCGGAGTTTAGGCAGAGTCACATTTAAAAAGTAGTCGCTGCCCGGGTTCTCCAGCCCGATGGCATTCAGCATCCCCGCCGGCGTCTCCACCGCTCTCTGCCCTTTGTTGCCCAAAGAAGGCAGCAGGGACGTGCCCTTCACCGTCACCGCTCCCACTTTTTCCAAGTCGAGGAAGTCGGTGAACTCCAGGCCGAAACCGAAGGTGCCGGAGCCGGTGGTGACGGGCGTCTGCATTTTGATGCCGGCGATGCTGACAGCCAAGCGGCCGTCGTAAAGAGGCGCTACCATTCTTCCACCTCCTCGGCCCAAAAGACCGGTCCGTCCTGACACACTTTGGCCCGCCGGCCCTTGATGGTGCAGGCGCAGGAGAGGCAGGCCCCCAGGCCGCAGGCCATGTATTTTTCCAAAGAGACCTGACAGGGCAC
>CANQBR010000054.1 GCA_947589605.1 uncultured Phascolarctobacterium sp. | reverse complement strand
CTTCTTTGGCCATCTTTGCTTCATCAAGCGCCTGACGAATAACGGGGAGCACAGCCTGTATGTGCTGACGGGAAGCTATCTCGGGCACGACGCCGCCGAATTTTCGGTGCACCGGCACTTGGCTGGCGATGACGTTGCTCAGCACTTCCCTGCCGTTTTTCACCACCGCGGCCGCCGTTTCGTCGCAGCTGCTCTCGATCCCCAAAATATAAATGTTTTCTTTCACTCTCTCACCTGCAGGCCCATCAAAAGGGCATCGTCTTTGTCCCGAGCGTAATAATTTTTTCTCAGCCCCAGAACTTTAAAACCGAAGCCTTCATATAAACTTCTGGCGGCAACATTGCGGGCGGCCACCTCCAAATACACGGTGCGTGCTCCGACCAAGGCAGCTTCTCGCAGCAAAGCCGCAAGCAAATATTTGCCCACGCCTCGCCCCTGCCGAGTGGGGTCCACTGCGACTCTCGTAATCTCGGCCTCGTCCGCTGCCAGATAGAAGCCGGCGTAGGCCACGAGTTCCCCCGCTTCTTCCGCGATCAAAGCATGAGAGACGGTGCTGTTCACTTCCTCCAGCCACAGCCGTGCGCTCCAAGGCTCGGAAAAAAGTTTTCTCTCCAAAGCGGCCACCGCTGTCAGATCACAGGCCGCCATGGGCCGCAACCGCAGCTCGTTGCCGACAACTTTTTTTCGAATATTCTCTTCACCCATTGCCGCTTTTTATCCCTTGCCGCCGCTCCCACAGTTCTTCCGCTTCGCTGCGTCGGATGTAGCAGGGTTGCAACAGCGCCGGGTCATCCACCGCCGCTTTCTCGCCTAAGGCAAGAGCCGCATAGGCAACGCTGACGGCCTTGGGCTGTTGCAGGGCCGGAGGAGCGAGAAAGACGCCGGCCGGCAAATCCTCTTGCCGCAATTTTTGCACTTCGCCTAAAAGATAAGCAGGCTCGGCACAGGCCGCCGCCCGGGCCAAAGCTTCTTCTTTGCTCACCACCGCTACGGGATCGATCTCTTCCATGCTTCCTTCTTTAAAACGATACAACGCCTGATAGTAGTTGCCCTTTTGGGCGTCCATCAATGGCGAGAGGATGAGCCCTTCGACGGGCAGGTTGTAAGCCAAAGCCTCCAAAGTACCGACGCCCAGCAATTTGCAACCCCAGGCCCAAGCCAACGCCTGAGCGGTGGCCAGACCGATGCGCAACCCGGTGAAAGAGCCCGGTCCCCGGCTGACGGCAACGGCCCCTATCTCTTCTTTTTTCACTTGACAATTTTGCAGCAGCTGTTCTATTTGCGGCAGCAGCCCTTCTGCTTGGCCCAAAAGACGGTGCACCGTCTCTTCGGCTACTACCGTTTCATCTTTTAGCAGGGCGGTGGTGCACACCTTCCCCGCAGTATCCATGGCTAAGAGCCACATGCCGCCACCTCCCGGGCCAGCGCTTCTACCGCAGCTTCTTCCGCTGCGCCCTCCCCTTCTATAACGGCTCGGCGGCCCTGCCCTTCGCGGGTGAACCGCACCGTCACATGATATTCCGGCATGAGATCGGGAAAGCGATCGGCCCATTCGATGAAGCAGACGGCCCCGCTTTCGCAATATTCACCAAAGCCGATCTCTTCCAATTCTTCATTTCGCTCCAAACGGTAAAGATCGAAATGGCCCACTTCCCGTCCTTCGCTGCCATGATAGATGTTCAGCAACTGAAAGGTGGGGCTGTTGACTTTACTGCCGTCCACGCCGAGTGCTTCTGCCGCGCCTTGGGTAAAAAGTGTTTTGCCTGTCCCCAATTCGCCGCCGAGGAGCACCGTCTGCCCGGGCCGCAAGAGGCGGCCCAACGCCGCCCCCAGTGCTTTGGTAGCTCCCGCATCAGGCAGGTATAGCTCAAATTTTTTCATACTGTTCCTTCCCACTCGGCAGCTTCTGTCTGTCGGTAATTCCAAAAGAGCAGCAGCCCGAAGGCTCACTGCTCTTTATCTTTTTCGTGTAGCCGCACGCCTTATTTTCGCAAATAGTCGGCATTGCGTTTGATGGGTTCCGATACGTCGATGTGACCGCTGATGGTAGCTCTTGCTTTTCCTTCCACCAAAAGCTGCACAGCCTGCACTTCAGGGAATTCTGTCAGGGTGTTGACGATGGCATAGACCAAGAGGCTCTCTCCGTTAGAGCCCAGCCCTTTGGTCGCCAGTTCTTTGCTGAAATCCGCATAGGCCACGCCCTTCTCTACTTTTAAACTCAAAAGCTGCGCTCCCGGCGGGATCACATCCAGACCATTGCCGGCCCGTGGCTTGCTATAGACAAGTGCATCCAAAGCGTTCTCCATGACTGGGCGGCCGTTATCTTTTATGGTGATGTGCTCCGGCACCAAAAGATCCAGCCCGTCGGGGGACCCCCGATAGATCGTGAATGTCTGTTCGGCAGGGGCGGGGGGAGGCGGAGGAGGAGGCGTTTCTTTTTTGAAGCAGCCGCTTGCAAAAGCAACAGCCAAAAACAGCAGCAAAAGACAAAATCTCTTTACCATTTTTTCTTACGTCCTTTATTTAAAGTAATCCTCCATGGCCTCGGCCAGCAGGCGAGCCGCCTTCTTCTGGAACCAGGAGCTCTGCAACAATTTTTCTTCATCTTTGTTACTGATGAAGCAAAGCTCGATGAGGATGGCGGGCATGCTGCTGCGTTTGGTCACATAGAAATTGGCCTCGCGGACTCCCAAATTATCGCGGCCGAAATTTTTGGTCAGCTTGTTATGAACGGCTGTAGCCAGCCGTTTATCGTGGCTGCTCTTGGGATAATAGTAGGTGCTGAAGCCCTTCACCTTAGCGTTGACAGACGAATTGATATGGATGCTGATAAATACATCCGCATCGTTGCGCTCAGCCACATTCACTCTGGCCTGCAGTTCGTCCACATCACTGGCGTAAGGCCCGTGCACATCCTTATCTGCTGTTCTGGTCATGCTCACCTTGGCTTTTTTCTTTTTCAGCTGCTCCTGCAGTTCTTTGGCTATCTTTAAGGTTATATCCTTTTCTTTGGTGCCCTTGGCCCCGATAGCTCCGGGGTCACTGCCACCGTGGCCGGGGTCGATAGTGATCTTCTTATCCTTGATGCCGCCGGAAGTGGCGAATTTGCCGCTGCCCTTCTCCGCCTTGGCCTTGCCCTTGGCGGGAACGGTCGGGGCCTCCGCCTTTTTCACCGTAGCGGGAGACGTCTGGGGCTTGGCTGTCTCCTGTTTAGGTTGTGTTTTAGGCTGAGGCGTCGTTTTGGCGGGAGCGGTGGTACTCGCACCGGTACCTGTCGTGCCGCTGCCCTTAGTGGGTTTGTTGCTGATCACCACGCCTCCTTCCGCAGCCGCTACTTTAGCCTTGCTGCCGGAGGGAGAAGCGGTTTTGGGAACAGGCTGAACCGCCGCAGGTTTGGGAGCGGAAGCTGCCGGTTTGGGATTGGAAGCGGTAGTCGGTCCCGTCCTTGTTTGCTTATCTGCTGTAATGTCCAGCACGATGCGGGCAGGCCGTTTGGTCACCGGGTCCTGCTTCAAAGTGAAACTTTTATAAGCTCCGTCCTCTATTTGGTGCAACAAAGGCAGGCGAACCGTCACCTTACCGCCGGCCGCGACCGTCTCCAAGGAAGCAGCCAGCGTGCTTTTTACTTTTTGCGTGCCTAAAGCGGAGCTTTGAGCGGAGGCATCTACCGTAAGGTCGATGGCAGAAGAAGACAGACCGACCTGATAGGTAGTGAGGGCATCGAGATCCACCACTATACGCAACACATTGTCTTTGTCCACTCCCCAATGTACGGCCGTCACCTGAGCCGCCTGCACCGCCGCAGCCCAGCACAGTGCTGCCCACAGCAACAGGACGGAAACGATCTTGCGCACTGCCTTCACCTCAACGGCAGAGGTCTGCCCTCCGCCTTCAACGAAAAATAAGTCAAACTTTTATGCTGACAGCAGGCCGCAGTTGACGATGCCTGCACAGCGCTCCTCTGCGCTCTGCTCCGTTTCCCGCCGCACTGCCGGGAAGAGACCGCACATCTCACCGGCAGCCAGCCCTACGGCGCCGCCGTTGGCCCTCTCGCCGCAGAGGCCGTGGAGATAAACGGCTGCTACCGCTGCTTCCTCGCAGGCCGAGCCCTGAGCGATGAGGCCGGCAATGAAGCCTGTGAGCACATCGCCGCTACCGCCGCTGGCCATGTTGGGGCCGCCGCTGCCGTTCACGTAAACAGTCCCTTCGGGACCGGCGATGACCGTAGGCGCTCCCTTCAACACCACCGTAGCCTGCCAATGTTGGGCACAGGCTGGGGCCAATTCCATGCGCCGCCGATCCGCTTCCTTAGCGTCGATGCCTAGCAGTCGGCCCAATTCTCCCGGATGAGGAGTGAGCACCTTGGGAGCCGTCATTTGCTGCAATACTTCTATGTGACCCGTCAAAGCGGTTAGAGCATCGGCATCGATGACGCAGGGCACCTGACTTTTCAGCAACACTTCCCGTACTGCCTCTTGGGTCCCTTCGCCTAAGCCCAAGCCCGGCCCCAAGGCCAGCACCTGAGCCCCAACGCATCTTTTCAACACCGCCGCTGCAGCGGCTCCTCCCAGCACACCGGGCATTTTTTCCAACAGGCCCTGCACCATCACTTCCGTCAATTTCCAAGCCAGTACGTCCCGACTGGCGGCGGGAGTGAGCAAATGAACCAAGCCGGCTCCGCTTTTCACTGCTGCTTGAGCGCAAAGGGCCGCTGCTCCGCTGTATCCGGGGCTGCCGGCGAGGATAACGACGCGGCCGGCGCTGCCTTTATGGGCATTCCCTTCCCTTTGGGGGAGCAGCGCTGCTGCCAGCTTTTGGGTCACCAATTGTTTTTTTACAGGCAAGGTCTCCGCCTGTTGTGCCGGATGTCCCACATAGGCCAGCAGCAACTTGCCTACATGAGCACGGGCCGGGTAGAGCAAAAGTCCCTGTTTCACCAGGCCCATGGTCACTGTAAGGTCGGCTTTCACCGCCGCCTTATCGGCTGAGCCGTCGTCAGCGTTGACGCCGCTGGGTATATCGATAGAGAGGACGGGCCTCTCCGCCTTGTTGATGAGAGTGCATACCTGAGCGAGCAGACCGTCCAAGCTTCCTTTGAAGCCGGTGCCCAACAGGGCATCGATGAGCAGATCGGCCTTGGCCGCCGCCATTTGAGCGATGAGCAGATCGTCTTCGGATACTATCTTCTCCGCTGTGCCGCCGCAGGCAACGAACATAGTCAGCTGAGCTTTGGCATCGTCGCTCAGTTCTTCCGGCTGAGCGTCCACGAGAAAGGCCCGGGCCTTGATGCCGTAGTTCAAAAGATGGCGGCCCGCACCCAGACCGTCGCCGCCGTTATTGCCTTTGCCGCAGAAGATCACTGCTTTTTTGCGGCCATCACCCAAAAGGCTCATGGCCGCGTCCGCCGTTTGCTTGGCGGCCTGTTCCATAAGGAGCAGACTACCGACGCCGTAGGTCGCCGCTTCTTTGTCCAGTCTGCTCATTTCCGCAGCTGTCACGATTCGCATTCTTGCCACGTCCCTTCTATGATCACATATGCTATAGCAGCTTCTCCGCTGTGGGCCAGAGAAAGGTGCACTGTCGTCCCGCCCGCTCTCTTCACCCGGTCGGCTATGCGTCCTTTCAAAAGGAAAGAGGGCTTGCCCAGTCTGTCATTTGTAACTTCGGCTTCCTGCAAGGAACAATCTCTCAGGCCGGTGCCCAACGCCTTCAGCAAGGCTTCTTTGGCGGCGAAGCGGGCGGCGAAACTTGCCGCTGCTCCCCTCCCCCGGTTGCGGCAATAAACTGCTTCCCGCGAGGTGAAGATTCT
>CANQBR010000053.1 GCA_947589605.1 uncultured Phascolarctobacterium sp. | reverse complement strand
ATCGAAGAAGGAGTGCTGCCCGTCTTTTTGGCGTCACGCAGGAGGGAGGTAGAAGATATCATGGTAGTTTTATACGACGAAGCAAAAGTTAGAGAGATCCACGAGTACAATGTTCGCAAAGATGCCTTGGAAGAGGGAGTAGAGAAAGGCAGAGCCGAGGGCATGAAGAGAGGCAGAGCCGAAGGCATGAAGAAAGGCATGGAGAAAGGCAGAGACGAAGGCATCTCCGCCATGGTCGCTACATTGAAAGAATTGTCTCTGGAAAGAGATTTCGCGAAGCAAAAATTGATGCAGCGCTTCGACCTTACGCCCGAGGCAGCGGCGGCGAAAGTGGAGCAGTATTGGAACTGACGAAAATAAAGAAATAAAAACAGAGGAACGCTCAAGATGCGTCCCTCTTTTCGTGCTGCTTCATCCCTTGTGCTTACGCTGCGGGGAGCCAAAACAAAGGACCGGCTAAGTGCTCTTGCGGAAAAATAATGGGCAAGACATTTTTGCCTTTGCCTTTACGCTGCAAAGTGTGACAAATGACACCTTAAGAAAATGTGAAAAATTTTCAAAAAAATTATGTTGACACAAAAATGTCACAGTGGTACAATTATACGTTTTTGACTTTTGCATTTTATGATGTTAAAATAATAGCATGAGGAAAGTATAGATGACGACGGAGAGGACGAAGGACGAATGCTTGCCGCGGCTTGCGGCAGGCTTTGTCTTATCTTTTCGCGAAGGTGCGGAGAAAGGAGGTTTTTATGTTCGCTTGCGGCGATCGCGTAGTCTACCCGTTGCACGGCGGCGCGATCATCAAGGACATCCAGTGGCGGGAGCAAGGAGGAGAACCAAAAGAATATTTTATTTTGGAAATGCTCTTCGAACACATGACGGTGGCCGTCCCCGTAGGCAATGCGGAGCGGCTGGGGCTGCGCTACATAGTGGGCGAAGGGGAGCTGGCCCAAGTGGCAGAAGTGCTGCGCCACGAGGAGCCCGACATCCAAGCGGTGAAGAGGATCTCCTGGAACCGGCGTTTTCAAATGTACATGGACAAGATCAAAAGCGGCAACATTTTGGAAGTGGCCCGCATTTATAAACTGTTGGTGCTTTTGGAAACTTTGAAAAAGATCTCCGTGGGAGAAAGAAGATTGCTGCACAGCGCCAAACAGGTGCTGCAAAGCGAGATCATGCTGATACGCGACGTGGGGGCCGATGAGGCAGAGCGGTGGCTGAAGGCCAGCTGCTGAAAACGTCGCGACCGAAAAACGCATTATACATCATAAAAGCGGGCGTCAGGCCGCTCGCATGAATTAAGATCACAGAAAAAAGCTTCGGGCAGGACTTGAGACCTTTAGGGTGCGGGGCCTGCCTTTTTAACGAAGGGAGCGGGGCAAAATGAAAGAAGAGAAGGAGCAAAGGTGCTGCCCTTGGGCCGCAGGCTCGCCTCTTTTGCAAAAGTATCACGACGAGCGTTGGTGCCGCCCGGAGCATCGGGAGGCCGAACTTTTCGCCCTGCTGGTTTTGGAAGGGATGCAGGCGGGCCTCAGCTGGGGCCTCGTCTTGGCGAGAGAAGAGGCCATCCGCGCCGCCTTCGAGGGGCTGCGGCCGGAAACTGCGGCGGCCTTCGATGAGAGCAAGATAGAAGCTATCCTCACAAAGAAAAATATCATCGCCAATCGTTTGAAGGTGCGGGCCGCGGTGACCAACGCCCGGGCTTTTTTGCAAACGCAAAAAGAGTGGGGCAGCTTCGACCGCTACATTTGGCACTTCACCGCAGGCAAGGTCATCGACCACCGGTTAAAAGAGGGGGAGGAGCCGCCTGCTCAGGACGAGCTCTCCGCCGCTGTGGCGGCGGATCTGAAGCGGCGGGGCTTCAAGTTCGCGGGGCCTACCATAATTTATTCCTATCTGCAGGCCATAGGAGTGATCAACGATCACCTGCTCACCTGCCCCGCTCGGGGCTGAAAGGCGATCGGCACACCAAACAGACCGCGAGATCGGCACCTAACATCGAAAAAGCACAGGCAAAAGAAAAAAGGAGCGCTGCCTTTTTGGGCGGACGCTCCTTTTAAAATCGCAACATCGTCAAAAAAAGACCCGGTTCCTAAGAGCCGGGTCAAATCATCGCAACTGTTTTATTTTTGTCGAAGATCTTTCGGGGCGGGCCGGCCCTCACAGGCCGAAACTTTTGTTCACGTTCTTATTGGTGATGGGCGCGGTGCGGATGATATCCTCCAGCGCTTCTTCTTCGCTCATATGTTTTCGCTGCATCTTCGAGCGGAGGAAGTCTTCAAAAGTTGCAACGGGATGCGACTTGTTCAATTCTTCCGCCGTGATCCTATCCGCCATGGCGGCCCTCGCTTCCCTTATGTATTTGTTCCGCAGCTCGAAGGCCTGCCGGGCCCGCTCTTTTAGAGGCAGGCTGCCGTCCAGCTGTTGAGGGATGGAAGAAACATTGGCCACATACCACTCGCGAATGCTAATGTTATCGGTGGTGACGATGGGTTTGCCTACGTAGCGGCTCAGGTCTTTGCCGTCGACGAGCACTGTTTGCGAGGCAGGCTGAGGGGCGGGCGAAGGAGCTGGTCGATCAAAGTTAAAGAAGAAGGCGGCGCAGACCGACAGCAGGAGCAGCAGGAGGAGCAAAAATTTTCTTTTCTTCATGAGCGTACCTCGCGATGTTTTTTCTTCCTAATTATAACACAGGCAGGGGGTGATGGGGCCGGCACTTTTTGAAAAAAGCAAGAGCGGCGAGGCTGCCGTTCTCAAAAGTCAACCGAAAAGGAAACGGCGGGGGATAGAATAAGCTTTGCTATTTTGACAGCGGCGAAGGATCTTCGGCAAAACACGTTGCGGCAACGCTCATCATACGATCGAGCAAGTAAAAAATCTCGTCATTATTTAAGTAAACCAAAAATAAATTTAAAGTTGACAATGGCGGCGGCGGGTGCTAAAATCAAACTTGTTATGAAAACTGTCGCCGACAAAATACGTGATAGACATCAATGTCTGCCGTATAAAAGACGTTAAAGGCTCTGCGGCCGCAGGAGGAGGACGAACTTGCGATCCAACGTTTCGGAAATGACTCTTTGCTCTCTCTTCACCGCTTTGACGGCCGTCGGCGCTTTCACCCAAGTGCCGGTGCCGGGCCTGGACTATTTCACTTTGCAATTCTTTTTTGTCCTCATGGCAGGGTTGCTGCTGGGCAGCCGCCGAGGCTGTGTCTCTGTGGCCGTCTATGTAGCGCTGGGACTGTGCGGTGTTCCCGTCTTCGCTGCCGGCGGCGGGTTCGGTTACATCCTGCGTCCCAGTTTCGGGTATCTGTTGGGTTTTATCGCCGCCGCTTTCTTGACAGGCTTAGTTCGAGAGAAGTTCAACATCATGCACAGCGGTTTTCATCAAGCTCTGCTGGCTTCTTTTTGCGGTTTCGCCGTTTGCTATGCCGTCGGCCTGACCTACAAGTATTTCATCTTCAACTTTTATCTGGGGGAAGCAGTGCCTTTTTGGCTGGTAGTGCTGGATTGCTTTCCGTTGGATATGCCGGGGGACGTGCTCCTCGTACTTTTGGCTTCCTTTTTTACGGCGAGGCTACGACCGGCCCTTGCGCCTTTTTTACACAATTGAATTTTTTCAGGGAGGATCACAGCTATGGATGTTACGAAACTGGCTCAGGAGATCATCGAGGGACGGAGACTGGGGAGAGAGGACGATCTCTCCGGCTTTGTGACCTGCGATCTGGAAGAACTTTGCCGGGGAGCGGACAAAATAAGAGAGGCTTTTTTGCACGATGAAGCGGACCTTTGCTCCATCATCAACGCCCGCAGCGGCAAATGCCCCGAGGACTGCAAATATTGCGCTCAGTCGGCCCACTATAAGGGCGTTTGCAAGACCTACGAATTTTTGCCGGAGGCGACCATCTTAGAGGCCTGTCTGAAAAATCAGGAGGCGGGGGCCGACCGCTTCTCTTTGGTCACCGCCGGCCGGGCTCTTACGGGAGAAGAATTCGAAAAAGCCGTTCATGTTTACGAAACTCTGCACAGCAAGACCCATATGGGCCTGTGCGCCTCTATGGGCTTTTTGAGCCTCGAGCAATTGCGGCGGCTGCGCAAGGCGGGGGTGAGCAATTACCACTGCAACATCGAAACGTCTCGGCGCTACTTCCCCTTCATTTGCACCACTCACAGCTTCGAACAAAAGACAGAGATGCTGAAGCGAGTGAAGGCGGCGGGGCTGAGGCTCTGCTCCGGTGTGCTGTTGGGCATGGGAGAAACGTGGGAGGACAGGCTGGACATGGCTCTGTGTTTGGCAGAATTGGGAGCCGACTCCATCCCCATCAACGCCTTGATGCCCATCCCGGGCACGCCGCTTGAACATCAGCCACAGCTGAAAGAAGAAGAATTGCTGCGCACTATCGCTTTCTTTCGCTATATCGATCCCACGGCCCACATTCGTTTGGCGGCGGGCCGGCTGCTTTATACCAATAACGGCGAAAAAGCTTTTTGCTCCGGTGCATCGGCGGCCATCACCGGCAACATGCTCACCACTACCTCCAAGGCCACGGCCCTGACCGACACCGAGCTTTTGACGAAATTGGGAAGAAAATTGCCCCGCCCGGCAGTTTGACCGTAAAAAAAGGTAAAAGAAAAAACAGACGAGCTGCGACAGACGGTGACGCTGCCTGTCAGCTTTCAAAACAAAAAACGGCCACACAAAAAGCACAGACCTCGCAGTCTGTGCTTTTGCGCTTTTTATATGCTCCATGTGTTTAGAGAATCTTGCTCAGGAAGGCCTGAGTGCGCTCCTCCTTGGGGTGGTCGAAGACCTCTTCCGGCGTTCCCTGTTCCAAAATCTTTCCGCCGTAGAGGAAGATCACTCTGTCGCCCACTTCCCGAGCGAAGCCCATCTCGTGAGTGACCACCGCCATGGTCATGCCCTCTTTGGCCAGCCCCTTCATAACGTCCAGCACCTCGTTTACCATTTCGGGGTCCAGCGCCGAAGTAGGCTCGTCGAAGAGGAGGGCTTTCGGTTTCATGCACAGAGCCCGAGCGATGGCCACCCGCTGCTGCTGGCCGCCGCTGAGCATGTCGGGATACTCATTGGCTTTGGCAGCCATGCCCACCTTTTCTAAATAGAACATGGCGGTCATTTCCGCTTCTTTTTTGCTTATGCCCCTCACCTTGACGGGAGCCAAAGTCAAATTCTCCAGCACCGTCATGTGGGGGAAGAGGTTGAAGCGTTGGAACACCATGCCCACTTCTCTGCGGATCTCGTTGATGTTGGCCTCGCCGCTCAACGGCACGCCGTCTACGGTGATGGTGCCGTGCTGGAATTCTTCCAAATAGTTGATGCAACGCAACAGAGTGCTTTTGCCGCAGCCGGAGGGGCCGATGATGACCACCACTTCTTTGGCGGCGATGTCCAAGTCGATGCCTTTCAAAACTTCCAGCTCGCCGTAGCTTTTGTGCAAGTCTTTGATCTTTATCATTATGTCAGTCGCGCTCATTCTTGTTATACCTCCGCTCCAAAGCGGCCACCAGACGGGCTACCGCAAAGGTCATGATCAAATAGATGACGGCAACGGCCAACCAGATCTCGAAAGACGCATAAGTGCGGGCGATGATCAGCTGGCCCCGGCGGGTGAGTTCTTCAAAACCGATGACAGATACCAAAGACGAATCTTTCAGCATGGCGATGAACTCGTTGCCCAAGGGAGGAATGATCCGCTTGAAAGCTTGGGGGACGATGATGTAGCGCATGGTCTGGGTCCAGGTCATGCCCAAGCTGCGGCCGGCTTCCATCTGTCCTTTATCGATAGATTGGATGCCCGCCCTGAAGATCTCCGCTATATAGGCGCCGCTGTTGATAGAGCATGCGGAGATGGCGGCGAAGAAGGGATCGACACGCTGCCCGATGATGCCGGGGAGGGCGAAATAAACCAAGAAGATCTGCACCAAAAGGGGAGTGCCGCGGATAAAATCTACATAAAAATTAGCCAGCAGCCGCAACAGGCGCAGGGAGCCCAAACGGGCTATGCCCACGAAGCAGCCGATGATCAGCCCCAAGAACACGCTGAGGGCAGAGATCTCTATCGTGATGGCGGCGCCTGCCAGCAAAAGGGGAAAGGCAGACGTCATAATGTCCAAACTGAAGTTCATGATCATCACCTTTTAAGAAAAAACAGAAGGGGGACGGCGGGAGCAGCAGCGGCCCGTGTCCCCCGAAGAGCTTATTTCTTTACTTCACCGAACCAAGCTTTGTAGATCTTGTCGTATTCGCCGTTCTTCTTCAATTCGGCCAAAGCCTTGTTGATGTCGGCGGCCAGTTTGTCGTTGCCCTTCTTCACGGCGATGCCGTAGTCCTCGGCTTCCATGACGGAGCCTACGGTCTTGGCATCTTTGGCGCCGCCCTGAGCCAGATAGTAACCTACCACGGGGCTGTCGTTGATGACGGCATCCACGCCCTTGTTCTTCAGCTCGATAGCGGCCTCGGTGTTGGTGTTGAAGGCGCTTACTTTGGCATCGGCCACGCTGCGGGCCTTGCCTTCGCCGGTAGTGCCGATCTGCACGGCGATCTTTTTGCCCTTCAGATCGTCGATGCTCTTCACTTCGTTGTTGTCTTTATTGACCATCACGATGAGGCCGGAGGTGTAGTAAGGCTCGGAGAAGGTGACGGCTTTTTTTCGATCCTCGGTGATGCTCATGCCGGCGATGGCCACGTCGATGTTGGCGGCATTCAGGGCCGGGATGAGGGCATCGAAGCCCATGTTCAAGATCTCTACCTTATAGCCCATCTGTTTGCCGATGGCCCGGATGAGCTCCATGTCGAAGCCGGTGTATTCGCTGCTGCCCTCTTTCTGGAATTCAAAGGGGGCGAAGGTAGGCTCCGTGCCGACCCGCAACAATTTTTGCTCCGCCTTCTTTTCGCCGCCGCCGCAACCTGCGACCAGCATGCCCACGGCCGCACACAGGGCCATAATGAACACTAAGACCTTTTTCATTGAACTCTCTTCCTTTCGCATTGATGATGTGGGACACGAGAAATTTACTTTAATATTATATACCTTTTCACCGGTGAACACAACAAAGCAAAGAGGGAAAAATAAAGTATACAGCGAAGTATTGTCAACTTTTTGCAAAAAGCAACGCCCTCGGCCCTTATGTTTTTTGAAAAAGAGAAAGCAGCCTCGACCCTCGCTCATTTGCAAAAAGCAAGAGTCATCGCACCCTACTTTTTTAGAAAAAGAAAAGATTATCGCATCTTTTTCTCTTTTTGAAAAGAGTAAAAGTTCTTATGCCCCTCTGATTTTAAGATAAGCAAAGGTCTTTGCGCCTTTTTCTTTTAGAAAAAAGTAGAGATTTTCACACACCTCTTTTTTTCAGATAAGTAAATAGCCTTACGCTCTTCTCATTTTGGATAAAGCAAAGGGCTCGGCACCCCTTGCTTTTTGAAATGAGCAGCGGTCTCACGCCCTCTCACTTTTCGAAAAAAGCAGCGGTCTCGCGGCCTCGGGCTTTCCGGAAAAGACCCGCCTTCGCACAGCGCCGCTTTTTCAAAAAAGTCGACTCTGAAAAA
>CANQBR010000052.1 GCA_947589605.1 uncultured Phascolarctobacterium sp. | reverse complement strand
TTTTTCAGAGTCGACTTTTTTGAAAAAGCGGCGCTGTGCGAAGGCGGGTCTTTTCCGGAAAGCCCGAGGCCGCGAGAACTCTGCTTTTTTCGAAAAGGGAGAGGTCGCGAGACCTTGGCTTTTTCCAAAATGGGAAGGGCGTGAGGGTCTTTTCTTATCCGAGAAAGAGAGGTGTGTGAAAATCTTTACTTTTTTCAGAATAAGAAAGGTGCGAGCAGCTTTACTCATTTCAAAATTATAGAGGTGTGGTGACTCTTGTTTTTTGCAAATGAGCGGGGGTCGAGGCTGCTTTCTCTTTTTCGTCTCGGATAAAGAAAAGGGCACGCTGCCGTGCCCTTTGAGTTCTATCTTCATTATGAACTTTTTTATTTGCGGAGTTATAGGCGCGAGCTGAGCCCTTTTCTTTCCAGTTCCAGCAGATAGCGCTTTTTGTCGAGGCCCCCTGCGTAACCGGTAAGGCTGCCTTCGGCGCCGATGACCCGATGACAGGGTACTATCAAGGCGATGGGATTGCGCCCCACCGCCCCGCCCACGGCCTGGGCTGCCATGCGGGTCAGCCCCCTCTGCCGTGCCAATTGAGCCGCCAAATAGCCGTAGGTGCAGGTACTGCCGTAGGGGATGGCCAGCAAGAGCTGCCATACCTCCTTTTGAAAAGATGTGCCCTCTAGCCTCAGAGGCGGCGTGAAAGCGGGCTCTTTGCCGCTAAAATATTCGTCCAGCCAGCGTACCGTTGTTTGAAAGAGGGGCAGTTCTTTTTCATCCCACCTTGCGGCAAGGTCGGCGCCGCAATATTTTTGTCCTTCGAACCGCAGACCCGTGAGGGCTTCTCCGTCTCCGGCCAAGGTGATGTCGCCCAGAGGCGATGCGTAGCGATAAAGGTAGATTTCTGCTGCCATGATCTTTCACTGCCCTTTCAAGATCTTCCCGTCGATGGCGACGGTGATCACTTCCAGCGGCAGCTTTTTGCCGGCGGCGGCGAGAACCCTTTTCACTGCTGCTTCCAACCCGCCGCAACAGGGCACTTCCATCCTCACCACCGTCAGGCTACGCAACTCGTTGCGTCGGATGAGCTCTGCCAACTTTTCGCTGTAATCGATGCCGTCCAACTTGGGGCAGCCTATGAGGGCGGTCTTCCCCTGCAAAAAATCTCGGTGGAAAGAAGCATAAGCATAAGCGGTGCAGTCCGCCGCGAGCAAAAGTTCCGCCCCCGCAAAGCAGGGGGCCTGCAAAGGAGCCAATTTTATCTGCACCGGCCAGTTCCTCAATTGAGAGGGTTCTGTTCCTGCGCCGCAAGCGAAAGTTTCATTCGCCTTGGGCCGTATATTTTGGGGCCGGGCACCGGGGCAGTCCGCCGCTTCTTTCTTCATATTCTCCTTCACCGCCTCTTCATCGAAGGGAGCGGCTTCTCTTTCTTCGAAAGTTATGGCCCCGGTGGGGCATTGAGGCAGACAGTTGCCCAAGCCGTCGCAGTAATCGTCCCTGATGAGTCGGGCCTTGCCCTCTTTCAGGGCGATAGCCTTTTCTTGACAGGCAGAGGCGCAGGCCCCGCAGCCGTTGCACTTTTCTTCGTCGATACGGATGATCTTGCGGATCATTTTCTCCTCCTGTTTTTCTTCTATAGAATAAGACAAAAGCTGCCGCCACTTTCCGTGACGGCAGCAGCATAAGGTCGCAGATCTATTCGGCCGCAACAGTTTTGCTCTCTTCCCCCTCCGCATTGACAGAAGCCTCATAAGGGGAAGCCATCTTCACGGGGATGGTCATGGGCACGCCGATGGCGGTCTCCAGATCGGTCTTGGATGTTTGATAATCGTATTTAGCGGTAAGATAGTTGTTCTGAGCGTCCACCAAAGCCACTTGGGCATCCAGCACGTCGGTGTTGGTGCCAACGCCGGCCATGTAGCGCACTTGGGCGATGTGGTAATCTTCCTGAGCCTGTTCCACCGCAACTTCCGTGGTAGAGATGCGTTTCTCCGCTTCCCGCATGTTCAGATAGTTGGTGCGCACGTCCAAGTCCACCGCATCCTGAGTGTCCCGCAGGCTCTCTTTAGCTCTGTCCAAGTCGGCCTCGGCCCCGTGGATGCGAGAAGTTGTGACGCCTGAATCGAAGATGGTGATGCTGGCGCTGATGCCTACGCCCCAGTTGCCGTTCTCATCGCCGGGCCAGTTGCTGTCGCTCCAGCTTTGGCTGGCAGATGCGTAGAATTTGGGCATGTGGCCGCTGATGGCGCTGCGCAAAGAACCCTTGGCCGCATTCACGTTCTGCCGGGCCATCTCCAGCTCCGGCCGATGGCTGGCGGCATAATCCAAACAATATTGCAGATCGTTGTCGTAGGGCACATATTGCATACTGTCTACGAGCTTCAACTCCGTGCTCATGGGCAGGCCGATCAAACGGTTGAGATTGGCTTCGGCGATGGCCCGGGCATTTTCTGCTTTGATCAGGCTCTGCTGGGCGTTGGCCACCTCCACCTGCGACCGCAACACGTCCACTTTGGCCACTACGCCCACGTCGTATTGAGCCTGCACGTTTTTCAAATGCTCGGCCAAACGGGTCACCGATTCTTGACACAACCTTTGAGCGTCCCCCGCCTGCATAAGACCGTAGTAGCCGTTCACCACGTCTCCCCGCAGCTGATTGTACGATTGCTGCAGGGCCTGCTCGGAATATTTGTAATTGGCCCGGGCGCTTTGGGCAGCGCCTTCCAATTGACCGCCGGTGTAGATGGGCAGGGATGCGCTGATGCCGTTGGCGTGAGAATTGCCTATCTGCTTTCCGACATTGGTCACATTCACCGTGCCGTCGGGGTTAAAGTTGCTCACATAACGATCGTCGTCGTAGCCGCTCCTGCGGGTCTGGTGCTCTGCGCTGATGCTGATACCGTAGCTCTCTCTGGCCGCATTGTAGCCGGCCCGAGCGGAATTGCGGGCATAGGTGGCGATAGAAATAGAGGGGTTGGTAGCAAAGGCCCGCTCCATAGCCTCCTGCAAACTCAATTCTTTGGTCTCCGCCCAAGCGCTCTGGCACAGGGCGAGAGCAGCCGCCGCAACGGCCAAGCTCATGGCTTTGCGCAATTTATTCTTAGACATAAGGCGAACCTCCGTTTCCTTCCGACCCATTGTGTCGTATAAAAATTCTATCTTTTTTGAGGAAAAATGTCAACGGGCAGCCTCGCTCCCCGCCGGCCTCGTCCTTTTAAAAACTGCTGCGCAGACCAACGTAGGTGTCGGTCCTGTTGCCCTTGCGCACGTCGGTGCTCTCCCCATAGATGGCCACGTTATCGGTAAGATGCAGCTCGCCTCCCACCTTCACCTTGGCCTCGTCGAAATCGTAGAGCCGGCTGTAAACTTTGAAGACGGGGCCGAAGCTGTAGCCCAAGCCTACTCCCATCTCTCCCTGCATGGCACCGGCGCTCACATCCAAGCCGCCGTAGCGTTGGCCCACATAAGCGTCCACTTTGTTGGTCGCTCCCAAGTCGTAGCCGCCTAAATAGAGATAGCTGTCGGGGGTAGGGCTCAGAGTGACGCCTAAATTTCCCCGCCAGTCGTTCCCTTTCACGCTGCGGCCCACGTCCACGTTGAACTTAGCGCCGGTGAGAGTGCCCAACAAACGATTGGCTTTGGCGCTGGCTTCTTTGGCGTTGACCAAGGTCTCCTTCAAACCTTTGGAAGTTTCGGGGTCCTGCACCACGCTCTCCAGCACTCTCGCCACATTGTCCACTCTGCCGCTGGTGCGGGACAGGTGTTCCGCCACTGCCGCCAGGTTCCGGCCGGTGGCCCCCTTGTTATCAGCTTCCGCCGCCAAACTTTCCAAATGCCCCGCCACTGCGTTCATGCGGGCGGTCATAGATTGCAGCTGCTTCAACATTTGATCGAGCTCGTCTCTGTTGGCCGCCGCCACATCTGCCATCACCTTGGTGAAGGTGTTCATGTTCTTGCTGATCTCGCTCAAGGCCAGCAAACTTTCTTTCAAAGACTGCTGCACCTCTTTGTCGCCCAAGATATAATCCAGCGATTGAGCTACGTCGTTCAATTTCGACACCACATCGCCGGAGGAGGCGAAGAATTCGTCCATGCCTCCCCCTTCGTGGCCCTGCACTCTGCTGCCCGCAGGCAGATAGGTGCCGCCATTGGCTTTGGGCGGGGTGATGCTGACGAATTTTTCTCCCATGATGCCGTCGGAGCCGATAGAAAAAGCAGAACCGGCGGCGATCTTATATTTGTCGTCGATCTCTGCCGTCACTTCCACCCGATCGGGGAGGATGGCGATGTCCTTCACCTTGCCTACCTGCACCCCGGCATAACGCACCATGTGCCCGGGCATGAGGCCGCTCACCTGAGGATAAGCTATCTTCACTTCGTAGCCGCCGCTGCCGAAATTAAAGGCTCCCATAAAACTGATGATGCCGGCCAAAATGGCTGCTCCCCCCAGAGTCAAGGCTCCCACTTTCACTTCATTGCTGCTCATGCTCTTCCTCCTTGCCCATGTCCCTGCCGTTGATAAAAGCTTGGACCAAGGGATCGGCGCTGTTTTTGATCTCGTCTACGGTGCCGGTGGCCACGATGCGCCCGCCGTAGAGGAGGGCCACTCGGTCGGCGGCGCAATAGACCGAAGCCATATCGTGGGTGATCAGCAGGCTGGTCACCTGCAACTGCTGCTGAGTTTTGCGGATGAGGCGGGAGATGGCCATGGTCATCACTGGGTCCAGACCGCTGGTGGGCTCGTCGTAAAGGAGCAGGGCCGGCTCCATGGCCAAGGCTCGGGCCAAGCCCACCCGCTTCTTCATACCGCCTGATAATTCCTGAGGCCACAGTTTTTGGGTCCCCGGCATGCCCACCAAGTCCAGCAGTTTGGCTACCCTCTCCCCTATCTCTTCTTCGCTGTAGTCGAAGTGACGGCGAAGACCGAAGGCCACGTTCCCTTCCACGTCGAGAAAATCGAAAAGAGCGGAATATTGGAACACCACGCCCATCTTCTTTCTCAATTCGTCCCAGCGGACTTCGTCCAGTCCCGCCGTTTCCTGTCCGCCGATCAGCACGCTGCCGCCGTTGGGAGGCAAAAGACCGGTCAGCACTTTGATGATCGTGCTCTTACCTGCGCCGGAGGGACCGATGACCGCCAATGTTTCGCCCCGATATACGTCCAGATCGATGTTCTTGAGGACGGTCTTTTCGCCGAAAGTGATATTCAATCGGCGGATCTTGATGAAAGGTTCTGCCATAACAGCCGTTCCGCCTTTACCTTTTTTCTGTATTTATCATACGTAGAGAACGATAGATAAAAAGTAATTGCTGATAAAGATGAGGATGATGGAGAGGACCACGCTGGCGGTGGTGGCCAAACCTACCCCTTCGGCCCCGTTGGGAGCGTTCAGCCCTTTATGGCAGCCTACGGTGGCGATGATGGCCCCGAAGAAAGAGCTTTTGATCATGCCACCCACCAGATCATACACTTCTGCGTAGCGTTTGATGGAATCCACGAAGGTGAAGGTGCTGATACCGGCGTAATAATGAGCCACTATGTAGCCCCCCAGATCGCCGATGAAATTGGCGAAGACGATCAAGAAGGGCATCATCACCACGATGGCGATGAAGCGGGGCACCACCAAAAAGCTTACGGGGTTGGCAGCCATCACCCGCAGAGCATCGATCTGCTCCGTAACTTTCATGGTGCCCAGTTCGGCGGCGATGGCCGCACCGATACGGCCCGCCACTACCACTCCCGTCAAAACGGGCACCAATTCTCGGGCCATGGCGATGGCCACTATGCCGCCTACGGTGCCGGATGCCCCGAAGCGGACGAATTCTTTCGCCGTCTGCACGGAAAAGACCATGCCGGTGCAGAGGATGGTCATCAGCACGATGGGGAGGCTGTCCGCCCCCAAAAGGGCCATCTGCCGCAAAGTCTCTTTGCCGTCTGCGTCCTTCAATCTTTTGATCGTGTCCGCAAAGAGCAGGGCCAAACTGCCGGCGGCAGCGCAAAACAGCAATATTTTTTTGCCCGCCGCTTCGAGAAATCCCTTGCCCATGCCTTTGCTCCTTCTTTTTTCCTGTTATCTCGATTATAAACTGTCTTTATGGCAAAACCGTGTCAATCGGCTTTTTTGATCTTCACGAACGTCTGTGTCTCTCCGTCTACGATGCAGGGCAGTTCTTTGGCGATCTTATAAGGGCTGCCCGCCAAAAGCCCCGGCAGGGCCGCTTCTCCCCCGGGGGACGGAGCGCCCGCTCCGGTCTTGGGAGCCGACGGCAAAATATCTACGATGAGTTGATTGTTCTTATCGGCCTTCTCCACTTCTTTCACGAAGTCTTGCAAGGTCTTGCCCACATCTTTTTTCTCGCTGTCGGGGATGGTCTCTTCCTGCTGCTTGCGCAACAACTGCCGAGCCCAAGCCATGCTGCTGCCGCCTCGCACTGCCAAGTCCAGCCGTTTGCCTTTATATTCTTTGGGCACGGTGAAAGCCACCGTCTCTTCCCTTTCTTCTCCTCGGTAGGGCTTAAGAGTGACATCCAAAAGGATCTCTTCCCCGGGCGCCGCTTCGTTTTGCCGCACTTTGGCCCGCACGATCTCGGCCACGCGGGGCTCACGATAAATATCTACGCTCACGCTGACGGCGGTGAGGTCCACCTTGGCCAGCTTGTTGTTCATCAATACATCCACCGTCTCCGACAGTTCCTGCTCCATGCCCTTCATAAGATCGTTGGCGGCATAAAACATGTTGTCGCGGTGTAAAACAAGAGCTTCTCCTGCATCGTCTCTGCCTTCTACGGCAAAGGCCACGGAGGCCGTGCCCCCGCCCCCGCGGTCTACGGTCTTGGCAGCAACGTTCACCACTGCCGCATCCAGCGCCGCCGGGAACACTCTTTCATCCGTCACGATACGCAAACGGCTTTGAGTGGCCTGAGAGCGGTCTCGATCTCTCACGCTGATGTGTACCGGCACCGAGCGAGGCGGCCGGCCCACGGTCCCGGCCACTCCCCCTGCCCTGTCCTGAGTGATGCGGCCCATGCAGGGACCGATGTTGCCGATCTTGTAACTGCTGGACAGGTTGGGGATACAGCCCACTATCCATGCTCTGTTGAGGAAGAGATCGCTGTCGCCGTTTTGCATGAAGGGATGGCCGAAAGCAAGGAGACGGCCCGCTTCATCGGTCCAAGTCACCGTGCCCAAGGCGCCCAAGGTAAGGTCGCCTTCCATGACAGAGACCGCCAAACTGCTTCCGGGCTGCAGAGGGCCCTCGCTCATGGGTGCCGCATCGCTGCCGGCGCCGCCGCCGGCCAACACGGCCAAGCCCAAAGGAGCCAATCTTTCTTGCAGATAGTCCAACCCGTAGCCTTCGAAGCCGCCCGCCAAAAGGGCCGTGCCTTTCGGCAACAGCTGGGGAGCCTTTGCTTCTTCTTTTTTCTTCTGAGGCCGCACGCTTTCTTTGCGGCTCTCGGGACTGTCCAACAGCCGCAGCATGGTAGCTATGGGAGTCAAAAGACAATAGTGGGGATCGTTGAAAACGCGGCCGAAGGCCACTGCCCCCACCAGACGGCCGTCGATATAAACGGGACTGCCGCTCATGCCCTGAGCCACGCCTCCCGCTGTTTCGATCAAAGGTCCGGAGACTTTGGCCAAGATGCTGTAGCCGGCGGCGGCGCTGCCGCTCACTCCCACGATCTCTACGTCGAAGTTTTCGATGCTGTCTCCGCTGATCACCGTCTTGCCTATGCCCTGCATCCCCGGGCGCAGGTCGCGGATCGGCATCAAAGAGACCGCCGCCAAACAGGGAGCGGCCGCAGCCAGCAATATCAGCAAAAGACAGATGAGCCTTACCATTATCCTCTGATCCTTTCGCACAAACGGACGGGGCGAAGCCCTGCCGCCGCTTGCGCAAAGTCGTGTGCTTATTTTTTCATTATAACTTATTTCTTAAAGAGTGACAAGAGAGAAGGACCCGAGGAAAGAGCGGGCAGGGGCGAGTAATCGTTGGCAAAATTCTCCGGCAAAATATCAAAGTCAGAACCCTACAAAGGGCAAAGCATTCTTACTCATTCC
>CANQBR010000051.1 GCA_947589605.1 uncultured Phascolarctobacterium sp. | reverse complement strand
GGCAGTTTCAGCCGCACTTTGAAGCAGGGCAGTGAACTTTTGACTGCAGAGATCGCCCGTTTGCAGGCAGAAGGAAAAACTCAACTGGACGGCGAGACCGCTTTCAGGCTCAACGACACTTTCGGCTTCCCCTGGGAACTTACGGCGGAGATCTTGGCAGAAGCGGATCTCACTATGGACAAAGCAGGCTTCGACGCCGCCTTGGCCGAACAAAAAGAGAGGGCTCGGGCCGCCAGAGACGACAAAGCAGGCCGCCCCGTCCTCTACGATACGAGGGGTCTAGACGTAAAAGCATTGAAAATAGACGAAGCTGCTGTCGGCGGGAAGGTGCTGCGCCTTTTTGCCGCCGCCGCTTCTTCTCCCGTTGAGGTCGCAGCCGACGGCGAGCAGGTAGCCCTCATCTGCGACGTGTGCCCCTTCCATCCCGAAGGAGGCGGCCAAGTGGGAGATATCGGCAGCGTGGAAGCTCCTGCCGGCAAAGCAGTCATCGAACAGTGCAAAAAATTGCCCGACGGCAGCGCCGTCATGATAGGCACGGTAACAGAAGGCAGTTTGTCCTGCGGCGACGAAGTAAGCTTTAAAGTAGACGGCGAGCGAAAGGCTGCCATCGCCCGCAATCATACCGCCACTCATTTGCTGCAGGCGGCCCTGCGGCAGGTGCTGGGCAGCCACGTCAATCAGGCCGGCTCCTATGTGGGCCCCGATCGGCTGCGTTTCGACTTCTCTCATTTTTCTCCTATGACGGAGAAAGAATTGGAGCAGACAGAACTTTTGGTGAATAAAGAAGTGCTGGCCGCTCTGCCGGTAGACATCAGAGAAATGCCTCTCACAGAAGCGCAAAAACTGGGAGCCACCGCCCTCTTCGGCGAAAAATACGGCGAGGTAGTGCGAGTGGTGACGGTGCCGAATTTTTCCAGAGAATTGTGCGGCGGCGTGCATGTGAGCAACACGGCTCAGATCGGCCTCTTCAAGATCGTGAGCGAAGCTTCCAGCGGGTCCGGGGTGCGCCGCATCGAAGCGGTGACGGGCCTGGGGGCTTTAGAGCACGCGCGTTCGGCTGAAAAATTGGCCGCTAACGTGGCCGCTCATTTCAAATGCAAGCCCGAACAAGTGCCCGAGCGTTTGGCCGCTTTGCAAAAAGAGCTGAAGGCCGCTCAAAAACACAGCGAAGAATTGCAGGCCAAGCTGGATAAAGAACGTACCCTTTCGGCCGCCGATGCCGTTCAAGAAGTGCAGGGCATCAAATTGTTGGTGCAAAAAGTAGAAACGGACAACATCGACGCCTTGAGAAAATTAGGCGACCAACTGCGGGACAAGACCGGGGGCGTGGTGGTGCTGGCTGCCGAAGTCAAGGGCAAGATCAATTTGCTGGTGATGGCGGCCAAAGAGGCAGTGAATCGCGGCGCTCACAGCGGGCAGTTGGTGAAAGCTTTGGCGCAAATGTGCGGCGGCGGCGGAGGCGGCAGGCCGGACATGGCGCAGGCCGGAGCAAAAGATGCGGCTAAATTGGCCGAAGCGTTGGCCGCTGCTCCCGCCCTTTTGGAAAAAATGTTGAAATAAAAATTTGCGATAAGCTGCGGCTCGGCTCTTTCGGGCTGCGGCTTTTTCTTTCGAAAAGTTTTTTTCGGCGCAAGAGAGACTGCGGCAACGGATAATTTTTGTGTTTCTCTTTCGCATTTATGTTATAATCAAAACAGAGGAGCCCCGAAGGAGGTCGAAAATCGATGGACGTTTCTCAGGAAACCGTATTATTTAAAAGAGACAGAGACAAGGTGAGCGTGGAAGCTACTTTGCGGGAAGTGTGCGCCGCTTTGGAAGAGCGGGGCTATAAACCGATCGATCAATTGACCGGCTATCTGCTCAGCGGCGACCCCACTTACATCACCAGCCATAAAGATGCACGCAGCAAATTGCGTCGGCACGAGCGTTACGAATTGATCGAGACGCTGGTGGCCAGCTATCTGCAAAAAATAGGGAAGGCGTAAACGGTGGAGCTGCGGCGCAGTATGGGCCTGGACGTGGGCACCCGCACCATCGGCGTGGCCCTCAGCGATCCCGGCGGCCTCATCGCCGGCGGCCTGGAAGTGATCCGCCGCAGCAGCAAGGCTGCGGACCTGGCCCGGTTGGATGAACTTATCGCAGAGCACGAGGTGGCCGTTTTGGTGGTGGGTTATCCGAAAAACATGAACGGCACTGTCGGCGAGAGGGCAGAAGCCTGCGCCGCTTTTGCTCGGGAGGTGGCCGTGCGTCATCCCGAATTAAAAGTGGTGCTGCAGGACGAGCGGCTCTCTACGGTGGCGGCGGCCCGCACTCTGTTGGAAGCGGATCTTTCCCGCAAAAAAAGAAAAAAAGTGATAGACCGACAGGCAGCTCAGGTGATTTTGCAGACTTATTTGGACGGACAAAATTTCAAGAGGTGAAACATGACGAAAAAAGGCAAAACTCCCCCCGAACAGACGGAAGAGTTGGATCTCAGCAAACTTCCTCCCGAAGAGGAGGATATGGAAGACATCGTGGTGATGACGGACGCCGAGGGCAATGAGACCTACTATTTCGAAGAAATGGTCTTTCCCGTGGGCAAAGATACTTTTGCCGTGCTGGTGAAGTTGGACCCGGAAGCGGAAGAAGAGGCGGACGAAGAAGACGAAGAAGTGGTCATCGCCAAGGTGATCTTCGACGAAGAGGGAGAAGCCTGCTACGTGGACCCCAGCGAGGAAGAATTCGGGGCGGCTTTGGCTGCTTACGAAGAATTGATGGGCGAGCCGGAAGGTGAAGCTTAAAAGAAAGAGCCTTCGATAAATTCTTGCGAACTTTCGAACAGGTGTGCTTATGACAAAATTTAGGCTGAAGGATGGGTATGAAGGCAGGGCTGCCAGCCTGGTATCGGCGGCGGTCTTGCTGTGCCTGCTCCTTGCGGCCTTTTATTTTTCCCGGCTCAACGACAACAGCGACTTCGCCCAACGGGGCAGCAGGGCGATCACCATACCGGTCGGTGCTGCCACCGAAGAGATAGGCCGCCTTCTTCATGAGGCCGGTCTTGTGAAAAACGCGACTGCTTTTAAAATGACGGTGAGGCTGCACGGTTATGAAGGGAAACTGCAGGCAGGAACTTATCGCTTACAGGGCGGCCTCAACAACCGGCAATTGGCCCGAAAATTGTTGAAGGGGCAGGTGGCGCTCATAAATTTCGTTTTGCCGGAGGGCTATAACATCCAAAAGATCGCCGCTAAATTAGAGGCCGAAGGTTTGGGCAAAAGCGAAAAATTTTTACAACTGGCCAAAGATTATGCTCCCTATCCTTACATGGAGGGGGATGAGAGGGTGCTCTTCAAAGCGGAAGGGTTCACTTTCCCCGCCACTTACGAATTTCATGTGGGGGCCGATGAAAAAGAAATTTTACGGCGTTTGGTGGAACAGTTCGACATCGAGCTCCATGCCGCTAAACTGCCCGAGCTCTGTAAAGAGCAGGGCCTCAGCATCCGAGACATGGTGAATATCGCCGCCATGGTAGAATTGGAAGCGGCTCTGCCCGAAGAGCAGCCCCTCATCGCCGGCGTTTTTCGCAAACGTTTGGCCATCGGCATGCCCATCCAATCGGACACTACGGTGCAATATGTGCTGGGCGGCGAACAAAAAGAGCTGATCACTTACGCCGATCTGGAAGCAGACAGTCCCTACAACACCTATCGCCACAGCGGCCTGCCCCCCGGGCCCATCGCCGCTCCGGGGCTGAGCGCCATGTTGGCGGTGGTGAAGGCCCACGACACCGACTACCTTTATTTCGTGGCGGACAGCAACTGGCGGCATCGCTTCAGCCGCACCTACGGGGAGCACATGCAGGCCATCAGAGAAATAGAAGAGAAACAGTAAAAATTTTCGCCGACGATCGACAGTTGATGAAGAAGAACGAAGAGCAAAGGAGCCGTAAATGAAGAGACCGGAACTTTTGGCGCCGGCAGGAGACATCGAAAAGGGACGGCTGGCCCTTTTATACGGGGCCGATGCCATCTATCTGGGAGGCAAAGCCTTCGGCCTGCGGGCCTATGCCGGCAATTTTTCCATAGAAGAGATAGAGACCATCATCCGTCTGGCTCACAGTTTGGGGAAAAAAGTTTATGTGACGGTGAACATCTTCGCCCGCAACGAAGATATCGCCGCTCTTCCCGCCTATTTAGCCCAATTGGCAAAGTGTAAGGTGGATGCTTTGTTGGTGTCGGACCTGGGAGTGTGGGAGACTGCCCGTCGGGTAGTGCCGCAGCTCCCTTTGCATGTCAGCACTCAGGCCAACACCACCAACGCGGCGGCAGTGAGAGCTTGGCAAAAACTGGGAGCACAAAGAGTGGTGCTGGCCCGAGAACTTTCTTTAGCGGAGATCGCAACTATAGCCGCACAGACGGAGATCGAATTGGAGACCTTCGTGCACGGTGCCCTGTGTATTTCTTATTCGGGCCGCTGCCTCCTCTCCAGCTATCTTACCGGCAGAGACGGCAATCGAGGAGCCTGCACTCAAGCCTGCCGCTGGCGTTATGCTTTAACGGAAGAAAAAAGGCCCGGCCTTTACTTCCCCATCGAAGAAGACGAACGGGGCAGCTACATCATGAACTCCAAAGATCTCTGTCTCATCGCCTATCTGCCTCAGCTCATAAGAGCGGGGGTCGCCGGTTTGAAGATAGAAGGGCGGATGAAGAGCGCCCATTACGTGGCCACGGTGGTCAGCGTTTATCGTAGGGCCATCGACGCAGCCTGTGCCGATCTGGAAAATTATGTTCCCAAAGAAGAGTGGCTGAAAGAATTGGGGAAGATCTCTCATAGGGCTTACACTGCCGGCTTCGCTTTTGGGCAGCCGGACGGCAACGCCATGGTGTACGACGATCCCAAAGCGGCAGAGGCTTACAGCTTCGTGGGTTTGGCTTTGAATTACGACGAAGCGGGCAAACGTTTATATATCGAACAGAGGAACAATGTGAAAAGCGGTCAACGATTGGAAATTTTGCAGCCCGACGGCAGCGTGCTGCCTCTCGTTTTGCGCGACATGCAAGATGAAGAAGGCAACGCCATCGACGTGGCTCCTCACGCTCAGCAGCATTTCAGCACCGCTTGCCCGCTGCCGGTGGCCAAAGACAGCATCTTACGGAGAAAAAACTGTCGGGACTTGTCAGTTGAAGCTTAACATGATAAAATCAAATTTGTTGTAAGCAGAAAAAAGATCGCTTCCCCACAGACGGGAGGAGAAGAACATGGGGCGCTTAGAAAAAGCCCGAGGATTTTTGGCGAAGGCCGGGGCGGGCTGCGCCGTCTTAAAAGACGAGAGCAGCATCCGCTATCTGTGCGGCTTCAGCGGCGACAGCAGTCTTCTCTTTTTTGACGAAAGAAGAGCCGTGCTCATCACCGACGGCCGCTACACGCAGCAGGCGCAAAAAGAACTGCGGCAGGCTGAGGTCTTGGAATATAAAAATTCTCTTTGGCAAACGGCGGCCGGCCTCGTGCAGGCAGCAGGCGATGTGGCCTTCGACGGTGATGCTTTCACTTATAACGAACACTGCGCTTTGGCTGCGGCTCTCGGGCCCGGGCGTCGATTGTGCAGTATAGACTTAGAGCCCATCAGACAGATAAAAGAGCCGGAAGAGATCGTTTTTTTGCGGCAGGCGGCGGCCATCGAGGACGAAGCGCTGCAAAAATTGCTGAAAGAGCTGCGGCCCGGTCTCAGCGAGCGGCAGGTGGCGGCCAAATTGGAGTATTATTTAGCTGAACTGGGCAGCGAAAAACCTTCCTTCGATACTATAGCAGTCTCGGGACCTCGCTCTGCTCTGCCCCACGGGCGGCCGACAGAGCGGGTGCTGGAAGCGGGAGACTTTCTCACTTTGGACTTCGGTGCGGTGCGGGGCGGCTATCACGGCGACATCACCCGTACTTTTGTGATAGGCAAAGCTTCGCCTTGGCAGAAAGAAGTGTATGCTTCGGTGCTGGCGGCGCAAAAAAAAGGGATCGAAGAAGCCGCACGAGTCGGCCGCTGCGGGAAGAAAGTCGACGGCGAAGTGAGAGGCCTTTTGACGGCGGCGGGGTATGGAGCGTATTTCAACCACGGCACCGGCCACGGAGTAGGTTTAAAGATCCACGAACTGCCCCACATCAACAGCAGAGGCGACACACCTTTGGCAGCCGGCATGGTCTTTTCTGTAGAACCGGGGCTCTACTTCCCCGGGCGGGGCGGTCTGCGCATCGAAGATTCGGTGCTGCTGACTGAAAGAGGGGCCGAGCCTCTCACGAAATTCACCAAAGAATTGATCGAAGTCACTTAAACGGCCGCAAGACGAAGCTTCGCGAGACGGGCCGTGGGGCGAATATAAGCGATCGATAAAAAACGCAGAGGATCTACGAGGAGGATAAGATCATGGTTTCCACCAACGAATTCAAGACCAACTTAACAGTCACCATCGACGGCGATGCCTGGCAGGTAGTGGAGTTCCAGCATGTAAAACCGGGCAAGGGCGCTGCCTTCGTGCGGGCCAAAATGCGCAACCTGTGCACCGGCGCCGTAGTGGAGCGCACTTTCAACGCCGGCGAGCGGCTGCCCAAGGCCCGCATCGACCGCCGTTCCATGCAATACCTTTACGCCGACGGCGACAGCTTCGTATTCATGGACACGGACAATTACGAGCAGACGGAATTGAACCGGGAGCAGCTGGGCAACGCTCTCAACTTCCTGCTGGAGAACATGGAAGTGAAGATCGTTGTTTTCGAAGGACGCATTTTGGGTGTGGAGCTGCCTAACACCGTAGAACTGAAAGTTGTGAAAACAGAGCCCGGCGTGCGGGGCGACACTGCCACCGGTGGCAGCAAGCCGGCCACTTTGGAGACGGGCTACGTGGTGAAGGTGCCTCTCTTCATCAACGAGGGTGAAGTGCTGGCTATCGACACCCGCAGCGGCGACTACATTTCCAGAGCGTAAAACCAAAATAAGCGGCGCAGTTCAAGAGGGCCTGCCTGAGGGCGGGCCCTCTTTCCTTATGTTTATCGAAAAAGAAAAAGGTGTAGGCGTTCGCACTTATAGTCGAATGCAAAAGAGAGAAGCGATCGCACCCTTCGAGCATATGAAAAAGAGAAAAGTACGGCAGCCATCACTAAACAAAAAAAGCAGAGTCGTCAGACGGTGACCTATGAGCATCGTCAACTTATAAAGAAGCTGAAGACTTTAACGCTCAGGTCAGAGCGGCTAAGACTTTTTGAAAAAGCCGAGACAAAAACCTTCAAGACAAAGAGCCGTCGATCTTTTGAAAAAGACTAAAATGAAAACGTTTACGGCAAACCCTCGTCGTTTTTTGAAAAAGCCGAAGATGAAAAAGTTCAGGTCTTGATATGATCGACATTTTGAAAAAGTCCGAGATAATGACGCTCACGCATGAGCGGCGTTGATCGTTTGAAAAAACGAAAGGTGCTCGGCTTTCAAGGTAAAAATGTAAAGTCGATCTCGAAAAGGAAAAGTCGATCTCTAAAAGCGAGAGGCGAGAGCAAAAAGATGAGGGGCGCGAGGGCGCCTCTTCTTTTTTTGCGCAAAAACTTGCGGAAATTCACAAAAAATTTTCAGTTCCGACTGAAAAAGTCTTGTGGGGGGGTTTAACTATGCTACAATAAAAGCGATGATGCGAAAGGTGGGAAAGTTCGGGAGTAGTTTCAAGGATTTCTTCTCCCGCAGCTTTTTCTCGCAAGCCGCCGGAAACATCATCGAGGGCTTGGGCGCTGAGGCGAGCGCCCGGGCCCATAAGAAAAAATGTTTATAAACTCCGCGCGCTGCCGGGCGATACGCAAAGGAAACACGGATACTTTGGTGGGGACCGGCCGCCTCGGGAGTTTGTAAATACATTTATTCCTGAGGAGGAATGCAAAATGAAAAAGTCTCTTATCTTTGCCATGGCTATGGCTCTGGGCGTAACTGCCAGCGCTTATGCCGCAAACCCCTTCTCCGATGTACCTGCAGGTCATTGGGCTTATGACAGCATCGAGAAATTGGCTGCTGCCGGCGTTATCGACGGCTACGGCGACGGCACCTTCGGCGGCGACAAACTGATGACCCGCTACGAGATGGCTCAGATCGTTGCCCGGGCTATGGCCAACGGCGCTAACGTTGACAAACTGGCTGCCGAGTTCGCCGA
>CANQBR010000050.1 GCA_947589605.1 uncultured Phascolarctobacterium sp. | reverse complement strand
AGCACGTCTTTAACGTTCACGCTGTCGCCCACTTGTTTCTCGAAACGAACGATCTTTCCGGGTACGCGAGATTTGATTTCCATAGTAAAACTCTCCTTTACTTTAAATATTCCAGCGTGTCCTTTTTGGACAGCAGTTGGACATCATCCAAACTCTTTCCCAACACCGTGCCGGTGTCCATAAAGAGTTCCGCCAGCTTCACCCCGTAGCCGTTGGGCAGGTCCACTTCAAAGTCGAGGGCCGCTCCCATAGAGAGGGCTCGTGCTTTGACGAACAATGCCTGCAAAGCGGCCAGAGGAGCTGCCTGCACTAAAATATCCAGATCGGAAGCATCGTCGGTATAGGGCAACCCGGTAGCCAGTTCCAAGCCCACGGAGCCCAAGAGGCCCGTTTGCAGGCCCAGATCGACTGCCGCCTCGAAAATAGAGGCAGCCACTTCCAAACAACGGGTGCGCGGCGTCCAAGCATCTTTGCTGTAGATGCGGCCCGCCAGCAAGTCGTAAGGTGTTACCACAGCCTCCACTTCCGTTTCCGGCACAAAGGCCGGCAGGCGCAGCCGCTGCCCGTCCTCCGCTCTTTTATAATGAACGAAGCCCAAAGGGAGCAGGCCGTTGCCTCGGCTCCCCCGCCGCATGATGCCGGGTATATCGGCTTCGCCCAACAGCGCCGCCTCCGCCATAGCCAAAAACTCGCCTTGGTAATGGGGCGCCGCTTCTTCGTAAACAGCCCGACGGCCGGCTGCCGTAACATAGGCCAGGTTGTGTCTTTTCACTTTCGCTTGGTCCATACCGGGTCCGCCTTACTGTTTTGTTGATAATCCAATTGAGCTTGCACCAGATCGTCGAAGAATTTCGTCTTCGCCGGGTCGTCTATCACATAGCCCGGCAGTTCTCTGCCTGCGGCTATGCAGTCGGGCCGCAGCTCCAGAACCGTGCGGGGAGCTTTCAGCACCACATCGGGAGCTATCTTCACCACTCTGCCTTTGATGCGGAGAATGGTGCGGGCCACCCGGCCCAAGGTGGTCGCCGAAGCCAAGGTGCTGGCTTTGACGATCACTTCGAATTCCGGATAAGTCCGCTCTCTGCGATAGGTGATGATGCGCCCCGAGCGATCGCAAACGTGGCCGCTCTCGCTGACGGGGAAGCTGTCGCCCATGGGCAGGCCTCCCACTGCCAGTTCATGCATGCCTTTGCCGCCGGGCAAAGGCAAAAGCTCCACATCGTCCCGCAGCGGCACCCCGTCCAGAGCCAGCCAGCCGAATTCCTGACAACCGTAGAGGTCGTGGACCTTCGCTTTAAGGACCTTCTCGGCCACAGGCAGCAATTCCAGATCCAAAGGAGTGCCGGCAGTGAGGAGAATGAGGCCTTGGGGCAGCTCTTGCGCCACGCCCATGTGGACCGCATCTTCCAGCGCCGCTCTCAAGAAAGAGCTCTCACCCACCACCACCTGGGGCTGTTGTTCGTACAGAGCGGCCAAAAAGGCGTCCCGGCTGGAGCGGATCAAAAACGACCACTCCAGACCGTAAGCCTTCAAAGCTTCTCCGGCGAAAACATTCACCAAAGGAGGATAGGTCACTACCGCTTTAGCCCCGGGCTTCACTCCCGAGCGCCGCAGCGCTTCGCAAGAAGCGGCCACTCGGGCGGGCAGCTCGGCATGAGTTATGCCTACGATGTTTTGAAAAGCCGAAGACCCGGTAGTGAAGGTAAGATAGCTCAGGTTGAGGGGCGTATGGACTTCCTCGATAACGTGCGCTGCCGTCGGCCCGGCTATGCCTTTCGCCGCCAAAGGACGGCGGGGCATCTCCTCCATGGTGGGGGCAGAGCCGAAATCTTTTACCAGTGCGCTTATTTCCTGCAGGATACCGGCCATACTACCTCGTCTTTCTCCCTTAAGCGTTGAGATATTTGTCCGCTACGGCGGCGAACTCTTCGTTCATCTTGGCGATGGCTTTCAAACGGTTGACGCGGCCGCCCCGCTCGTCGCCCAAAAGACCGCGGCCCCAGGGCCCCAGTTTTTCGTACTCGCCTGCTGCTTTCAAAGCGGCTACTTCTTTCACATGCTTGGCGATCACCGGCCGCATGTCTTCCACTTTGTTCACGATCTCCTGCACGCCGCCCAGATTGTAGAAGAAGTCTACGCCGGGAGCGAATACCGGGTTGACCTTGGACAATTCTTCCAAGCGCTCGATATCCATCTTGGTGATGCGGGAGATAGAGGTGATGGGCATTACGTGGATCATGGTGCCGAAATCTTTGGACAGAGCCAAAATGTGGTCGGCCTGCAAGCCGTGGCACAGGAAGGCGCCGGAGATGGCGCGGCCTATCACCATGGCGATGACGGGATGGCCGGCCTTGCGGGCTTCAGCCAGAGCCAGCTGGTAGCCGCCGGTGGATTTGTTCATGCCGGCGATCTCTTCCATTTTGCCGGGGCCGTTGCCCGGGGTGTCGACGATAAGGATCAGGGGCCGTTTCTCGGCCAAAGGTTTGTCGGCATCGGCTTCCATGCTGCGGTAAACGGCAGTGGCCATCTTATAGCCTTCTTCCAAACCGATAACGCCGCCGAAAACTACGGGGAAGCGCTCGTTGAAAGCGTAAGCGTCGTTGGCGATAACGGTGCAGGTGGTGCCTTCCAACTTGGCGGTACCTACTACGCTGCCGGGCCCGTACTCGGGGTCGAAGTCGGCATCGCCTACTTTGTTTTCTACGAAAGTGCCTTCGTCCACAATCATCTCGATTGCGTCACGACCGCGACCTATCATAGTGTTGTCCATTTCATCCATCTTCGTTACCTCCTCGCTTTAGGGGCGCACCCTGCGTTTAACAACCTTCAGGAACTCTTCGGTAGTCATTTCGGGCAATTCCGCCGGGTCCTCGTTGCCGTAATATTTCCACAGGTCCATGGAATCCTTGGGCTGCATATCGCCGACCAGTTTGACCAGACCTTGCTGCTCCTGCACCAGTTTCAAAGAACCGATGCGGCGCATGCCCTCGATCTCTTCCATGCTTTTAGCGGCCACGTCGGCCAAAGCTGCGTGGAAGGCGCCGATCTTGTCTTCCACCAAATAGTTGCAGTCGCCGATGATGTATTTGTGTTTGGCGCCGGTGGTGCGGTAGACCAAAGCTTTGTTGGAAGCATCGAATTCCTCTTTGCCCATTTCCTGCTCGATGACCTCGGGACCGGTGAGGCCGATACGGCCCTGCTCGTTCATGATGATCACGTCGGTGGCTGCGGCTACGAAGCCCATGCCGCCGAAGCAGCCTACTTTAGAGCCTACTACGGATACTACAGGCAATTTCTTGCGGCAGTCTTGGAAGGCATCCATAACTTCGGCGTGAGCCAAAAGGCCGGCGTTGGCTTCGTGCAAACGCACGCCGCCGGTCTCGAAAGAGATGACCACCATGGGACGGCGCTCTTCGTAATCGTCGGGATGAGCGGCTTTCAGCTCTTCTGCGGTCTTCAGAGCCAAACGGATGGAGCCCACCATCTTGGCGCCGTTCACTTCGCCGATGGCGCCGCCGATGAATTTGCCTTCCATGGAGATAACGAACACAGGGTGTTTGCCGATGAGGCCTACGCCGGTAACGGTGCCGTCGTCAAATTCCACGGCGGTGCCCAGCACCGGCAGATGAGGGCTCATGAAGCGGTCCAGGGGCCCTAACAGTTCGGTAAAGCTGCCTTTGTCCACCATGCCTACGGCCCTTTCCCGGGCATTGGCATCAAAGAAACTGCCGGTCTCTAACTCATTCCAGGATCTCATTCTTATTCAGCCTCCTCTGCTTGTGCTTCTGCCAGAGCCTGACGCAAGCGCATGTAGACCACGATGGGGGTAGCATTGTCGTCGTTGATCTCGATGCTGACGTTGCCTACTCCGGTATCGTTGACGAATTTGGCCAGCATCCGCTCCCAAACTTGGTCGAAGCCTTTAACGGGAGTGATGACCTTGGCTTTGACGTCGCCGCCCAGGTCCTTCTTCTCCATCAAAACTTCCAGATCGCCGCTGCCGGTAACTCCCAGATGAGACCAGGGCTTGGCGATAGCTTGGGTAGCTTCGGATTTAAAAGTGAATTCTAAAGTTTGTAATGCCACTTTACTCTCCTCCTCTTACCAGTTCCTGAATTTAGCAGGCGGATTGTAAAGACCGCCGGACCATTCTACCAGGTCGTGAACGTTCTTGGCTGCCAGCATGGACCGGGTAGCCTTGGAGATATCGATGCCCAGATCGGCCGGTGTCTTGATGATGCCGGCTTCACGCAGCCTCTTGGTCTCCTTGGGGTCGGCCTTCATGCCCACTTCGGTGAAGCCTGCGATACCGCGGATAGCGGCGGTGCGTTCTTCCATGGTGCGGCATTTGTGCAGATAAGCGATGCCTTCCTCGGTGATGACGTGAGTCAGGTCGTCGCCGTAGATCATAACGGGCTCGATGGCCAGATTGGCGTTCTTAGCCAGCTTGAAGGCGTCCAGCTCTTCTACGAAGCCGGGGGCCAGCTTTTCGCGGAAGGTCTCGGCCAGTTGCACTACCAAACGTTTGCCGCGGTGCACGGGGCCCCACAGCTGCTCTTTGATGCCGTACTCCTCGCCGCATTTCAGCCAAGCATAAGAGGAATGACGGCGGCCCTTGGGGTCGCAGCCCATGTTGGGAGCGCCGCCGAAGCCTGCCACACGGTTGGCGGTGGCGGTGGAAGAGTTGCCGTAAGGATCGATCTGCAGAGTGCCGCCGATGAACATATCGATGGCATAGTGGCCTGCAGTCTGCGAGAAAGCGCGGTTGGAACGCATGGAGCCGTCGGGGCCTACGAAGAAGATATCGCTGCGGGCGGCAACATAGTCTTCCATGCCCAGCTCGCCGCCGAAGCAGTGAACGGATTCTACCCAGCCGGTCTCGATGGCGGGGATGAGGGAAGGATGGGGATTGAGGATGAAGTTCTTGCAGATCTTCCCTTTCAGGCCCAGTTGCTCGCCGTAAGTGGGCAGCAAGAGCTCGATGGCGGCGGTATCGAAGCCGATGCCGTGGTTCATAGACTCGACCTGATACTCACCGTAGATGCCTTTGATGGCCATCATGCCCTTCAGTACCTGAGCATCGGTGATCAAAGCGGGGTCTCTGGTGAAGAGAGGCTCGATGTAGAAAGGTTTGGGAGATTGGATGACGAAGTCTACCCAATCGCCGGGGATGTCCACCCGCGGCAGTTTGTCTACGATCTGATTGACCTGTACCACCACGATGCCCTGACGGAACTTGGTGGCTTCCACGATGGCGGGGGTATCCTCGGTGCTGAAGCCGGTGAAGAGATTGCCTTCACGGTCGGCCATGGTGGCTGCTACCAAAGCTACCTTGGGAGTAAGATCCAGGAAGTAGCGGCCGTAGAGTTCGAGGTAAGTGTGGATGGCGCCCAATTCCAATTTGCCGGCTTGCAAAAATTCGGCGATGCGGCCGGCCTGAGGGCCGGAAAAGGACATATCCAGCTTCTTGGCGATGCCTTTTTCGAAAACATCCAGATGCTCGGGCAGGGTCAGCACCGACTGCACCATGTGCAGATCGTGCACCTTGCCGGGGTCCATCTTGCACAGGCACTGGGCCAGAAAATCGGCCTGCTTCTGGTTATTGCCTTCGATGTTCACCTTGTCGAAAGGTTTGATGACGGTTTCCAACAGGGCAACCGCATCCTTGGCATCGACGATCTTCCCTTCCTTGACCAGCGGAGCTGCTGCGTTAAGGCGGGCCAGTGTGTCTTTCTTGCGAGTATCCCACTCGCGAGTGACTTTTTGAAACTCCATTACAGTCTCTCCTTTCCTAATAGAAAAAGTCTTGGAACCGATAACCCGGAAAAAACAAAAAGAGAGACCAAGGCGGCGGTTCCGCTTTCATCTCTCTCATTCCACTATAAAGTTGTGAGGCTTTTTTAGGTGAGGGGGCCGATCAAATGTGCATGATGCCCAGCCCCGCCCGCTCATGATTGGTCATGTAGTGCAGGGCGGAGAGGCCGAACATGGCCACTGCCAGCCAGTGCTCGTCCCGAGCGATGACCACCTTCATGGCCAAGCTGCTGGTGCGGCTCACGCTGATCAGTATGCCCTTCTTGGCTTCTTCGGTGGCATGGACCAAGGCATGGATCTCATTGCTCTGTTTGGCGATGATGCCGCCGTTGAGGCCGGCGCCCACCACCGCTTTGATGACCTTTTCGTCGAAGCCGTCGAAACCGGCCCTGCCGCCTACTTCCGTAACGACCACACGGTAGCCCAGCCGCATAGCGGTATCTTTCAGCCTTTGCTCATCCAACAAGGTCTTGGTCAGAGCGATGAGCATAGCAACGGAACCTACCCCTCTCATGCTGTTGTCGATATAATCCGCGTTACTCATTTGCTATACGCTCCTCCCTGCAGCAAACGCCTGCGGCTGCGCTCACCTGAGCGGCTCCTTTGGGAGCCGGCGGTCAACGCAGGCTGATCTCACCGAAATCGAAGGTCTTGCAACTGCCCTGCTCATCGCAAACTTGCAGAGCTCCTCTTTCATCGACGGCAACGGCCGTGCCTCGGCAAAGTTCGCAGCCGTCGTCCAGCACCCGGACCTCGGCGCCCAAGGTGCAGCTCAGGCGCCGCCAGCGCTCCAGCATCGGCGCCGCTCCTTTATGCAGCCATTCTTCGTACAGGTCGTCGAAACGCCGCAAGATCTCGTCCAACACACAGCGTGGCGTCACTTCCCTGCCCGTCTCGACCGAGAGGGAGGCGGCTATGCCTTGCAAATCGGCCGGGATAGCTTCCGCCTTCAAAGCGACGTTCACGCCGATACCGATCACTGCGTAGTCGATGCCCGTTTCGTTCAGAGCCGCTTCGGAGAGGATGCCGCAAACTTTTCGTCCCTGCCAGAGGATGTCGTTGGGCCATTTGATCTGCGCCTTATCTGTTTCGTACAGACGGTTGACAGCTTCCGCTACCGCTACACCGGCCAGCAAAGTGAGCTGGGCGGCACAGCCCGGATCGATAGCGGGGCGCAGGATCAAAGAGAAGTAGAGCCCGCCCTCGGGGGAAACGAAGTGTCTGGTGAGCCTTCCTCTGCCGCCGCTCTGTCGGGCGGCCACTATGACTGTGCCTTCGGCTGCTCCTTCGGCAGCGGCAGCGGCGGCCGTCTCGTTGGTCGATCTCAGCAGGTCGTAAAAACAGAGTTTGATATCCATGCGCTATCCCTGCCCTGGGCCTCACGGCCTCGGCCTAGGCCGAGGCCAAAGGGGCAAGACTTTTTTAAACTTTCACCATGCCGATGGTAGCGATGAACACACCGCAGGCGATAGCCGAAACGATAACGCCGGCGATGTTGGCGCCCATAGCTACGGGCATTACTACGGCAAACATGTCCACATCCTCAGCAGCATGCTGCGCGATCTTGGCGGTGGTGGGCACGCAGGATACGCCGGACACGCCGACTACCGGGTTGAAGTTGCCCTTCTTGAACCAGTAAACTACCCAGCCGCCCAAGATGCCTACGGCACCGGACACGGTCAAGGCCAAAACGCCCAGCACGATAAGAGGAGCAACTTTCGGGTTCAGCAGAGTGGAAGCTTCGCACAGAGTGCCCAGCAGCAGGCCCAGCATCAAAGTGCCGCTGTAGAGCAGAGCGCCTTCCAGCAGATCCTGATAGGGAACGATCTCGGCCTCTTTGATGGCCAAGCCCAAGAAGAAGCTCATGATCAGAGGAGCGGCCATGGGCAGCAGCAGGCAGAGCAGACCGCAGCAGATGAGGATGAAGATGAATTTTTTGGATTTGGGAACTTCGGGAGCATCGAAGATGATGTCTTTGCCTCTGTATTTTTCCGGCACCAAAGCTTTCAGCAGCCAAGGATAGCCGGCGTAAGTGAGAGACAGATAGAGGTAGGCGATAACGCTGATGGGCACGAAGAGATGAGGCGCCAGCATCAAGGAAGTGAACAGCACCATGGGACCGTCGGCGCCGCCGATGGAGGCCACGGCCGCAGCCTCGGGAGGAGTCAGGCCCAAATGCACGCCCAAGACCAAAGTGGCGAAAGTGCCGGCCTCGGCGAAAATGGCGATGATGATACTGGTCCAGGGGTTGGCCAGAATGAAGCCGATCTCACACATGGCTCCTACGCCCAAGAAGACCATGCAGGCTACCAGAGAGTTGGAGAACGTCAGGTTGTAGATGGGCTGCAGGAAGTTCACCTGCATGATGTCCACCAATTGTTTGGGATCGCTCACGAGAGGATCCAGGAAAAGAGTGCCCAACTTGCCGCCTTCCAAGAAGAGGACGCCGCAGTTGATGCAGATCATGCCCACGCCCATGGGCACCATGATCAAAGGTTCCAGCACCCGTTTAAAGCCCAGGTAGGCCAGCACGAAGCCGAAGGCCACCAAGAAGATACGGGCGATGGCGATGGTGGGGTCTTGCACCAGAAGAGATGCTATGCCGGGGAATAATTCGGCTACGAAAGACGCTTCCATTATTGCTCGCCTCCTTCACTGTTAGAGCCGCTCATGAGTTTGTTCAACAATACGACGATGGCGATCATGAAAAGGGCGATCGCCGCTGTGAATGCGTAAGAGAATAGTGCGTAGATCTCAACGCTCATCACAAATTTCTCCTTTCGACTGTAAAGATTTATCGGGATGAAAACGTTTATATTATTGCCGTCGTCGGTTTCCGGACACCGCAGACAACAAAAATACCCTCTTCCGCGGTAAACGGAAAAGGGTACAAAGCGCCGATATCTCCCTTGTGACTGCCGGGAGGACAGCCGCGGTCTTTTTGATGGCAGCTCGCCTCGGCAAAAGCTTTGCCGAAAGCCTAGCTGCGGCTGTCAAAACTGCCGGGCTCTCTGTTGTGGGCTTGCACATTCCGTCGCTCGCAGAACGCTGCACGAATTAAGACCTGACCTGACTTCGTCAAAAAGCATCACAGCGGCGCGATCGACGCGGCAGCTCACTGCCTTTGCACCTGCGGGGCCAACCTTTGAAGCGGCGCTCCTTTTGCGGTGTCTCGATCGTTTTCCGGAACTTTTTGCCCAACAACTATTCAGCTTGAACTCTCTTTGCTCTCATCTCACTATACACTGCCGAACAGGTCTTGAGATACAGCCAGGGCCCGCAAAAAACAAAAAGGAGACTGAATGATCCTCAATCACTCAATCTCCACTATTTGCGATGTTGGCCTCACAAAGGGGGTAACTCTCTCTTGCTCTCGAACCCTACGGCCTAGATTATATGTAATAAGCATTTGTTTGTCAAGCCCTTTTTCTTCAAAAATTTCGAGGCTCCCGCAGCTGAGCGAAAGCAGCTGCGATGCCCCGAAAATACTTTCTTTTTTTCATTTAAAGCCGCCTCTTGCGGCAGCCTTTTTTGCGCGGCGCGAGCGGTGAGAGGCCGCCGTCAAAGCTCACCGTCTTCGCTCTCTTGCACGAGACGGGTCCAGCCGTCCTCTTGGCGGATCTTCCCTTCTTTCAGCAAATGGCCCAAGGCCCGTTTGAAGGCCGCTTTGGAGAGGTCGAACTTTTGCTTGATGATCTCCGGCGGCGTGCCGTCGCCGTAGGGCATGCTGCCGCCTCTCTCCCGCATATATTTTTCCAGCCTCTGTGCGTCCAGATAAAGAGCTTCTTCTTTGGGCGGGCGCAAAGAAGCGTTCACCCGGCCGTCGGGACGGATGAAGGTGGCCCGGCACTCCACTTTTGGCCGAAATCCAAGCGGCCTCCCGGCACCTGCTCC
>CANQBR010000049.1 GCA_947589605.1 uncultured Phascolarctobacterium sp. | reverse complement strand
CCATAGCGTTCGGCAGGAAGTGCGCTCGGCTCTGATGCCGGCGAACAAGGCCTATCCCTTCCCGGCGGTGCTGAAAGCTGCGGCTGCTTACGGAGCAGACAGCGGCCGTCAGGTGACTTACGAATATATTTTGATCGCCGGGCTCAACCACACAGAAGAAGATGCCAAGCTCTTGGCTTTTTATCTTAAAGGTCAGAATGCGGCGGTGAACCTCATCCCCGCCAACCCGGTGCCGGATAAAGGGATCGAACGGCCGACGATGAAGGACTGCCGAGCTTTTTGCCGCCGTTTGCAAAGAGCGGGCCTCAACGCCACTTTACGCAAAGAAATGGGCAAAGATATAGCCGCCGCCTGCGGCCAGCTGCGGGGAGCCGCCGCCAAGGCCGGCGAGCATGAAGGAGGATATAGCGGTGCAGGTGATCAGTAGGACCCACGTCGGGAGGGTCCGCAGCAATAACGAAGATGCGCTGCTGCTGCGCAGCCCGGATATTTTCGCCGTAGCCGACGGCATGGGAGGCTATGCAGCGGGAGAGATAGCCAGCCGGGCCACCGTCAAAGCTTTCGAGGCAGCCACTCATCCCCTTCGCCACGTGCATACGGGGGAGGGGGAAGACCTGACGGAGAAAGTGGGCATCGAATATATTTTGTTGGAGGCCTGCGCCAAGGCCAATGCCCACGTTTACAAGATGGCTCAGGAAAATGCCCAGTATCGAGAGATGGGCACCACCCTCACCGCTCTCTACCTAGCTGAGGACGGCACTGCCTATGTGGCCCACATCGGCGACAGCCGCCTCTATCTGTATCGGGAAGGCGTGCTCACCTGCATCACTCACGATCAAAGCGTGGTGGGGGCGCTGCTGCAGGAAGGGAAGATCACTTCCGAAGAAGCCTTCATCCATCCCAAGCGCAACATGCTGCTGCAGGCTTTGGGCGTAGAAGAAAAGGTGGAGCCGGAGCTGTGCCACTTTTCTTTGGCTGCCGGCGATCAGATCCTTCTTTGTTCCGACGGCCTCTCCGATATGGTGCGGGACGAAGAGATCGCAGCCATTTTGACAGAGACTGACGGCGAGACGGCCGCCGATAAACTTTTAGACGCCGCTTTGGACAACGGCGGCAAAGACAATGTCTCCTTCATCCTGCTGCGGGAGATCGTCGGTCTTGCCCCTTCCGAAGGAGGTGGCGAGAGTGAGTGAAGAAAAGATCATCGGCAGACTTTTGAACGGCCGTTATCGGGTATTGAGCCCCTTGGGCGCCGGCGGCATGGCTCAGGTCTACTTGGGACAGGATGAATTGCTGGACCGCAACGTAGCCATCAAGATGCTGCGGCCCGAATTGGCTTCCGATCGAGACTTGGTGGAGCAGTTTAGGCGGGAAGCTAGGTCCGTCGCCCGTCTCTATCATCCCTACATCATCAACATCTACGACGTGGCCTTGGACGGGCCCGATCAATACATCGTGATGGAATACGTGCGGGGCACCACTTTGAAGACTTTGCTGCAAAAGCATCGGCTGAGCATCAGGGCCGCCTTGCTCATCGCCGCCCGTTTGGCCAACGCTTTGGAGCATGCGCATAACCGCAATATCATCCACTGCGATATCAAACCCCAAAACATCCTCATCGATAACGAACTGGAGCCTAAGATCGCCGACTTCGGCATCGCCAAGATGATCAGCAGCCAGACGGTGGTCTTTTCCGCCTCGGTGATGGGCAGTGTCCACTACCTTTCTCCCGAGCAGGCAGAGGGCGGGAAGGTGACTGCCGCCAGCGACGTGTACAGTTTGGGCGTGGTCCTCTTCGAGATGCTCACCGGTCAGGTGCCCTATAACGGGCCCACTGCGGTAGCGGTGACCATGATGCACGCTGCTCAGCCCATCCCCCGTTTGCAAGATCACATGGAAGAAGTGCCGGAGGGACTGCAGGAGATCATCGACAAGGCCATGGCCAAAAAGCCGGAGCAGCGTTACGAGAACGCCAGCCAAATGCGCAAAGACCTGCAGGCTCTTTTGGCGAAATTGTACGGCAGCGACGATAAAGATCTGTCCTTTGAAGTAGGCGACCTGGTGCAAAGAGAAACGGAGACTGCTGCGGCTCCTTTGTCCGAAGAAGAAGCGGCCACCCAGATCATGCGGCGGCCTGCGGCCTCAGCGGCGGAAAAAGACGGCGGGGCCGAGGGAGACACTCTGCCCCTCACCAAAGAACTGCCTACCGAACCGGAGCAACTCCCCAAAAGCTCCGTACTGGCCGTGCTGAAAAATAAATTTCAAAAGAAAAAGGCGGAGCCAGTCGGCGATGTTTACCCTCGGCGGGGCAAAAAACGGCGGCTCAACTGGACCCGTATCCTGTTGCTCATCACTTTTTTGGTGGTGGTCATCAGCATGTGCGCTCACTTTTTCTTCAGCCTGCGCTACAAAGAAGCGCCGGTGCCCGATGTGGTGGGCATGACGGTGGTGGAAGCGCAGAAAACTTTGGAAGGGAAAAACTTCCGGGTTAAATTGGAAGAGAGCTTCAGCAACGATCCCTCCTTCAAAGCGGGGCTGGTGATGGACCAGAGCGTGAACGCCGGCGATAAGGCGAGAGAGCACAGCACCATCACTCTCACCATCTCCCGCGGCGCCGAATTGAAAGAAGTGCCCGATGTGACGGGTATGTCTTTGGTGAAGGCCACCGCCGTGCTGGAAGGGGCCGGCTTCAACGTGGGCCGAGTGGAATATAAATATGTGAAAGGCGTGCGGGTGGGGGCCGTTGCTTCTTCCTCGCCCAAAGGCACGGAAAGATCGCCCAAGGGCAGCGACATCGATCTTCTGTTGTGCGAAGGCGACAGACCGGTGCCGGAGATCGTGGGCAAAAAATTGAGCGAAGCCCAGACCCTTTTGAGCAAGGCCCAGCTCACCTTGGGCAGAGTGAGCGAGGTGCAGGGCAACGAGCCCAAGGGCACCGTCAAGAGCGCAGACCCGCCGGTGGGCACCAAGTTGAGCAGCGGCGATAAGGTGGACGTGGTCATCAGCTCCGGGCCGGCGATGAAAAACACTTATGTGGAATTCGTGGTGCCCGGCAACAATAAACGCCACGACGTGGAGATCATCCTCACCGATATGACCGGCAGCATCAGCCTTTACAGAGGCAAACAGCGGGGCGGCGTGCGGATCAGGCAGCGGCTGGATTATGCTCCTCCCGCCACGGTCACCCTCATCTGCGACGGCGTGAGGGCGGAGGAAAAGAGCTTGTGAAAGAAGAGGGGAGAGTCCTTAAAACTTACAGCGGCTACTATTACGTGGCCACAGAAGACAGAGTGGTCCCCTGCAAGATCAAAGGGCGCATGAAACAGCGGCGCTACTCTTTGGTGACGGGGGATCGGGTCCTCATCGAGAGCGTCGGGGCCGAGGGCATGGTGACGGACATTTTGCCCAGAAGCAATTTCATCGAACGCCCGACCATGGCCAACCTCGATCTTTTGCTTTTGACCTTTGCCTGTGCCCGCCCTGCCTTCAGCTCCCTCATCGCCGATAAATTGCTGGCCTTGGCGGAAAACGCCGGGGTGCCCGTGCTGCTGCTGTTGAATAAAACAGACTTGGTTTCAGAAGAAGAGGCGAAAGAGATCGCTGCTCTTTACGAAAAAGCAGGCTACGAAGTGCTGCTCCTTTCTGCCAAAACGGGGCGAGGGCTCGACGAGCTTCGCAGAAAAGTGCGGGGGAAGACCTGTGCCTTGGGCGGGCCCAGCGGCGTGGGAAAAAGTTCTCTCGTCAACGCTTTGGCCCCGGGGGCTTTGCGGGGCACCGGGGAGCTGAGCGCTAAGATCGACCGGGGCAAGCACACCACCCGTTATGCTGAACTGCTGCCTTTTGCCGGCGGCTATTTGGCCGACACACCGGGCTTCGGCAATGTGCTTTTGGAAGAGGGGCCCCGGTCGGATGCGGCCGCCGCTTTCAAAGAATTCGCCGCTTATGCGGGGAACTGCCGTTATCGGCCCTGCAGCCACAGCCACGAGCCGGGCTGCGCCGTGAAGGAGGCAGTAAAGGCGGGGGCCATCGCTCCCTCCCGTTATGAAAATTATCTGGCCATCCTGAAAGAGATGAAGGCGTGGCCGGGAAGGAAGGTCTGAAGATGACGATCATTGCTCCTTCTATTTTGTCTGCAGATTTCTCCCGCTTGGCCGACGAGATCCGCAAGGTGGAAGAGGCCGGCGCCGATTGGCTGCACATCGACGTGATGGACGGCTGCTTCGTCCCCAATCTCACCTTCGGGGCGCCGGTGGTGAAGAAGCTGCGGCCCGTCACTCCTCTCTTTTTCGATTGCCACCTGATGGTGGAGCAGCCGGAAAAATATATCGATGCTTTTCAAAAAGCCGGAGCCGATCTTTTGTGCGTCCATGCGGAAGCCACCAAGCATCTGCATCGCTGCCTGCAGCAGATAAAAGAGGCGGGCATGAAGGCCGCCGCGGCCCTCAACCCCGCCACTCCTCTTGCGGCGGTGGAAGAAGTTCTGCCGATCCTCGACATGGTGCTCTTGATGACGGTGAACCCGGGCTTCGGCGGGCAGGCCTTCATCGGCGAAGGGGTGGACAAGATCCGCCGTCTGCGGGCCCTTTTGGACGAGCGGGGGCTGCAGGTGCCCATAGAAGTTGACGGAGGCATCACGGCAAAGACGGCTCCTTTGGTGAAAGAAGCCGGGGCCGAGATCTTGGTGGCCGGCTCCTACATTTACGGGGCGCAAGATGCGGCGGCGGCCATCGCCGCCCTGCGCGGCTGAAGACAGAAAGATTTTGCGCAGCCTCTGCGTAAAATCTTGAAAATAGAAACTTCTCATTGTATAATCATTTCGTATGAACAAATAAACCCAAGGGCCGCCCGGCGGCCGCAAGTTTGGAGGCAGAAAACTATGTCGGGACATAGTAAGTGGGCTAATATCAAACATAAAAAAGGCAAGGCCGACGCCTTGCGTGGCAAGATTACCACTAAAATTTCCAGAGAGATAACCATCGCCGTGCGCATGGGTGGCAGCGACCCTACCGGCAATATGAAATTGAAGCTGGCTTTGAGCAAAGCCAAGGCCAACAACGTGCCCAAAGAAAATATCCAGCGGGCCATCGCCAAAGGCGCCGGCGCTCTGGAAGGCAGCAGTTTCGAAGAAGTAACTTACGAAGGCTACGGGCCCTGCGGAATCGCTGTGATGGTGACGGCCCTCACCGACAACCGCAACCGCACCGCCGCCGATGTGCGCCATGTTTTCACTAAGCACGGCGGCAACTTGGGAGGCAGCGGCTGTGTCAGCTACATGTTCCAACAAAAAGGAAGCTTCTGGATCGGTGCGGAGAGCGGCCTCAGCGAAGACGACCTGATGCTCGTCGCCTTGGATGCGGGAGCCGAAGATATCAAGAGCGACGAAGAAGGCTTCGAGATCCTCACTGAACCTGCCAACTTCGACGCCGTGGCCAAAGCATTGGAAGACGCCGGCATCGAAGCGGAAGATGCGGAGATCACCATGCTGCCCAACACCACCACCGCCCTCAGCGGCGAGGACGCCGAAAAGGTGCAGCGGCTGCTGGACGCTTTGGAAGAATTGGACGACGTGCAGGATGTTTATTCCAACGCCGAATTGCCGGAGGAAGAAGAGTGATGCTAAGTGGCGGGCAGGCGGATGCCTGCCACTTTTATAAAGGGCCGAAAGCAGAAGGACTACAGGCCTCGGTGAGAAAAAGACAATGATCGCCATAGGGATAGACCCGGGCACCGCCATTTGCGGCTACGGAGTGGTGGAGCAGGTGGGCAACAGCCTGCGCCCCCTTTGTTACGGAGCGGTGACCACCGATAAAGACCAGCTGCCGGAGCTGCGGCTGCAAAAAATCTATAGGGAGCTGAGCGGTCTGATCACAGACTATAAGCCAGACTTCATGAGCATCGAAAAGCTCTTTTTCAACCGCAACGTGACCACTGCCATCCCGGTGGGGCAGGCCCGAGGCGTGGCCCTCTTGACGGCGGCCAACAGCGGTCTGCCGGTCTTGGAATACACGCCCATGCAGATCAAGCAGAGCGTGGTGGGGACGGGCAGTGCCTCCAAGGAGCAGGTGATCTTCATGGTGATGCATCTTTTGAACATCCGCCAAAAGATCCGCCCCGACGATGTGGCCGATGCTCTGGCGGCGGCTATCTGCGGTCTGCACAACGCAGCTACCAGACGGTGGACAGAAGCGGCGGCCGGTTCGAAAGATACGGGGAGAGTGGTGAGATGATAGGCAGTTTACGGGGACAGGTGAGCGAGCTCGGCCTAGAGACTTGCATCATCGAGACCAAGGGCGGCGTGGGCTACAGAGTCTTCATGGCCGCCGGTGAATTGAGCCGTCTGCAGACGAAGCAGGAGGTAAGGCTCTACATCCACACCGCCGTGAGAGAAGACGCCATTTTGCTCTTCGGCTTTTTGACCAGAGAAGGCTACGAGCTCTTCCTGCTGCTTTTGGGAGTGAGCGGCGTGGGGCCCAAGGTAGCCTTGGGGATACTGGGGGCCATCAAACCGTCCGCTTTTTATTTGGCCCTGCGCAGCAAAGACATGAAGGTGCTGACCAAACTGCCGGGCATCGGCAAGAAAACGGCGGAGCGATTGGTGCTGGAATTGAAAGACAGAGTGGGCGGCTTCACCGACAGCGGCGGCCGGGAGCTCAGCGTCGACGGCGGCGGTGCGGCGAGCCCGGTGGCCGAAGCCATCGAAGCCTTGGCCTCTTTAGGTTATGCCAACAGCGAGATCATGCCCGTTTTGGAGCATATACCCGACTGCGCCTCTTTGAGCGCAGAAGAGATATTGCCTCGGGCCCTGCGCCTTTTCGCCGCTAAAAAGCAGAGGTAGACAGCATGGACTTTCAAGAGCCTCAAAGCCGGATCGTGACCGGCGGCCAGCAGGAAGGAGACAGCTGGCAGTACAGCCTCCGTCCCCGGCTCTTAAGCGAATATATCGGCCAGCAACAGGTGAAAGACAACCTGTCCGTCTTCATCAAGGCGGCGGCGGCCCGAGGGGAAGCGCTGGACCATGTGCTCCTCTTCGGCCCTCCCGGTTTGGGCAAGACCACCTTGGCCAACATCATCGCCAACGAATTGAACGTGAACATCCGGGTCACCTCCGGGCCGGCCATCGAGCGGCAGGGAGACTTGGCCGCTATCCTCACCAATTTAGGCGACAACGATGTGCTCTTCATCGACGAGGTGCATCGTCTTTCCAAAGCGGTGGAAGAGATCCTCTATTCCGCTATGGAAGACTTCGCCTTGGACATCATCATCGGCAAAGGGCCCAGCGCCCGCAGCGTGCGGCTGGAGCTGCCCCGCTTCACTTTGGTGGGGGCCACCACCCGTTTGGGCGCTATCTCCGCTCCTCTTAGGGATCGCTTCGGGGTGCAGTGTCGTTTGGAATTTTATCAACCCAAAGAATTGCAATACATCATCAGCAGGTCGGCAGAACTTTTGGCGGTGGCCATCGAGCCGGAAGGAGCGGCGGAGATCGCCCGGCGCAGCCGGGGCACGCCTCGTATCGCCAATCGTCTGCTGAAACGGGTGCGGGACTTCGCCCAAGTGCTGGGCTTAGACTCCATCACCGAACGATTGGCCAAAGAAGCTCTCGGCAAATTGGAAGTGGACAGCCTGGGGCTGGACCGCAACGATAGGCGGGTGCTGCTGGCCATCGTGAAAACTTTCGGAGGCGGACCGGTGGGCATCGAGACAATCGCTGCAGCAGTGAGCGAAGAAGCGGGCACCATCGAAGATGTGATCGAACCTTATTTGATGCAACAGGGCATGATCCAGCGCACTCCCCGGGGGCGGATAGCCACACGGGAAGCTTACCGCTATTTGGGCCTGCCCTTTGAGGAGCGTTCATGAAAATCTTGCTCCACGCCTGCTGCGGCCCCTGTGCCTGTTATCCTTTAGAATCGTTGCGGGAGCAGGGCCACGAGATAGACGTGCTCTTCTACAATCCCAACATCCATCCTTACAAAGAATTCAAAGCTCGCCTGGCGGCTCTGGAAGAGCTGTGCCGAAAAGAAAAGGTGCGTCTTTATGTAGACAAGCGCTACGAATTGGAGACTTATCTCGCCGGGATGCTGGCAGAGCCCCGTCTTCGCTGCGCTTATTGTTACAGGACTCGCCTTGAATATGCGGCGGCCTTCGCTGCCGAACGAGGCTACGATGCTTTCACCAGCAGCCTTTTGGTGAGCATCTATCAAAAACACGAATTGGTGAAACGCTTGGGCGAAGCGGCGGGAGAGGCGGCGGGCCTGCCTTTTTATTATGCCGATTTTCGCTGCGGCTATGAGGCGGGGAAGGCCAGAAGTTTGGAGCTGGGCCTCTACCGTCAGGCCTATTGCGGCTGCATCTTCAGCGAAAGAGACCGCTATGAGCCTCTGCCCAAGGAGCGGCCGGGGAAAGAGACGGCGGTGAACAAAGAGCTGATCTTGCTGAACGCAGTCTACAAAGTGCCCCGCCTTTCTTAAGGCAGCGGGGAGAAAATAAATGAAACGAAAAATTTTCGGTCTTCTCATCTTCATCACAGTGTGGGCAGCGGGGGCTGTGTGCGGCGCCCGCGAGTTGCGCGTGGCCTTGGTGCAGGGCCAGTTCAACGCCCAGCTGGAAGCGGAGGAGGCTTTTTCTTTGCGCACTGCTCAGGGGAAGGTGCTCACCGTCGAGGAGGGAAAATATTTTCTTCACGTGGAAGAGGGAGAGATAGTTTTAGGCGACAGGCATTTTAAAGGGAAGATAACCGTGGAGGCGGCGGAAGGCAAGAAGCTGCCCAAGGTGAATAGGCGTAGCTATCGGGGAAGTTTGCAGGTGACGGCCCAAGAGCAGACTCTTTTGGTGACCAACATCGTAGACTTGGAAGCTTATCTATACAGCGTGCTGCCGCCCAAGACCATGCCGGTGTGGCCGGACGAAGTGATCAAAGCTCAGGCGGTGGCGGCCAGAAGTTATGCTTTATATCAAGCCTACATCCATCGAGACGATGCTTACGATCTTTCCGCCAACGACGAAGAACTGCCTTATGAAGGCCGAGGGCCTCGATTGGAAAAATATGCGATCTCTAACGCCATCCATGCTACAGAGGGCCGCTATTTGGCCGACAGAGACGGGCTGCCGGCCGAGGCCGTCACCACTTCCAGCAGCGGCGGCCGCACCGAAGCGGGCGAGCATTATTATTTGGCCAGTGTGGACGATCCCGACGAAGATGCGCCGGAAAGAGAGTGGGAGCGGCGGGTGGCCCCCTTTTTGGTGCAGGGCCTTTTGGAGCAGCGGGGCCACGACATCGGCAAATTGCAGAGCATCCGCCTTTCTCCTTTAAGAGGGACGAAGGAGCGGCCGGCCCGGTGGGGAGCAGACCGCAGCGCCGCAACGGGACGAGTAGAATATTTGATCTTCAACGGTGAGAAGGGGACGGCCCGAGTGAGCGGCGAAGAACTTCGGCAGATGCTGGATCTTGCGAGCACCCTTTTCGATCTGGAAAGCGGCCTGCCGGTGCCTGAAAGTTTGCAGGTACCTATCTCCAACTATTGGGGCGCAGAAGTGGGGCACAAAGATATCCCCATCAAAATAAACCCCAACGAGGACCCGGTATGGAAGGACATAGAGGCGGGCTATCACCTCATCAGCGACAACAAAGACGAAAAACTGCTGATCAAAGGCAGCGGCAAGGGCAGCGGCCGGGGCCTGAGCTGTTGGGGAGCCCGGGGGCTTTATAACGGCAACACCAAGTTGACCTATGAAGACTTGCTGGCCCACTATTATCCCGGCACTTATTTGCGCTCGTTATAGGAAAATTTTTATGAAAGTCTCCGATTTCAACTATGATTTGCCCCAAGAACTGATCGCTCAAACGCCCGTGGAGCCGCGGGATCATTCCCGTCTCTTGGTGATCCATAAAGACAGCGGCGAACTGGAGCATCGGCATTTTTACGAGCTGCCGGACTATTTGCGGCCCGACGATGTGCTGGTCTTCAACGATACGCGGGTGATACCGGCCCGCTTATGGGGGCATAAAGAGAGCGGCGCTCGCGCCGAAGTCTTCCTTCTCACCCGTTTGAACGAGAGAGAGTGGGAGGTGCTGGTGCGGCCGGGGAAAAAATTGCAGGAGGGAGCGGTCAACGAGGCGGCGAAGAAGTTCGAGGAGGCGGACGGGTTGATCGTCGGCA
>CANQBR010000048.1 GCA_947589605.1 uncultured Phascolarctobacterium sp. | reverse complement strand
ACAGGGTTGCCGAATGGACTGTCCATAACTATAAGTCTTTAGAACCCCCACTAAAAGTGGGGGTTTTCTCTATACAAAAAAGCCTTCGCCTAACGGCGAAGGACGTGCTCACTTCGGTCCGACTGTTTCTATACCGCTTGTCGGCTAACGGCTAGGTCGCTGCTCTATTCATATATACCGCAAACAACAGGGAGTACCCTTTGCGGTTCCATCGCTCATACCATGAGGTAGGCGATATATCAAAGCAACTTTATTGTAACAAGAACGATGTCGAAAGTCAACGCTTTAAATTTTCACGAACAGCATCAAGTGCCGGTCGGCAAAATTTTACGTCTCACTCCTCACTCCTCCCTCTTGTACATCCAAATGATTTAGATGACACTGCTGAGGGAGCCCGGCACACTCCAAACTAAAAAAAGAGGCGCATCTCTGCGTCTCTCCTTAAAAAGTGCCTTGTTATGCAGTTCAGCCCTGGCCGTACTCTTCCCGCACCGCCCGCTGCACCTCTTCTTCGGCTTTGGCCGGCACCACCTTCACTCGCGTGATGCGGGCCTTGTCCACTTCGCTCACCTCAAAGACAGCTCCTTCCGTCTCTACCCGCTGCCCCGCCTTGGGCGGATAATCGCAGTGAGTGGAGACCCAGCCCCCTATGGTGTCGCAGTTGTCGGTGTCCAATTCCAAACGAAAGAGAGCGTTCACATCTTCCAACAGCAGCTTGCCGTCCAAAGAATAGGCATTGCCGCCCAAGTCTTCCACTTCCGGCCGCTCTTTGTCGAATTCGTCTTGGATATCGCCCACTATCTCTTCCAAAATATCTTCCAAAGTGATCATGCCGGCGGTGCCGCCGTATTCGTCGATGAGGATGGCCAGCTGACTGCGCCGCCTTTGCAAAAGATGCAACAATTTGCTCAAAGGCAAAGTTTCCGGCACCACCAGCACCTCCCGGGCCAAAGAGCGAAGGTCGGGCGTTTGGCCTGCGTGCAAAACTTTCAGCAGATCTTTGATGTGCAAAAAGCCGATGATGTGGTCCTTGTCTTCTTCGCAGATGGGGTAGCGGGTCATCTCTTCCTGCAGGGCCACTTTGATGCTTTCTTCCAAAGGATCTTCCGCATAAAGGCAGATCATGTCGGTGCGGGGCACCATCACATCGTTGGCTCGGCGGTCGGCGAAGTCGAACACATTGTCCAGATAGGTCAGCTCCGTCTTGTCGATGTAGCCCTGTTTGTGGCTCTCCTCCATCAAAATGCGTATCTCTTCTTCGTTATGAGCTTCTTCCGCTTCGCCTACTGCCTCCACGCCCAAACGGGCCACTATCCAGTTGGCCACGTGGTTCAAGAACCACACCGCCGGATACATCAGCCTGTCGAAAAAGATGAGAGGCCGGGCCACGAAGAGAACGATGCTCTCCGTCTTTTGGATGGACAAACTTTTCGGCACCAATTCACCGCACACGATGTGCAAGGCGGTGATGATGCAAAAGCCCACCACCAACGACACGCTGTGCTGCAGCGCCGGAGGGAATTTGAAAAGGCCGAAGGCCGGCTGCAGCATCTTCGCCACCGCAGGCTCGCCTATCCAGCCCAGGCCCAAAGAGGCGATGGTGATGCCCAATTGCGTCACGGAAAGATAGGCGTCCAAATGTTCCGTCACGATCTTCGCCGCCGGGGCCCGGCTGTTCCCCTCTTTCAAGAGAGTGTCCAAGCGGGAGGGCCGCATTTTGACGATAGAGAATTCCGAGGCTACGAAGAAACCGTTCAGCCCCACCAAAAAGATAATGGCGATGATATTTAAAAAGGCTATAAAGGGGTCCAAAACTGCCGCTCAACTGTCCGCTTCGCAAAGGGACAGCATCGGCGCCTCACCTCCTGTTTTTTCGGCTTTGCGCCGTTTTATTTATCTTCAAAAGAGAAATGACACACATCGGGCCGGGCGTAGTGGCCCGCGGCCTCGAACTCCATGCGGCTGGCGATCGCTTGCTTCATGTCCAGCTCGGCGTAGATGACGGCTTCTTTGTCCCACACCGGCTCAGTCACATAATGGCCGAAGGGATCGACGATACAGCTGCCGCCGCGGCAGACCACCTCGGGGAGAGCTGCGACTTCTTCTTTGCAGGCCAGATCGGCGGGATACATGGCCTTGGCGATAAATTGATCGCAATTGATGAAGAACACGTGGCCTTCGATGGCGATGTGTTTGATCGTGTCCTGCCACTCCGGGTTGTCGTTGGTGTTGCACGAGATATAAATGGTGATGCCCTTTTCGTAAAGAGCGACCCGGGCCAAAGGCATGTAGCTCTCCCAGCAGATGAGGCAGCCGAGAGGGCCCCAAGGGCTCTCTACCGTGGGGAAATAGCCTTTATCGGCATCTCCCCACACGCAGCGTTCGGCTCCCGTAGGCTTCAATTTGCGATGGACGGCGGCCAATTCCCCCTCGGGCGTGAAGATAAGATTGGTGTTATAAAGAGTGGCGCCTTTAAACGACCGTTCGCTGACGCCGATGCTGACGAAAGCTTTGGCCGCTTTGGCGGCCTTGCCCAAGGCCTCGCATTCCGGCCCGGGGCAGAGGATGCTTTCTTCGTAGTAGCGCAGCCAATCGGCACGGCCCGGGGCCGTGCGCCTCCCCACGCTGAAGCCGTAGGTGAGGCCGTAAGGATAGCCGGGGATGAGCAGCTCCGGCAGCACGATGAGCCCCGCCCCCTGCTTCCCCGCTTCTTCGATCAAAGCGACGGCCTTGGCCAGCGTCTCTGTTTTATCGAAGCCCGCCGGCCCTGTTTGAATGACGGCGACAGGACAACTCTTCGCCAAGTCTTTCATCTTTTGCTCCTACTTCACTACGCTTGCACAGCGGGCACAGAGAGTGGGATGTTCGGCATCCTGCCCCACTTCGTCGCTATAGACCCAGCAGCGCTCGCACTTATGCCCCTGAGCCTGACTCACGGCCACCTTCAGGTCTTCTCTGCCGGTGGCGGCGGCGTCTTCTTTGAGGCCTTCGTGGATCTCGGCGGCGCTGACGATCAAAAGGGTGCGCAGGTCGGCGCCCACGCTCTTTAAAATTTTTAAAGCTTCGCCTTGGGCATAAAGATCGACTCTGGCGTCGAGGCTGTTGCCGATGAGTTTTTCTCTGCGGGCTCCCTCCAAAACTTTGTTGATCTCGCTGCGCACGCTCAAAAATTCTTCATACTTGGCATCCAGCTCGGGGTCGAGATATTCTTCTTTCACTTGGGGCCAAGGCAGCATCTGCACGCTGACGGGAGCGCCCGCCGGCTTGGTCATGAACTGCCACACTTCTTCCATGGTGAACGACAGCACCGGGTCCAACAGCACCACCAGATCCAGCAAGATCTCGTACATGGCGGTCTGAGCGCTGCGCCGTTCTTTTGCATCGGCCTTGCTGGCGTAGAGCCTGTCTTTCAAAATATCCAGATAGAAACTGGACAGGTCTACGGTGCAGAAATTGTGGATGGCGTGGAAGAGCACGTGATAATCGTAAGCTTCGAAGGCGGCGGTGACGTCTTTGATCAGCACCTGCAGGCGGGTGAGGGCCCAGCGGTCCAGCTCCTGCATCTCATCGTAAGCCACTTTTTGCGCAGCATAGTCGAAGTCGGCGGTGTTGCTCAAAATGTAGCGGATGGTGTTGCGGATCTTGCGGTACACTTCTGCCAACTGTTTCAAAATTTTAGGCGAGATGCGCACGTCGGCCTTGTAATCGCTGGAAGCGCACCACAGGCGGATGATATCGGCGCCGTACTGTTTGATGACGTCCTGAGGGATGATGACGTTGCCGATGGATTTGGACATCTTGCGCCCTTCGCCGTCCACCACATAACCGTGAGTAAGGACGCTCTCATAAGGAGCTTTGCCGGTGATGGCCACGCTGGTCAAAAGGGAAGATTGGAACCAGCCCCGATGCTGATCGCTCCCCTCTAAATACATAGACACGGGCCAGCACAGTTCGGGCCTCTCTCTTGCCACCGTCATGTGGGTGGAGCCGCTGTCGAACCACACGTCCATGATGTCGCTTTCTTTGCGAAATTCTTTGCCGCCGCAGTGGGGGCACACCGTGCCCTCCGGCAGCAGCTCTTCGGCGCTGTGGGCCCACCAAGCATCGCTGCCCTCTCGGCCGAAGATCTCGGCTACTTTTTCGATGGTAGCATCGTTGATGAGGTGCTCACCGCAGTTTTTGCAATAGAAAACGGGGATGGGCACGCCCCACACTCTTTGGCGGGAGATGCACCAGTCGTGACGATCGGCCACCATGTTGTGGATGCGCTGCCGCCCCCAAGAGGGGATCCACTTCACATCTTCGTCGATGGCTTTCAAAGTAGCTTCTCTGAAGCCGTCGATGGAGGCGAACCACTGGCTGGTGGCTCTGTAGATGATGGGGTTTTTGCAGCGCCAGCAATGAGCGTATTGATGCTTGATGCTCTCTTTGCCCAAAAGCAGGCCCAATTCGGCCAAATATTTCAAAATAGGCACGTTGGCGTCGAAGACGAAGAGGCCTTTGAAGCGCTCTCCCGCTTCGGCGGTGAGTTTGCCCTGCTCGTCTACGGGGCAGATCACCGGCAGTTTGTAAACGAGGCCGGTCTCGAAGTCTACGTCGCCGTGGCCGGGAGCGGTGTGCACGCAGCCGGTGCCCGCTTCCAGCGTCACATAATCGGCCAGCACCACCAAGCTGCGCCGTCCGTTGTATTCGGGGAAGGGATGGACGCATTCTGCGTATTCCATCTCTTTGCCCAAGCAAGTGCCGTACACTTGCCCGAACTGTTTATGACAACGCTTGGCCACGTCGTCCAAAAGACCGCTGGCCAAAAAGAGCACTTCGCCCTCGCACTCCACCCAGCTGTATTCCAAGTTGGGGTTCAAAGCCACGGCCACGTTGGCGGGCATGGTCCACGGCGTGGTGGTCCAGATCACCATGTAGGCCTTTTTATCCCGGCAGGCCTCCGGCATTTTGCCGTTGTCTTGCACCAAAGGCATCTTCACGAAGATGGTGGGCGTCTTCTGCTCGCCGTATTCGATCTCCGCTTCCGCCAGAGCTGTTTCGCAATGGGGGCACCAATAAACGGTCTTCTTGCCTTTATAGATGTAGCCCTTCTTGGCCATCTCGCCGAAAACTTTGATCTGGCCCTTTTCGAAATCGTGATGAAGAGTGATGTAGGGATGCTCCCAATCCCCCAGCACGCCCAGCCGTTTGAAATCTTCCCGCTGCTTATCCACCCAGCCCAAGGCGAATTCTTGGCATTTTCTCCGCAAAGTGAGGGGATCGATCTCGTTTCTGTTCAGGCCCAGCTCGTTGATGGCCGCGTGTTCGATGGGCATGCCGTGAGTGTCCCAGCCGGGCACGTAGGGCGTATCGAAGCCTTGATGATATTTATATTTGATGATGATGTCTTTCAGAATCTTGTTCATGGCGGTACCCATGTGGATACGGCCGTTGGCGTAGGGCGGGCCGTCGTGGAGCACGAACTTTTGCGCACCGGCATGAGCCGCCTGCTTCTGCCAATAAATTTTTTCGTCTTCCCAGAATTTTAAAAGCTCCGGCTCCCGCTGAGGCAAATTCGCCCGCATGGGAAAGTCTGTCTCCGGAAGATTAAGGGTCTTGCTGTAATCCAAAGTCTGCACCTCCAAAATCGATAGTCAGCGATGAAAGACGCCGAAGGCGGCGGGGGACGCTAAATAAAAAAGCCCGTCCGCTAAGGGACGAGCATTTCACCCGTGGTACCACCCCGATCGCGCCGCAGCGCACTCTTGCGCGCTGTAGCGGGCGCACCCGTCCGGGCTTAGCGACAGCCGTGAGCTTAGCTTCGACTGTTTTCGGTCCGGCCGCTCCCAAGAGATCTTCACCCGACATCGGCGTTCAGGCTCCCACCCGCCCTGATTCGCTTGGCCGCTGCCGCCGGGCTACTCGCTTGTTCATCGCGTTCTGCTCTGTAAAAACATCATAATTATAGCGCAACAAGCAAAGTGCGTCAATAAAAAATTTGGCGAAGAGCTTTCTTCGCCTGCGGTTGAAAAAATATTTTTCCGGGTGAGCCCGAACCTTTTTCGTCGGACTTTTCTCAGATAGACTCCGGACTTTTCGGCTCGGACTTTTTGCGATGAGCTCGGGAGCTTTTTCTAGAACTTTTTTATTTGGCGAATTTAAAAGAAAAGAGGCCTGTCCCTCCCCTTCCCAAATGAGCCGTGTCGTTCAGCAAAAAGAGAGCGTGCTCTCCCCACTTGTTGATGCCCAGCACGCTGATGCTGGCCGGGGCCGCGTCCAGAGAAAAATTATGAGCTGCCACTTCTTCTATATCCAGCCCCAGCCAGGCGAAGAGGAGGTTTTGGATGCTGCCCTTGTGAGCCACCACGATGAGGTCTTCTTTTTCCCAGTCGGCCGTTTGCGGCAGACCTTCCGCGGTCCTCGCATAAAATTCCCGCCGAGTCTCGCCGCCGGGATAATTGCGGTGATCGATGTCCCCTTCTCTTTGGGGCCGCCGCAAAATTTTTTTCGCTTCCGCTTCTGTCAGTCCCGCCGCTTGGCCGTTGTTCTTTTCCCGCAAAAAGGGGCAGAGCTCCAAAGTCAGCTCTACTCCCGCAGCTGCCGCCGCTTCTTTTATGCATTGAGCCGACTGCACCGCCCGCCTAAGATCGCTGCTCAAAAGGCGAAAGCTGCGCCCCGCCCCTGCAGGGCCGCTCAGCTCGGCGGCCAAGCGTCTGCCTGCCGCCTCCATCTGTTCTCTGCCCCGCTCTGTCAATTGGGAGTCGGTCCAGCCGCCGGTGAGGCCCAAAGTGTGATGAGTGGCCTCTCCGTGGCGCACCAAAACAATCATGACCTTCTTCCCCCGCTCGTCACTCTTCGTACTTGAAATTCTTTAACTGCTCCAGCTGGTTCTCCAAAAGCTGCAGCATATTTTTGCGGTGCAGGGCCGATCTTCTCACCTGATTTTCGTAGCGGTCTTCTGCCAAAGAGGCCCGGGCCTCCGCCTCGAAGATCAATTTGCGGCTCTTTTCTTCCGCCGCCGCCACCGTTTCTCTGGCCTTTTGAGAAGCTTCCAGTTGCATATCCCCCACTTGCTTGCGGGTGTCGGCCAAAAGTTTGGCCGCTGCCTGCTGGGCTTCTTCGGAAAGTTTTTGACAGGCGGTCTGAGTGTTCAAACGCAACTGAGCGGCGGCCGTCTCTGCCTCTTGCCGCAGCCGATCGGCATAAGTTTGGGCTTCGTTGCGCACCTGCTCCGCCGTGTTCTTCGCTTCGCTCAAAGTTTTTTCCGCTTCCATTTTAGCGCTGCTCTTCACTTTATCGGCGGTGGTCCTGGCTTCTTCCGTCAGAGCCTTGGCCTCGGCTTGGGCTTTTTCCGAGAGCTGCTTACATTCGGCGGCTGTCTTTTCTTCCAAAAGCGCCGCTTTTTTGCGGCTGGCCGCCTTCACCTCTTCCGCCGTTTCCTGAGCCACGGTGAGGGTGCTGTGCATGGTGCTCTCCATTTGCTGATAATATTCCAGCTTGGAGCTGAGCCGCTCCACCGTCTCTTTTAAAGAAAGATTGTCTAAATAGAGGTAGTCGAATTCTTTGGCCACCTCGGCGATAAAAGCATCCACTTCTTGGCTGTCGTAGCCTCTGAAGCCTTTGGTAAAAGTTTTCTTTCTGATATCGTCCGCCGTGAACACGCCCGGTCTCCCCCTTTCTTTTGACCTCTTTTCTTCAAATGAAACGCTTCAGCAAAATGCTGATGCGGCCCTTTCTGGTGGTGCCCCGCACCTCGGCCACTTCCACCCGGCCCCGGCCCCGAAAAGAGAAGACGTCTCCTTCCTTCACCGGCTGGGCCGCTTTTTTGGCTTCCTGCCAATTCACTTTCACGTTTTGCGCTTTGATCTCCTCGGCCATGCGGCTGCGGGAGATGCCGTAGCCGGCGGCGGCCACCGCATCCAAACGCAGGTCGGCCACCGTGGCGCTGATGAGTTTTACTTTTTCTTCTTTTTGAAAAAGTTCTTCTCTCGTTATTTCCCTCAAAGAAACGGGAGCGGAGCCGATAGAGGTGAGGTTGCTCAATAAATAGGGCAGCAGCACCCTGTCCACCGCCATTTGCGCACCGGCGGGGACGAAGACGATGTCCCCCAAGGTCTCCCGCTTGCAGCCGCAGCCCATGAAGGCCCCCAGCACGTCTCGGTGGCCCAGGCTGTAGTAGCGTTTGTCCCAGCCGGCTTCCAAAAAGGCCAGGCCGAAGTCGGCTTGGCCAAGAAAATCTTCCGCCACGAAGGCCGCCCGCACCCTCTCGGCATGAGCGAAGCCTCCGTCCGCCAGCAAGTTCACCTGAGGATAGTTGGCGGCGATGACAGAGGCGATGTTGTAAGCGTGAGGGTCCAGAAAGTCTGTGACTCTGTATTTGCGGCTCTTGGCTGCGGCCTCTGCCAAATCCAGCAGCTTCGCTGCCGGTTGCTCGTCGCCGCCGGAGCGAAAATAAGCCAGCAATTTGTCTCGTTCTGCCATTATTTGCCCTGCATTTCTTTCGTGCGGCGCAGCACTGCCTGCACCGCATCGTAAAAGGCGCCTCTCACCCCGCGGTTCTCCAAAGCGTGAAGGGCGGCGATGGTGGTGCCGCCGGGGCTGGTCACCTGATCTCTCAGCACCGCCGGGTGTTGGCCGCTTTCTATGCACAAACGGCCGCTGCCCGCTGCTGTTTGGGCCGCCAATTTGATGGCCAAAGCTCGAGGCAGGCCCGCTTCTACGCCGGCATCGGCCAAGGCGTCGATGATGAGGAAGAAATAGCCGGGGCCGCAGCCGGAGACGGCGCTCACCGCGTCTATTTGACTTTCTTCTACCCACACGGTCTCACCGGCCGCCGAAAAGATCATTTCTGCCGCTTTTTTCCACTCTTCGGCTACATCAGCGGCGGCGCAAAGAGCGCTCATCCCCGCGCCTACTGCCAAAGGCGTGTTAGGCATCACGCGAATGAGGGGATGACCGGGGGCGTAGCGGGAAAGAGCGGCCAAGTCGATGCCGGTCATGATAGAAATGATGCAGGCTCCTTGTTTGTAATGAGCCGCTAATTCTTCCGTGAGGGCCGAGGGGGCCACCTGAGGCTTCACCGCATAGATCACCATGTCGGCGTCTCGCACAGCTTCGATGTTGGAAGTCGCGGCCTTCACACCGAAGTTCTGCCGCAGATACTCGCATTTTTCTTCCCCGGGGTCGCCCACATAGACGGAGGAAGCAGGCAAAAGACCTGCTTTCAAAATGCCTTTGATGATGGCTTGGGCCATGGCGCCCCCGCCCACAAAGGCCAATTTAACAGACTTCATTTCTTCCAAACGTTATCACTCTGCCCTTCTTCGCTCTCTGCCGCCGGCAGATCGGCGTCGATCTTCACGTTGCGGGGAGCGCACACCAAAATGCTGCGCCCGATCTTTTTCATAGAGCCGTTCAAAGCGTAGATGGTGCCGCTGATGAAATCGGTCATCCGTTTGGCGATCATAGCATCGGTGCCTTCGAAGTTGATGATCACCGGCCTGCTGCCCCGCAGAAAATCGGCGACTTTTTGCGAATCGTCGAAGCTGACGGGCTCCAGCACCACCACCTGCACCGGCTTGTTGTCGATGGGCAGGTCGATGGTCCTGTCGGTCATCTCCGTGCGGGGGCCCTTGCTGCCGAAAGCGAAAAAGGATCTTTTCTCCTGCTTGGCTTCTTTGGCCGCCGCTTCTTTGCGGGCTGCCTGCTCCCGGCGCTCTGCTTCTTTGCGGGCCGCCTGTTCTCGCCGCTCCGCTTCTTTACGGGCCGCTTCTTCCTTCGCGGCCTCCTCTTTCAGCCGCTGCTCTTCTTTGGCCCGTTTGGCCGCTTCTTCTTTCGCCGCCGCTTCCTTGGCCGCCGCCTCCCGGGCGGCTCTTTCTTTGGCGATCAAGTCGGCCTTGGGACGAAAGAACGGCTCCCGAGGCTTTTGCCCATCGGTGCCTTCCTGCTCGAACTCTTCCTCGTCGTATTCTTCCTCTTCTACCAGGCCTATGGCCTCCACGATACGGTCGATGATCTTCATGCTTTCACCGCTTTCTTAAAATTTATAGCTGTAATCTCTGGCGCCGAAAAGGCAGGTGCCCAAGCGTACTTCGTTGGCCCCTTCTTCTATCGCCGCGGCGTAGTCGCCGCTCATGCCCATGCTCAAAATGTCGATCTCGGGCCGCAGGGCCTTCAATTTGCAAAAAGCGGCATAGCCTGCGGCGAACACCGGCCGCACCGTCTCTGCGTCTTCGGCAAAAGGAGCGATCACCATCAGCCCCCGCAGCCGCACGTTGGGGAACTTGCTCAACTGCGGCAGCAGGGCTTCGTAGTCTTCTTTGTCCAAGCCGCTCTTTTGCTCTTCCCCGGCGATGTTCAGCTGCAGCAGGATGTCCTGCACCTTCCCGATCTTTGCCGCTTCTTTATCGATGGCGGCCACCAGATGCAAACTGTCTGCCGATTCGATAAGGTCGAAGAGGGCCACCGCCTGCTTCACCTTGTTGGTCTGCAAATGCCCGATGAGGTGCCAGCTCCCTTTTTTGGGGACGGCCTCGGCCTTGTGCTTGGCTTCCTGCACCCGGTTCTCGCCGATGCGAGGCACTCCCAAAGCCTGAATGGCGGTGATGACTTCGGGCGGATGATTTTTGGTGACGGCCACTATCTCCGCCTCATCGCCGGTGAGCATAGGACCTCGGCGATGAGGC
>CANQBR010000047.1 GCA_947589605.1 uncultured Phascolarctobacterium sp. | reverse complement strand
GCATCGTCTCGGGCGGTGAGATAGGCCAGTTCCAATTGTTCCATAGCCTTGGGGGTCTCGGCGGCCGAGACGGGGCGAAAGCGCACCTGCCGCTCTCCTTTTTCGTCTTCTTCTATGATGAGGTTATCGCTGGTTTTATAACTGCCGCCGCAGCCGGAGGGGACCAAGGCCAGCATGAGCTCATGTAAACGCAGGATATCACGCACGGAAAGATCGAGTCGGTCATGATGCAGAAAGATCTCGTTCAAGGCATCGCGGTAGCCGGCGATCTCTGCCTCGTCGCGATCTAAAGTGGCGCTGTGGCGATTGACGATGGCAGCGATGCGTTCATCGGCGGTGACGATGCCTTCGATGGCGTTGGAACTTTTGACGGAGCACACCTTGGCGAAGGCCTCGAGCTCCTTAAAGAGCCGCCCATGTTCTTTCTTATGTACGACGGCCATGGTCTTCATGGCTTCGATATGGGCGACTAGATCCACCAAGCGGGCGGGCAAAAGGCCGCTGCGCAAAAAAGAATAATCAAAATTTCTCATGTTATCCGCTCCGTTTCTGCATATCATTATAGAAGATAATGTGCAGAAAAGCAAGAAAGTCGGGAATTTTCTGCACATTTATCTCAAAAAAGTTATGCAGAAAACCCGACCTTAGGGGTAGAAAACTATCTTCTCAGGGCGAGGCTCCGGTCGAAGGGAGTTGCGCCCTTTGTTTTGGCGTTCTGCTCATTTCACTTTCACTTCGGCTTCGAAGAGACGATGCCAGGGGTAAGAAAGTGTGAAGTCGCGGCCCTTGAAGAAAGGATAAGAGCGGGCCAGAGCGCGGCAGCTGTCGCCGGCGATGGCAAGAGCTTTTCCTTCGAAGGAGCCCAGCTGGTACTGAGCGAGAGGCAACCCTGCTTTTTCCGCCGCGGCTGCTGCCTGCTGCCGAGCGTTGCTTTGATAGAACCAATCGTCGATGAGCCGCACCGTGAGCAGTTTTCGCCTGTCTGCTTCTTTCATATAGGGAGCCAAGAGGCCTTGAGCGATGGCATAACCCACGGCGTTGTCCGCCGTGTTCCAACCGTTGTAGGCAGCCAAACGCTCCAAAAGACCGACCGTGGCCGCCCGGTGCATGAAGCCGTTGTCGGCGCCGTTGGCATAACTGATGTCTGCCAAGCTGAGAACTTTTTTGAGAGCGGCCGCTTCTTGCAGCCGGGCGATAAAAATTTTGTTGGCGGGGCTGGCGAAATATTTGTTGTCATCGGCGGTGGTGTTCTTCACCTGCCCGTCGAAGGGAGTGTTGACGGCCAGCAATAAGTCGGCCTCGGCCGGCGAGGGCGTCATGTGCGCTCCTGCGGCTTCGATCTGCTCCGGCACCGAATCCTGCAGACGAGAGTCGCTGTATTGAGGCAGAGTGGCGGCCCCGGCACCGGGGGCATACAGCACGCACACCGACGGTTGCAATCCCTTGGCTTTGCAAAAAGCGCGGGCCAGAAGGAGCAGGCCCAGCTGATCCACCCCGTCGATGATCTGAAAGTCGTCTTTGGGAAGAGAGAAGGCCGAGCGGGCCAAGCGGCGGGTCTCCATGTGGGTGGCCGAAAGAGGAGCATTATCGTCTTTGCCGATGGCCAAATAGGGGAAGTTGCCGGCCGCGGCCATGGCGATCAAGCGTTGATTCACGGAAAAATTTATCTTGCGGCGCTGCAGCCAATCATTCAAACTTGAGCCGTGGAGGTTGCGCTCCAAGGCGGCCTTCTGCAATTTTTCGGAATAGGTGAGGCTGTTGGTGCTCTCTCGGTCCAGCAGCCGACTGTAAGCGAAAATAGCGGGGCCAAGCTCGCTGTAATAGGGAGGCTCTACCCGGCCGAAAGAAGCGCGGGGCGTGCGCATCACCGTAGAAAAAAGATAGATGGGCAGGGGCAGCTTCTTCGGCAGCCGGTGCAGGGCAGCGAGGCGCTGCTCTAGGAGCAAGGGCGACAGGTGATGAGTGCGGCTGGCGGTGAGGCCTCCGTAGAGAAGGCTGTCGCAGCTGAGCACGGCGGCAGCGGCCTGAGGCGCTTTGTGCTCCAGCCACTGCCACAAAGCGGCGGCGTCGCCGTCTCTCTCCCCCGAGGCCAGCAGTTTGGCCGGGGGCAAAAGGAGCTCTGCCCCCACGGCGGCCATGGTCTCTTCGACATAAGCGGAGCACACGGGCCTGTCGTCCAAGGGGATGTAGATGATGCGTAATTTATTTTCGGCGGCAAATGTTGAGGAAAGGCAAGTGAAAAGCGCCGCGACCGCAAGCATAAAATATTTCAAAAAATTTTTCTTAAGCATTTTCTGCTCCTTAAAAAAGCGGGGCCTGCGACTTCACCCGAAGGCTGCGGCCTAATTATAACGCGATACGAAAAAATTTTCCAGAGCTTCTTCGAGAAGGCCCCTTTCGGAAAGCTTTGCTCTTTCGGATCGTCTGTGGAAAAAAATTCGGGCATCTTTGCAGAACCTTTCTCGGTAAAAGGTAAGAGCTCACGAGCTCTATGCCTAAAAAGCTCCGGAAGCTCCTCCGCGGTCGATCGTCGATGTAAATGCATCTTCGTCAGAGTAAACGCAAATACCTCTTTCGTCAGAGCAAATGCAAAAAGACCGAAGCCGCACTTTGCGTTTACTTTGACAAATGACAGAATCTTCTCCGCCGACAGACTCGTCAAGATGGATATTGACTTTGTTCTCACATGTGCTATAATTGTCACGTAAAGGTAAAGCGAAGGACCAGAGGCGGATCGTCCCGCAGGCAGAGAGCGCTGCCCCGGCTGCAAGCGGCGCGGCGGAGACCGTTTCAGACCCCCTTCAAACCGGCCCCGCAAGAGTGAGGAGTTGCTCCTCATTGGTAAGGGGACTCGTACACCGGCGTTAACGGTAATGAGAGGGCAAGCTCACGTTAAAAGGCGGGGAGTGAGCCAATAAGGGTGGAACCGCGGATATACCCGTCCCTTAGCCGTGCGGCAGGGCGGGTTTTTTATTGCCCGAGCCGCAGAAAAGAGCGAAGAGGAGGAAGAAGAATGTCTGTTGTGAATGTTACTTTGAAAGACGGCAGCGTGAAAGGATTTGCCGCCGGCAGCACTTTGCAAGAAGTGGCCGCCGCTTTGGGGCACAAGCTGGCCAAGCAGGCGCTGCTGGCCCAAGTGGACGGCGTCAATAAGGACCTCAGCGATCGGCTCGACCATGATGCGAAGGTAGAGTTCGTGCTGGCCGACACCCCGGAAGGTCTCCATGCCATCCGCCACACCGCCGCCCACGTGATGGCCCAGGCCATCCAGCACCTTTTCCCCGACGTGAAGTTCGCCATCGGCCCGGCCATCGCCAACGGTTTTTACTACGATCTGGACAGCGAGCACACCTTCACCCCCGAAGATCTGGCCGCCATCGAGAAAGAAATGGCCCGCATCGTCAAAGAAGACCTGCCCCTGAAGCGCAGCGAGCTGCCCCGGCAGGAGGCTTTGGAATTTTTCGGAGCCAAAGGAGAAAAATATAAAGTAGAGCTGATCAACGATCTGCCTGAAGATGCCGTCATCAGCACCTACACTCAGGGCGATTTCACCGACCTTTGCGCCGGTCCCCACTGTCCTTCTACCGGCAAGGTGAAGGCCTTCAAGCTGCAGAGCATCGCCGGCGCCTATTGGAGGGGCAGCGAAAAAAATAAAATGCTTCAGCGCATCTACGGCACAGCCTTCAACAGCAAAGAAGAGCTGGCCGCCTATCTCCACATGCTGGAAGAGGCCGCCCGCCGGGATCATCGCAAACTGGGCAAGGAGCTGGACATCTTCGCCATCATGGACGAGGGCCCCGGCTTCCCCTTCTTCCTGCCCAACGGCATGATCATTCGGGACGAATTGATCAAATATTGGCGCTCCGTGCACCGCCGCTACGGCTACGAAGAGATCAGCACCCCCATGATCCTCTCCCGCAAACTGTGGGAGCAGTCGGGCCACTGGGATCATTATAAAGAGAACATGTACTTCACCCAGATCGACGAAATGGATTATGCGGTGAAGCCCATGAACTGCCCCGGCGGCATGTTGGTCTACAAACTCCATCCCCATTCTTACAGAGAACTGCCCATCAGAGCAGGGGAGCTGGGCTTGGTGCACCGCCACGAATTGAGCGGCGCTCTCCACGGCCTCTTCAGGGTGCGCTGCTTCACCCAGGATGATGCCCACATCTTCATGACGGAAGCCCAGATCAAAGACGAGATCCAAAACGTGATCCGCCTCTTCGACGAAGTTTATGCCACTTTCGGCCTCAAATATCACGCCGAATTGTCCACCAAACCTGAGAACGCCATGGGCGACGACGCCACTTGGGAGCGCACCACCAACGCTTTGAAAGCGGCCATGGAAGATTTCGGCCTGGCCTATGTGATCAACGAAGGGGACGGCGCCTTCTACGGCCCCAAGATCGACTTCCATCTGCAAGACTCCATCGGCCGCACCTGGCAGTGCGGCACCATCCAATTGGATATGCAGCTGCCGGAGCGCTTCGACCTCACCTACACCGGCGAGGACGGCTTGAAGCATCGGCCGGTGATGATCCACCGGGTAGTGTACGGCTCCATCGAGCGCTTCATCGGCATTTTGATCGAACACTATGCCGGTGCCTTCCCCGCTTGGCTGGCACCGTGCCAGGTGCGCATCCTGCCCATCACCGATAAGCACGCCGCTTATGCCAAGGACTTGGCCGCCAAGTTCTTCGACTTGGGGCTGCGGGTGAAGGTGGACGACAGGAACGAGAAGCTGGGCTATAAGATCAGAGAAGCTCAGGTGCAGAAGGTGCCTTACAGCCTCATCGTAGGCGATCAGGAAGTGGAGCAGGGCACCGTGAACGTCCGCAAGAGAGGCGAAGGTGATATCGGCGCCATGAAGGCGGAAGACTTCATCGCCCTTTTGCAAAAAGAGATCGCCGAGAAACGTTAAAGAAAAACTAAGAAAAAATTTTCAGCCGTCGTCCTTGCGGGGCCGGCGGCTCTTTCTTTTGTCATGCGGCGCGATGCTCAACATTTTTTCTTGTATATCCGGGCTTTAGATGTTATCATATAGGGCGAAAAGGCTCGTCCTTAATTTTCCGTGCGGAGGCAAGGCCATGCTGCAGTATCGCAAAGCCACTTTCGACGATGTGGAGCGCATCCATAAATTGATCAACGATTATGCCAAAGAAGGGCTGATGCTGTCCCGCAGCCGCAACAGCATCTACGAAAATCTGCGGGATTATCTCATCGCCGAAGACGGCGAGAGTTTGGTGGGTTGCGGTGCCCTCCACTTTGTGTGGGACCGCTTGGCGGAGATACGCTCTCTGGCGGTGGACCCGGCCAAAAAAAATAGCGGCATCGGCCGCCGTTTGGTGGAGCTTTTGGAAGAGGACGGCAAAGAAAGGGGAGCGCGGCTCTTCTTCACGCTCACTTATCAGCCGGGCTTTTTCGCCAAATGCGCCTATGTGGAGACCGCCAAAGAACAATTGCCGCAGAAAGTGTGGAAGGAGTGCGTCTACTGCCCCCTCTATCCCTACTGCGACGAGGTGGCCTTGGTGAAGCACGCCGAGTAAAGAGCGCTTAAATGTTTAGGAGCGTAAAGAGGGGAGTCGAGGGGACTCGCCCCCTTTGCCGAGGCTCAGCTTGCCACGTGATTGTCTCAGAAAAAATAAAGTAAACTGCCAAAGCAAAAGACCTGCCTTTCGACAGGTCTTCTTCCTTTTTACAGGGCGATGAAGTTTGCGGATATCTTGAAGAAATTTTTCGATCGATCTTCGAAGGACAGACTCTTTTTGCCAGCTCAGTTTTGAGGCGCGGCCTGACAAAGAGCGGGGCAGTTCATCACTTCCACGTAAGCGTATTTTGCTTTACCGCTCTGTATATCGTCTAGCAATCTCACAGCATTCTTCTGCCCAACTACTGTACAAGCGCGAAGAGCACGGCTGTCAAGCTCCAACACATAGTCTTTGCGGCCGGGGGCGGAAGAAAAAGTCTGCAGCTTTTCGGCAGGCAGTTTTTGCCCCGTGATCTTTTCGTACAAGGCGGCGAGGACAGGCACGACCAAACTGTTGCTCAAGGCAGCGGGGCCGGCTGCGCTCGATGCGAGGGCAGGCGAAGTCTCAAGTACTTCGGCCTTCAGATCGAAGCTTTGCAAAAAGCGGCTTGTTTCTCCGGGGGTGAGCACTGCGTCCACAGCCTTAGCTCCGTTAGCATCGAGCAGAGCGGCGTCGGCTTCTCCTTTTTTGGCCACGCAGGGCATGAAGGAGACAGTATAAATTTCTTTTGCCTTCAGCTCAGCGGCCGAGACTTTTTTGGCAGACTCGCCGAAAATTTGCTGAGGAGAGCCGTTAGGAGAAAGCTCTTTTGCAAAGTTGGGATATTTGAAGCGGAGAAAACGGCTCCACACCGGGCAGGCAGAGGAAAAAAGAGGAGGAGCGCCCTCTTTTTTATTTTGCAGCCGAGCAAAGAGCAGCTCCGCTTCTTTTTTTATAAAAAGGGCAGAGGCTCGGGAGCCGTCGTCTGTGTGGGCGATGCCCGTTTGTTTCAAAGCAGAGTCTGCATGAGCGGCGGTGACCGCTTCTTTTTTTAAGCCTAAGCTCTCGGCCAAAACAATTCGAGCCGCGGGAGGAGCCAGCGCGATCACTGTCTTATCCGCAGCGAGAGCAGCCTGTAATTTTTGCGTGTCGTCCCGCTCGCTCAGGGCGCCGGCAGGGCACTGAGCGATGCATTGACCGCAGAGAGTGCAGGGGGCTTGAGCGATATCCAGCCCGTCGGCTACGCCCACGGTGGTGAGAGCACCGCTTTTTTGCGCCTGCCACACCTTCATGGTCTGCACTTTGGCGCACACGTTGACGCAGCGGAAGCACTTGATGCATTTTCTTTCGTCTCTCTGCAGGGGGAAGGCAGGGTCCCAAGGTCTTTCGGCGATCTTTTTACGATATCGTATCTCGACGATGCCTAAATCGGCGGCAAGTTTTTGCAATTGGCAGCTGCCGCTTTTGCTGCACTCGGCGCAGTCGCACTCGTGCTGAGAGAGGAGCAGTTGGACCATAGTGCGGCGGGCGGCAAGAGCACGAGGCGAAGACACCAGCACTTCCATGCCTTCGGCGACTTTCTCCGTGCAGGCCGACACCAAACGCTGCCGGCCGGCGATCTCTACCACGCAAACTTTGCAGGCATTCACTTCGTTGATGCCGCCCATGTAGCAAAGATGAGGGATGGGCACCCGGGCCTTGCCGGCTGCCGCTAAGATGGTGGCGGCGGCAGGCACCTGTACTTTAACGCCGTCGATAGTCAAAGTGACGAGTTTCACCACGGTCCCTCGCCTCCTTTCTCCAAAGTTTGGCGGCCGAAGCGGTCACAGCGAAGACAGCGGGCTGCTTCCTGACACGCTTCTTCTTTACTGAGAGGCAATTCTGCATGAGCAAAAGTTTTTTTTCGTTCGTGAGCGGGCAGCAGTCTTTGTTCGGCCCGGCCCCAGGGGGTCTTATCGGCGGCTTCGGCCTCCGGCACGGCCACAGTGCGGGGCAGGCGATGATCGAAGCCCAAATAAGCGTCGATGTTGGCGGCGGCAACTTTTCCGGCGGCGATGGCGTCGATGACGATGCCGGGGCCGCCTACGCAATCGCCTCCGGCAAAGAGGCCGGGGCAGCCGGAGATGCCGGTGTCAGCTGCGGCGTCGATGCTGCCCCATTTAACGGGCAGGTCCGCTCCTTGCAAGAAAGAGGGAGGTATCTGTTGGCCCACGGCTACGATGACGGCAGAGCAGGGGATGCGCAAAGGGGGAGCGTCCGCAGGCAAGGGCTTGGGTCGGCCGGCTCCGTCCACGGGCCCTACCCGCTGAGGCTGAGCGATGAAGGCGGCCACCGCTCCCTTTTCGTCTTTCTCGATGGACAAAGGAGCGGCCAGTTCAACCAATTCGGCTCCTTCGGCCAGGGCTGCCTGCACTTCTTCCGGCAACGCCGTCATGTCGGCACGGCGGCGGCGATAGACGATGTAGGTTTTGGCCGCACCCAAACGGATGCAGGTGCGGACGCAGTCCATGGCCACGTTGCCTCCGCCCACTACCACCACGGTCTCGCCTTGCAGTTTGGGAGGCTCTGCTCCTTCCATGTCCCGCAAGAGGGCCACGGCAGAGAAGACGCCGGCGGCATCTTCCCCGGGCACCCGCAATTTTTTATCGCCGTGAGCGCCTATTGCTAAATAGACAGCATCGAAATTTTCCCGCAATTCGGCTAAAGCGGGACCGAGCGGCCCGCAAACCGATGTGTTCATTCGCACTTCTACGCCGGTCGCCAAGATGGGAGCGATGTCTTCGTCCAAACGCTCCCGCGGCAGACGATAAGAGGGCACGCCGTAGCGCAGCATGCCGCCCAACGCGGGCTTGGCTTCGAAAACGGTGCAGCTGTGGCCCATCAATTGCAGATAATAGGCGCAGGTGAGGCCGCCGGGGCCGCCGCCTACCACGGCCACTTTTTTGCCGGTGGCGGGAAATTTAAAGGGGAGGGGCACTTCGGCCCCCCGTGCTCCGTCCACGGCGCTGCGTTTCAAAGCGCGAATGTTGACGGGAGCATCTATCAGCCGCCGCCGGCAGCGCAATTCGCAGGGGTGTTCGCAGATCAAAGCGCAGGCGGCGGGGAAAGGATTATCCTGACGGATGAGGGCCACCGCTTCACTATAGCGGCCGGCACCGGTCAAAGCGATGTAGCCGGGCACGTCCACATGGGCGGGGCAGAGAGCACGGCAAGGCACAGAGCACTCGACCTTGGCAGTGCAGCTGTCCTTCTCGATGTGGGCGAGGTAGTCTTCTTTGCTGTTTTGCAAACTTTGCAACACCAATTCCGCCGCTTTGCTCCCCAAAGCGCAGTCGGCGCTGTCGGCGATCACCCGGGCGGTGTCCTCCAATAATTTCAAAGAAGCGAGGCTGCCTCTGCCCTCCACGATCTCCTGCAAAAGGTCGGCCGCCTGCCCCAGGCCGATGCGGCAGGGCACGCACTTGCCGCAGGTCTGAGCGTGAGCGAGGCGGACGAAGTTCAAACAAAGATCTACGGGACAGAGGCCGGCGGGAGCGGAGGCGAGGCGCCGCTCCATGGCCCCGTAAAGTTCAGTCAAAAAATTTTCCGAAGCGTGGTTCGAGATCGTTGTCAAGCGACTCTTCATGATCTATCCTTCCCTTGACGAAATGGAGCTTTCTTTATCAACAATTATACAAAAAATATTTTCCCGTGACAATGGGCCCCGGGTCAAAGAGAAAAGAGTGAAGAGCAAGATGCCGCAAAATTTATTTTTCCTTGCGGGCGCCGCGTGTTATAATGGATGAAACAGAAGAAAGACTTGCGGGAGGTAGCTTTATGGCGCGGCCCGATCTGCGGCAAAACGAATATTTGGATGCAGCGATAGAAAATTTTCATAAAGAGGGTTCACAGGGAGCCCTGCAGGAAGCTCTCGCCGCTCTTTTGGCCGCCATGGAAAGAGGCGGCGGCTTCATCGTGCCGGCAGAGCCTGTGACGCCGGGGCAGGAGCGGGGAGGCTTCAACGTCCGCAAAATAGAGCTCGAAAAAGGACAGCAGGCCCTCATCGCCTTCACCAACGAAAAAGAAGCGGAAAAAGCGCCGGACAGCACGCTGGTGCTCTACGATTGCAAAGAATTCGTCAAATTTACGCTGCGACAAGCTGATATCGCGGGGCTGGTCCTCGACCCTTGGGGAAAAAGTTTGGTGCTGAGCTGCGAACTTTTGCGAGACTTGCTCACCGCCGCCAAGCCGAAGAACCACATTTATTTCGAACAATGCGACATCACTGCTCTAAGGACGGAGTGCATCGTCAACGCTGCCAAGTCTTCTTTGCGGGGCGGGGGAGGCGTGGACGGAGCCATCCACAAGGCAGCGGGGCCGGAACTTTTGCAAGAATGCAAAACTTTGGGCGGCTGCCCCGTCGGCCGGGCGGTGATCACCTTCGCTTACGATCTTCCCGCCAAATATGTCATCCACACCGTAGGGCCGAAGTATCGAGGCCGAGAAGAAGATGCCCGGCTTTTACGCAGCTGCTACCGCTCTTCTTTAGACCTGGCCGCAGCCTTCGACCTGCACAGCATCGCCTTCCCCAGCATCAGCTGCGGTTCTTACGGCTATCCTTTGGAAGAAGCGGTGCCCATCGCCATGGACGAGACGGCCCGCTGGCTGGCGGAGCGCCCCGACTACGGCATGGCGGTGATCTTCGCCTGCTACGATCAAATGACCTACAGCTTTTATCTGGACTACGCAAAAAAACGGGCCGAGCTCATCGCATCCGCAGAAAAAGGCTCCGGTAAATAAAAAACTTCGAGAGGGGCTCTGCGAAAAAAGCTGCGGCGCTCTCGGCTTTGACTTTTTGAGGGCGGCCTTCGCAAAAAACAGCGACCATTTCCCCGTCAGGGGTCAAAAAACAGGAGGATAAAAATGGCAGCAAGAAAATTTTTAGTGTGCAAAAATTGCGGCAACATGGTGGGCGTGCTTCATGACAGCGGCGTGCCCCTGATGTGCTGCGGCAGAAAGATGGAAGAATTGATCCCCGGCACGTCCGACGGCGCCGTAGAGAAACATCTGCCCCAGGTGACGGCAGAGGCAGGCAAAGTCCATGTGCAGGTGGGCAGCGCTCTCCATCCCATGCTGGAGGCCCACTACATCGAATGGATCTATGTGGAGACCACCCAGGGCGGCCAGCGCAAAATTTTGCGGC
>CANQBR010000046.1 GCA_947589605.1 uncultured Phascolarctobacterium sp. | reverse complement strand
CATTACCTCTTCTTCTTTGGCGGCGGCCACGGCATCCACGGCTTTGATCTGTTTGTCCGTCAATTTTTGGATCTTCTCGATGCCCTTCTTAGAATCGTCCTCGGTGATCTCCTTGGCTTTTTCCAATTTCTTCACCGCATCGTTGGCATCACGGCGCAGGTTGCGGACGATGACCCTGTACTCTTCGGCCTTCTTGCCCACCTTTTTCACCAGTTCTTTGCGGCGCTCCTCCGTCAGCTGCGGCAGGATCAAACGGATGACGCTGCCGTCGCTGTTGGGGTTGATGCCCAAGTCGCTGGTCATGATGGCCTTGCCGATGGCGTTCAGCATTTTTTTCTCCCAAGGCTGAATGACGATGGTGCGGGGCTCGGGGATGGAGACGGTGGCCACCTGATTGATGGGGGTGGGCACGCCGTAATAATCCACCGTGATCTTGTCCAAAAGGGCGGGGGTGGCCCGTCCGGCCCGCAAGCTCGCCAAGTCTGCTCGCAAAGCGTCCACGGTCTTGCTCATCTTACCTTCCATACCGCTGATGATCTCTTCTAAGCCGGCCATTATTTTTTCCCTCCCACGGTAGTGCCTATCTTTTCGCCGGAAGCTGCCCGCATGATGTTCCCCGACACATCGATGTTGAAGACGATGATGGGGATGTGATTGTCCATGCAGAGGCTGATGGCGGTGGAATCCATAACGCTCAGGCGCCGCTCCATCACTTCCATATAATCAAGTTCCTCAAACATCACCGCATCCGGATTGGTGCGGGGATCTTTGTCGTAAACGCCGTCGGTGCCTTTCTTGGCCATCAGGATGGCATCCGCTTCGATCTCCGCCGCCCGCAGAGCTGCGGTGGTATCGGTGGAGAAGTAGGGATTGCCGGTGCCGGCTGCAAAGATCACCACTCTGGCCTTTTCCATATGGCGAATGGCCCGCCGCCGGATGTACGGCTCTGCGATCTGCCGCATCTCGATGGCGGTCTGCACTCGGGTAGGCACGCCTCTGTTCTCCAACGCATCCTGCAATGCCAGCGAATTGATGACCGTAGCCAGCATGCCCATGTAATCGGCGGTAGCCCTGTCCATGCCTTTGTTGCTGCCCTGCAGACCCCGCCAGATGTTGCCGCCGCCGTTGACGATGGCCACCTCTATGCCGGAAGCCACGACCACTTTGATCTGGGCAGCCAAACTGTCCACCACTTCCGGGTCGATGCCGAAGCCTTTAGCCCCGGCCAGAGCCTCGCCGCTCAATTTCAAAACTATGCGATGATACTTCACTTTTTCACCCCCACAGCTGTTCACCTTGTCTATTCCACGCTTTTTGTTTTTTTCCTCTTTTTGCCCGGGCAAAAAAGCACCGCCGGAGCCTCTCTTTGCGGCCGTCACTTCCCCCAAGAGCTCCGCAACGGTTTTCTTAAGTTGAGGATGCACCAGCTCGGGAGCCAATTCGCACAAAGGAGCCAGCACAAAGTAACGTTTGTGCGCCTCGGGATGGGGCAGCGTCAGTTCTTTCGTTTTCAGCGCCCACTGGCCTTCGGGACTGACTACAGCTCCGTGAGCCTCGGGAGAAAGAGACTCGTTTTCTTCATTATTATAAGTATCATCCTTTTCTGAATCGACTTTTTCATCTAGTTCGCTGCCGTAAAAAAGCAGGTCCAGATCGATGTTCCTCTCGCCCCAGCGGCGCAGCCTCACTCGCCCCGACTTTTTTTCTATAGCTAAAAGCAACTCTAAAAGTTCTGTGGGCCCGAGCTTTGTCTCTATTTTTGCGACAGTGTTCAAAAAAAGCGGCTGATCTTTTACCCCGTAGGGTTCTGTCTCGATAAGGGGAGCGGTCTTCAGCACTTTCACCGTTTCGCCTAAAAGTGCGATGGCCTGCTCGATATTTTTTCTTCTGTCCCCCAAATTGCTGCCCAAGCCGATGTAGGCCACAGCCTTTTTCATGTGTCTTCCCGTTCTTTCGTCACGGCTGTTGCCGTCAAAGTTTTTATGAAAGAAGTGAGCGTGAGGGCCCTCTGCGTCGTCCCTGCCCTCTCGTTTTTTGCCGATCTATCCCATGACTGTCTCCGGCTCTTTCACGGCCTGCCACAGTTGCAAAGCTTCCGCATGAGCCTTCACATCGTGGACCCGCAGCAATTTTGCTCCCGCCGCCACTGCCGCTAAGTGCAAGGAGAGGGTGCCGTTCAGTCTTTCTTCGACCGGTGCACCGCCCAAGACCGCACCGACACAGCTTTTGCGGGAAGCTCCCACCAACACCGGCTGACCGAGGCCTGCGATGTTCGCAAGATCGCGGACTAAACGCAAACTTTGTGCGGCTGTCTTGGCGAAGCCCAGGCCCGGGTCCAAAATTATTTTCTCTCGGCCGAGGCCGTGAGCCGCTGCGACTTCTGCTCTTTCTTTTAAATAAGCGGCCACTTCCTCCGCCACATCTTCATATCGAGCATACCGCTGCATATCTGCCGGCGTGCCCCGCCGATGCATCAAAATAAGAGGAGCCTGAGCCTTAGCCGCCGCTTCCAACAAAGCAGGGTCACCTTCCCCGGCGGTGATGTCGTTGATGATGTCGGCCCCGGTCTCCAAAGCGGCGGCGGCGACTGCCCCGTCGTAAGTGTCGACGGAGATGACGGCAGCGGGGAAAGTTTTGCGCAAAGCTTTAAGAGCGGGCAATAGACGTTCTGCTTCTTCTTGAGGCGCTATGCCTTCGCTCCCCGGCCGAGTGCTGACGGCGCCGATGTCTAAGATGTCCGCCCCTTCCTCCAACATTTTTTCTCCCTGCCGCAACACTTCGTCGATCGAGCTCAAACGAGAGGGAGCGTAAAAACTGTCGGGAGTCACGTTCAAGATGCCCAGTAATCGGACCTTATCGTAGGTGACAGTGCGCCCATCGGCCAAACGAGTGAAGGGTTCGGTCGAGCTTGCTGCCAAATAAGCGGCGATCTCTTTCCCCCATTCGGCCAGACCGAAGTAGGGCATCAGCCGCAATTTTTCCGTTAAACGCCGGTAATGACGGCGAGTGCCCAACAAGATGACGTCAACATAGGGCGCTTTGCAGGTGACCGCTTCCAAAGGGGTGGCCGCATCGCCCCCCACAGCCAGCAATTCCTGTTTGATGATGTTGGCGGCAGGGGAGCGCATTTTTTGGCACTTGAGAGGTTCGATGGTCAACTTCTCCCGAAAGATAGGCAGGCTGTCTCCGTGCACTCCCAATTTCGACAGCGACTCTTCCAACTGCCGCCCCTTCATGGCTAGGATCATCGCCCTTCCTCCTTCTCCACTACCGCAAAGGCGTTGTGGTTGTGGATGCTCTCGATGCTTTCCACTTCCACTCTGAACCAGTTGATTCGAGTATCTTTTTCCAAACGCAGGGCGATCTCCCGCACCGCATCTTCTACGAAACGGGGATGATCGTAGGCCAGCTCCGTCACGAATTTTTCGTCGGCCCGTTTCAAAAGACCGTAGAGAGGAGCGCTGGCCGCCTCGTCTGCCAGCTGAGCCAATTCTTCCAGCCACACCAACTCTTTTGCCCGGATGCTTAGCTTGGCGTAGGCCCGCTGGTTGTGAGCTCCGTAAGCGCTGATCTCTTTGGAGCAGGGGCAGAGGGTGGTGATGGGCACGACGGCGGTCACTTCCAACGAAAAGTGTTCGCCCTTGCTGGCCTTATAGACGCAGTTCAGGTCCATGGGCGCTTCCTTGCCGCTGACAGGGGCCGCCTTGGGGATGAAATAGGGGAACTCCAACTGCAGATAGGCCCGGTCTGCTCCCAAATGTTCTTTCAAACGATCCAGTATCTCTTCCAATTCCGCAAGACCGATAGGCCCCAGCCCCGTCAAACATTCCACGAAACGGCTCATGTGGGTGCCCCTCAGGTCGTGAGGCAGATCCACCGCCGCCGTCAGCGTGGCCACGGTGTGCTGGCTGCCCTTGGTCCTGTCCTTCAATTCGATGGGCCAGCGCAGACCTTTGATGCCCACTTGCTTCAAAGGGATGCGTCGATGATCTTTTTCTCCTTGGATATCTTTCACAGCGGGCCTCCCTCGTAGATACAGCCGGATGTGGCCGTCTCCCACACTTCGATGCGGCAGAGGCGATGATGGGGGCCCTGCAGAACCGGGGCCAAACGTTCCCACGACCAGACGGCGATATTTTCGGCGGAGGGCACGGGGAGGACATCGTTCAAAAGGCTGTGGTCCAATTCGTCCAAGACAATTTTTTTCACGATGGCTTTCAAAAGGGCGAAGTCGATGACCATGCCCTCGGCATCGGGGCTGCCTTCCACCGCCACAGACAGCCTGTAAGTGTGGCCGTGGAGCTTTTCGCACTTGCCCCGGTAGCTGGGCAGATAGTGGGCGGCATCGAAAGTGAATTTTTTTACGACGATCATGCTCTTAACTCCATGTGCAGCTGGCGGGCCGCCTCGTAGGCTACCACTGCCACCGCATTCGATAAATTGAGAGAGCGGGCCTCGGCTCGCATGGGGATGCGTACGCAGCAGTCCGCATATTTTTCTCTAAGCCACAAGGGCAGACCGGCGGTCTCTTTGCCGAAGAGCAAGAGGCTGCCCTCGTCGTAGCTCACGTCGGTGTAGCACTTGTCCGCCTTGGTGGTGAGCAAGAACAGGCTGTGCCCCGCAAATTTTTGCAAAACTTCTTCCACGCTGTCGTAAAGATAGACTTCCAACAGGTGCCAATAATCCAGCCCTGCCCGCTTCAGATATTTATCTTCCAAGGAAAAGCCCAAGGGCCGCACCAAATGAAGGGGGCAGCCCAAAGCGGCGCAGAGCCGTGCTATGTTGCCTGTGTTGCCGGGGATCTCCGGCTCGACTAAAACTATGTGCATTCTTTCTTCCTTATGTTGCGTGCTTTGCGGTCTGTACTTTCAGACCATGCTTCGTACTTTCAAATCTTGATGTAGGGCGAAGCTCAGTGCCTTTCCTTCAGCAATTCTTCCACCCGCTCCCGCATGCTCTCTTTTTTCTTTTTGTTCTTGCTTTGGCGATCGGACTTTTGGACTTCGTCTTTTTTGTCGGCGCCGGGAGCATTCATCAGGCCCACATAGCGGACCATGATCTTTTGGCAATAGTAGCCCCCCATGGCCCAAGTGCCGTTGAGGCCGTACCATTTGTCGATGAGCCCCCGCTGCAGCCGCAGCTTGTGGGCCATGTCGTAGCGGGGATCGATGATCTTGGTCTTGGGTTTGGCCTTGGAAGCGTAAGCCAAGAGGTGCTGGATATGGGCCCGCACCCCCAGTTGCGGCGTTTTGAAGGAAGCGCCCCGCACACCGCCGCCGGTGGTGCCCAAGCCGCAGAAATTGTTCTGCTTGTGTTTCACGTCGCCGCCGTAGGCGAAGACCCCCGTCTCCACCAACGCCTGGCAGAGAGCCAGATCGGGACGGATGCCCTCTGCCCCCGCTTCTTCCCAATAATATTTCACGATATCTTCCACCGAACAGGCCAAGTCCGGCTTTTTATTGCAGGCTTTGATGTAGGCCACAGCCTGAGCCTTGGTGGCCGCGGGGCTGCCGAAGATGCTGATGTTCTCAAAATCGGCAGGCAGGGCGACGCCGTTATAGATCACCCGCTTGCTCTCCTCTTTCTTTTGGTGCTTGGCCTCTTCTTTGGCAGCTTTCTCCGCCTCTTTGCGGGCTTCTTCTGCGGTCTTCTCCGCTTTCTTGCGGGCCTTGGCCGCTTCCTTTTGCATTTTGCGCAAAACTTTTTCGTCCGCAGGCGCTGCCGTTTGTGCCTTTGCTGCGTTCTGAGCAGCCGCAGCTGCTTGCTCGGCGACCTCGCTTTTCGAAGTTTTGGCTGTTTGCTCGTTCTTCACCTTGCTGGCCACCCGCTTGCCGTTGGTGATGTCCACCCCGGGGTTGCGCAGCAGCGGGTTCTGCCGTTGCGGCAGCATCACCTTCGCGGGAGAAGGCTGCACTTTGGGAGCGGCTGCGGCGCTCTCCCTCTTTGACGCAGCGGCAACAGGAGGAGCCGCATCGATATCTTCTTTCGCCGTAGCCCCTGCGGGAGAGGCCCACAGAATGATGCTGAAGCCGACAGCCAAAAAAGCCGCGGCAAATTTTGTTTTGGTCGTCATGTTGAGCTCCTTATAAATTTGATCGCATCGATTATCTTGATTATAGCAAATTTTTTCCGCAAAGTACACGGCGAAGGAAAAAAGCGCAAAGCTGCGTGGCCCGTCTCTTCGCGCACATTCAGCAGACAAAAAATAAAAAATGTGCGGCGCTGCTCATCCCTGCACGAATTTTTTCGTCGGCCGTTGAGTATGCGTCGCACAATGCAGAACGTCGCCGAATTTTTCTTCTCGATCGTCCGGATCGATTGGGCTTGCAAGAGGAGGAAAATCTGCTTCCCTCTCTACAAGAATCTCCCACCAAAACAATTTCGACAAGCACGATATTCTGGAGGAAGCCGTTTTAACTTACTCCTTGAACATCGAGTGTGTTCAAATCAAATACAATTTCATGCGCAAAATAATATAGGACACAGTTCTCAGCCTCTGGTAGAATGAGATCAGCTCAAAACACATTCGAGGGAATCGAGAACTCTGTCCGAAATTTTTTCGAGTCTAGACAAAGAAACAAAATTTACGCATTACCCCCCAACACTACCATCTTTCCCCATATATCTTCTCGTAGTACTTTCGATATTCGCCGCTGATGATGTTCTCCCACCAGTTTTTATTATGCAGATACCATTGGATGGTCTTTTCGATGCCGTCAGCAAAGTTCGTTTCGGGCAACCAGCCCAGCTCGTTGTGGATCTTAGTAGGATCGATGGCATAGCGCAGGTCGTGGCCTTTGCGGTCGGCGACAAAGGTGATGAGACTTTCGGGTCTGCCCAGTTTACGGCAGATCAACTTCACGATGTCGATATTTTTCATCTCGTTGTGCCCGCCGATATTGTAGACTTCGCCTATGCGGCCTTTTTGGATGATGAGGTCCACTGCCTCACAGTGATCTTCCACATAGAGCCAGTCCCGCACGTTCTCGCCTTTGCCGTAAACAGGCAGAGGTTTGTTCTGCAGGCAATTGACGATCATCAACGGGATCAATTTTTCGGGAAAATGATAGGGCCCGTAATTATTGGAGCAGCGAGATATGGTGACCGGCAAGCCGTAAGTGCGATGATAGGCCAGCACCAAAAGATCTGCGGCCGCCTTGCTGGCGCTGTAGGGAGAGCTGGTGTGAAGAGGCGTTGCTTCCGTAAAGAAAAGGTCGGGCCTATCCAAGGGAAGATCGCCGTACACTTCATCGGTAGAGATTTGATGATAACGGATATTGCCGAAATGCAGGCAGGCATCGAGGAGCACCTGCGTCCCCAGAACATTGGTCTCTAAAAAGACGGCAGGATCTTCGATAGAACGGTCCACGTGACTTTCGGCGGCAAAATTCACTGCGATATCGGGCCGCTCTTCTGCAAAGAGACGGCTCACTGCCTCTCTGTCGCAGATGTCGGCCTGCACGAAGCAAAAGTTTTCGTCTTGCGCCAAACCTTTTAAATTGGCCAAGTTGCCGGCATAGGTGAGCTTATCCAAGCAGATGAGCTGCCAAGCGGGATGTTTTTTGCGCAGGTGATATAAAAAATTGCTGCCGATGAAGCCTGCGCCCCCGGTGACGATAACTTTCATAGTGGTCCTCCAGCTAACGGTTAACGTGAATCGAACTTAAATTTATCTCTATCCGACTTTACTCACAGAATTTTAGTACCAATACATATTTATCTCTTTTCGCTTTCACCTAGCGAATTATACCTTGGTTCTTTTAAAAGCATCGAAACCTTTTCGCTTTCCTTGTATTACTTTTTTATTAAGTGTAAAAATTCTTCAAAATCTCTACATGTGACTGTGTAGAGGTAACCGATTTTTCCTACACCTGTACAAATATCCCCCCCCTAATATTTTTGTAGTCTTCATGCTTTTCCAACCGAACTTATCATAAAACTGCACTGCTCTGTAATTATTTTCGTATACTGTCCACCAAATCTTTTCCATTAGCAGTTCTCGAAATCCATAAGCCAAAATAGTTCTCATCCCATATGCGGCATATCCCTTGCCAAAAGCTTGCCTACGCATGGCAATGGCGAACTCAGCCTCCCTATCATGAATATTCTTCAAACTTACCGTTCCCATATAAATGTCGCTTTTATCGGCTACGGCAAAATGTCTGTCGGTCGTATCTGCTGTTAACCTGCTTCTCTTGATAAAGCTTAGACAGTCTGCTAGTGTTTTATTTTTAAAGTCACGAAGAAAGCATCCGGCGATTTTTTCATCATGCATCCATTCCAGCATCAACGGTGCATCATAAGCATTTAAACTTCTCAGGTGCATTACGGACAACTCCTAAATAAGCATAATTAAGATGACTCCCTCTTTGTTCGGTGAAGACTTTCGGCGAACTCATCTATAATACCTGCTTTTTTATAGTTTTAACCATTATTTTATGCCCTATAAGTATGTCTATTTGCTTCTAAGACAAAACTCATAGGGGAATCTCATGCTCTCCAATTTAGTTTGCTACTTCAATACTGCTTTCAACTGCATGGGGCAGATACTTTTTTCGTTGTGCGAAATTATTATCATATTTATGTCTATAAGTTGCTTGCTCCTTTAAAATCATTCAATGCCTTTACCACATATTCTGCTTCTTCATCCTTCATTCCATAATACATTGGAAGGCTTAAGACCGTTGCGCTAATCTCCTCGGCTATTGGCAAACTGCCTTGGGGGATATGTAAATCCTCGTAAGCCTTTTGCAGATGAATGGGGATGGGGTAATGTTTCAAAGTACCTATACCTCTGGCACTTAAAAATTTTTCCAACTCGTCTCTTTGGTCGCAGCGAATGACAAAGACATGATAGATATGTTCAAATTCTTCGCTCGAAGCGACCGGCAACTTAATCATCGGATTCGTGATCTCTGTCAAGTATTTTTTCGCTATCCTTCTTCTAAAATCGTTCCACTTATCCAAATGTGGCAACTTCACCCGCAGAAAAGCTGCCTGCATCTCATCCAAGCGGCTGTTCACACCTTGATAGATATGGTGATATTTATAGTCGGACCCATAGTTCCCCAAGGCCCGCACCTTATCGGCCAAAACCTCATCATTAGTGGTTATGCAACCGCCGTCCCCCAAAGCTCCCAAATTTTTCCCCGGGTAAAAGCTGAACCCGGCCGCATGCCCCAGAGCCCCAGCTTTTTTACCTTTATACTTCGCTCCGTGGGCCTGTGCGGCATCTTCTATTACCGTCAAGTTGTATTTTTGCGCGATCCTGTTTATTGCATCCATATCTGCAGTCCGTCCTTGCAGATGCACAGCAATTATCGCTTTAGTATTTGCGGTTATTTTTTCTTCTATATGACTAGGATCGATATTATATGTCCTGATCTCCGGCTCTGCAAAAATAGGCAAGGCTCCGGTATAAGACACTGCCAACGCCGTAGCAATATAAGTATTGGACGGCACCAGAACTTCGTCACCCATCTTGATCTCAAGCGCTTTAAGCACCAAATACAAAGCATCCAATCCAGAGGCGACACCGACACAATATTTGACTCCGCAATAGGCAGCAAATTCCTCTTCGAATCTACGGCACTCCTCCCCTTGAATAAAGCGGCCTGCTTCCAAAACTTTTTTGTAGGAAGCGTCCATCTCAGCTTTTATTTCATTGTGCATAGGCGAAAAAGTAGCAAACGGTACTTTCATCATTTCTTTTCTCCCATGGGCGCTTTGTTGATATAAGCCAAAAATTCGTCATAGTTTCTTATATAATCCTTCTCGTCATATAACTCGGATGCCAATACCAGCAACACAGCATCGGGAGAAAAATCAAACATCTCCCTCCACATGTTGCTTGCCACATACAAGCCCTCGTAAGGCCTTTCCAAAGGGATGATCTTGCTTTCCTGCCCATTATCCAGCCTTATTTTGCAACTGCCGTGGATACAGATCAAGATTTGCTCTAAACTTTTATGAGCATGATAGCCTCGCACTACTCCTTTGAGAGTAGCGTACAAATAGTAGACCCTCTTGATCTTGAAGGGGATATCTTTAAGTTCTTCCAGAGCCACCAACTGGCCGCGTTCATCCCCATGCGGTTGAAAAACATATTTTACTACTTGCATAAGTTCACCTCATACAGTTCGATCGGAAATTTTTGTAAAGTACAATTCATTATCGGCGACACGTTTAAGGTGCTCCCCATATGGTGATTTCCCATATTTTAGAGCAGACTCGAGAAGCTGTTCTTTAGTAATCCATTTAGCATAATAGGCTACCTCTTCAGGTGCGGCGATGACCATGCCCTGCCTATTTTGAATGATCTGCACAAAAGATGCAGCTTCCATCAAACTGTCCATGGTCCCCGTATCGAGCCAGGCAAAGCCCCTGCCTAATATCTGTACTCGCAATTTTTTCTTTTCCAAATAGAGCCTGTTCAGATCTGTAATCTCTAACTCTCCTCTGGTAGAAGGTTTAACTTGCTTAGCCAGATCTACCACGCTTTCGTCATAAAAGTAAAGACCGGTGATACAATAATTGGATTTAGGGCTTGCAGGTTTTTCTTCCACCGATAAAACATTCATATCTTTATCGAATTCGACGATACCGAACCGTTCCGGATCTTTTACGTAATAGCCGAAAATAGTTGCATACCCGTCATTCGCATTGTGAACAGCTTCAGCTAAGTTTTTTCTGAACCACCCCCCGTAAAATATGTTGTCGCCTAAGATCAAGGCGCATTTATCCCCGCTAATGAATTCTTCACCTAGCAAAAATGCCTGCGCCAATCCATCTGGATGATGCTGCACAGTATAGGATAAATTCAGCCCGAAGTCAGCACCACTTCCTAACAAGCGTTCGAATCTAGGCGTATCTTCCTGTGTCGAAATGATCAGAATATCCCTTATTCCTGCTAACATCAAAGTTGTCAGAGGATAATAAATCATCGGTTTATCATATACAGGCAAAAGTTGCTTTGAAGTGACCTTTGTCAAAGGATACAGCCGTGTGCCGGCTCCTCCGGCCAAAATGATACCCTT
>CANQBR010000045.1 GCA_947589605.1 uncultured Phascolarctobacterium sp. | reverse complement strand
CTTGATTACGGGGGTGATTCTCCCGATAAACTTCCGTCAAACGCTGGGGAGTGATGTGAGTGTAGATCTGCGTAGTGGAAAGATTCACGTGTCCTAAAAGCTCCTGCACGCTGCGCAGGTCCGCCCCGTGGGCCAAAAGATGGGTGGCGAAGGTGTGGCGGATGGTGTGAGGAGAAACTTTTTTGTGGAGAGCCAAGTCGGTGATGTATTTGTCCAAAATGCGGCGCACGCTGCGGTCGCTGAGATGGCCTCCCACCTTGTTCACGAAAAGATACCCGTGCTCCGCCGTTTGAAAGCGGGCCATGATTTCTTTTCGGGCCGGCAGATAATTTTCGATGGCGGCACAGCAGGGCCTTCCCAGGGGCACTACCCTCTCCTTATTACCCTTGCCCAAGAGCAGCACCAATTGATTGGCGGTGTCTACCCGCTGCAAAGTGAGGCCCACCAATTCCGCTACTCGGCAGCCGCTGGCATAGAGCAGCTCCAAGATGGCCTGATCTCTCAGGCCCAAAGGCGAAGCATCGGGGAGCTTCAGCAATTCGTCGATCTCGAATTCGTCCAAAAAGCCGGGGAGAGTTTTCGGCAATTTGGGGCTCTTCATCTTCTGCACCGGGCTCTCTTTCAGCACTCCCTCCCGCAGCAGATAACGGTAAAAACAGCGGAGGCTGGTGAGATGGCGGGCGATGGTGCGGGGAGCGTAGTGTTCTTCGTTGGCCCAGGCCAAATAAGCCCGCACGTCCAAATATTTCAGATCGAGCCACGACCAGCCCGGCCGCCGCCGGTTCATGAAGAGGCTGAAACCGGCCAGGTCCCGCCGATAATTGACGACTGTCATGGGCGAACTGTCCTTCTCTACCTGCAAATGATTCAGGTAGCGGCCCACCAAATCGGTGCCGGTGTCAAGCATCTTTCTCTCCCTCCCCTTCGTCGGCGAAAATCTTTTTCAAAGCCTGCAGCGCCCGTTGCGAGATGAGAGCGTTCTTCTCTCTCTTCCCCTTCACCCGATAGCCCAAGGGAGGCAGCAGCCCGAAATTGATGTTCATCGGTTGAAAATCGGTTACCGCTTCGTTGCTCACATAGTGGGCCAAAGCGCCGATGGCCGTTTCTCTCGGCCAAAGAGGCGCAGGCCTCCCCAAAATTTTACAGGCGGCGCTCACTCCCGCCGTCAACCCGCTGGCGCAGGATTCTACGTAGCCTTCCACCCCGGTGAGCTGCCCGGCGAAATAAAAACGGGGGCAGCTGCGCAGGCTGTAATCGTTTTGCAAGAGGCGGGGCGAATCCAAGTAAGTGTTGCGGTGCATCACCCCGTAGCGAACGAAGTCCGCCCGCTCCAGCCCCGGTATGAGAGAAAAGACCCGCTTCTGCTCCGGCCACTTCAAATGAGTCTGAAAGCCTACGATGTTATAAAGAGAGGCGGCTCCGTCGTCTTGGCGCAGCTGCACCACGGCGTAAGCTTCTTTGCCGATGCGGGGATCGATGAGGCCCACCGGTTTCAAAGGGCCGAAGCGCATGGTGTCTTCGCCCCGCCGGGCCAACTCTTCGATGGGCATGCAACCTTCGAAGAATGTGGGCTTTTCGAAAGCGTGAAGAGGTGCGCACTCTGCTGTCACCAAAGCTTCCCAAAAGCGCAAATATTCTTCCTTGCTGTAAAAAGGACAGTTCAAATAGGCAGCCTCCCCTTTGCCGTAGCGGGAGGCCAAAAAAACTTTTTCCCGATCCAAAGACTCACTGCTGACGATGGGAGCGGCGGCATCGTAAAAGTGAAGATAGTCGGTGTCGATGAGGCGGGCGACGGCTGCCGCCAAAGCAGGAGAAGTGAGAGGACCCGAAGCCACGATGACCGTGCCCTCCAATTTTTCCGGCTCGGTCACTTCTTCTTCTGCCCAAGTGATGAGAGGCTCGCTTTTGACGGCGGCGGTGACGGCCGCGGCAAAACCCTCTCTGTCTACGGCCAAGGCCCCGCCTGCGGGCACCCGATGGCGATCGGCACAGGCCATGATGAGAGAGCCCAGCCGGCGCAGCTCTTCTTTCAAAAGGCCCACCGCATTTTCCAAACTCGCCGCCCGCAGAGAATTAGAGCACACCAATTCGGCGCAGTAAGCGGTCTTATGAGCGGGACCGGGGACTGAAGGCCGCATCTCGTGCAGGATCACCCTCACGCCCCGCCGGGCCAGCTGCCAAGCTGCCTCGCTGCCGGCCAAGCCGGCGCCGATGACGTGGACCGGTCCCGGCCCCGCAGAACTTTCTCTCATAGTTCCCTCCTAGGCCTTTTTGCTTTTGCCGGCGGTCCTGCTTTTTGCCGCCGACTTTTTCCCGGTGCTCGCTCTTCCTTTGGCGGCAGAAGCAGCAGCCCTCGGCTTATAGGCGGGCTTGGCATTTTTGCACTCTTTATTGGAGCAAAAGACCTGCCGCTGTTTTTTAAAATTGAAGACCTCTACCATGAGGTTGCCGCACTCGGGGCATATTTCTCCCGTGGGTTTATCGAAGCAGGCGTAGCTGCAGGCGGGATAGGCAGAGCAGCCGTAGAAGGCTTTGCCCGTCTTCTTGCTGTGTTTCACCACCATAGGGGCGCCGCACTTGGGGCAAGCCACTCCGATCTTTTCCTGATATTTCTGATTTTTGCCGCACTTAGGGCAGGACAGGTACTGCCCAAAGCGGCCTGACTTCAGCAAAAATTTCACATGGCAATCGGGGCACTCTTCCTCTGCTTGCCGACCTATGAAAGCAACGTTCTTTTCCACATCTTCGACACGCTGATGAAAACCGTCTTTGCCGTTGTCGCCGTCGTAGAAATTTTTCAAAAATTCTTTGTAATTTTCTTTTTGTTCGGCGATCTCGTCCAGTTTTTCTTCCAAAGCGGCAGAGAAAGGTATGTCGATCAAACGAGGGAAGTAAGCAGTCAAAAAGTCGTTGGTGCTTTCACCCAGCTCCGTGATCAGCAATTTTTTGCCGCTTTTTTGCACATAGCCCCGTTTGATGATGCTCATGATAGTGGGAGAATAGGTGGAAGGCCGTCCTATCCCCTCTTCTTCCATTTTCTTCACCAGTGCAGCCTCGGTGTAATGAGCGGGAGGCTCGGTGAAATGCTGCTGAGCCGGCTCCAGTTTATGGAGCACGAGGCTCTTGCCTTCCTCTATATAGGGCACCTTGCTTTCTTTCTCTTCGTCGGCGAATTCGCCGTAGGCGGCCAAAAAGCCGGGGAATTTCAAAAGGGAGCCGCCGGCCCGCAGTTGGTAGTCGCCTGCTTTGATGAGAAGATTGGTGACTTCGTAGACGGCGTCGGCCATCTGGCTGGCCAAGGTGCGCCGCCAGATCAACCGATAAAGTTTGAGCTGATCTCTCTCGAGGTATTGCTCGACTTCCTCCGGTGTGCGGCGGATATCGGTGGGGCGGATGGCTTCGTGAGCTTCTTGGGCGCTGCCCTTGGCGGCGTAAAAGTTTGGTTTTTTCGGATAATACTCGGCGCCGTAAGCGGCGGTGATGTGCTCTTTTATCTCTTGGCGGGCGCAGTCGGCCAAACGCACCGCATCGGTACGCATGTAGGTGATGAGGCCGGTGTTAGTGCGGCCCAGCTTCACGCCTTCGTATAATTGCTGGGCCAACATCATCGTCCTGGCAGTGGGAAAGCCCAACTTGCGGTTGGCTTCCTGCTGTAAAGTGGATGTGGTGAAAGGAGGCAGAGCGTGACGGCTGCGGTCTTTGCGCACCGCTTCTTCTACCGCATAGGCGGCCTCGGCCAAAGCTGCCTCGGCCTCTTTTGCCTGAGCCGCATCGGTGAGCTCTGCTTTTTCTCCTTTATACTCTACGACTTCGGCAGTGAAGATGGGGGCCTTCGCTGTCTCCCGCAGTTTTGCTTCGATGGTCCAATATTCTTTAGGTTTGAAGGCGGCGATCTCTCTGTCTCTGTCGGCGATGAGCTTCACCGCCACCGACTGCACCCGCCCCGCAGCAAGGCCGCTTTGGATCTTGCTCCACAAAAGAGGGCTGAGCTCGTAGCCCACCAGGCGGTCCAGCAAACGCCGGCCCTGCTGGGAATCCACCATATCCATATCGATGGGGCGAGGAGCCTTTATAGCGGCAGTCACGGCCTCTTTGGTTATTTCGTGAAAAGCCACCCGGCATTTGCTGTCGGGTGCCAGCCCCAGGATAGTGGCCAAGTGCCAGCTGATGGCCTCCCCTTCTCGATCCGGGTCGGTGGCCAGATAGACGCCGTCTGCTTTTTTGGCGAGAGCCTTCAATTCTTTGATGATATCACCCTTGCCCCGAATGTTGGTGTATTTCGGCTCCATGGTCTCTGTGTCGATGCTCATACTTGTCTTAGGCAAGTCTCTGATGTGGCCCATGGTGGCTTTTACCGTATAATTGCGGCCCAAAAATTTCCCTATCACCTCTGCCTTATGAGGCGACTCCACTATGACCAGTTTAGGCATTTAAGTACCTCCTCTGTCGCAGCTGCACATGGCAGCGGCTCTTCTTTTTTAAACGCGGGAATAGACCTGCGGCTCGCTCTCTTTGATGAGGCCGGCCAGCTGCAGCTCCAAAAGATCGACGCTGAGGCTGTCCAAAGAACAGTCTAAGCTTTCGGCTATCTCTGCCAAAGAGAGGCTCTCCTTCCCCAAAAGAGACCAGATCTGTTCTCCTCTGCTGCCCTTGACCAAAGCGGCGGGGATAGCAGGGGGCGCAAGAGGCTCCGTTGTACGTGCTGAGCTCATGTTCTGTTTATTTGCATCGAGTTCAGGCTCCGCCGCCTCCCACAGGGAAGTCTGCTCCTGCAGTTGCTCTTTGCTGTCTTCCAATATTTGCCGGGGATCGTCCGCCAATTTCGCCCCTTGACGGATCAATTCATGACAGCCGCCGGAGGCGCCGCCGTAAATATCTCCCGGCACGCAATAAACATCTCTGTTCTCGTCGCAGGCCAAACGGGCGGTGATGAGGGCACCGCTCTTGGCCCTGGCCTCGGCCACTATCACTCCGTGAGACAGGCCGGCGATGATGCGGTTGCGGGCGGGAAAATTGAAAGGCTGAGGCGGAGCACCGGGGGGATATTCGCTGATGAGGGCGCCCTGCCCGGCGATCTCTCGAAAGAGGGCAGCGTTTTCCGGCGGATAGCATTGATCGAGACCGCAGCCCAAAACTGCCACCGTCTTTCCTTGCGCCGCCAGCGCTCCCTGATGAGCCGCCGAGTCGATGCCCCGGGCGCCGCCGCTGATGATGTTCACGCCCTGCAGCGCCAATTTATAGGCGAAGTCCCTCGCCACTCTCGCCCCGTAGGCAGTGCAGGCCCGCGAGCCCACGACGGCGATGTTCAGCCCGCTCTCCGGCAGCCGCCCCCGCACGTAAAGGACGAGGGGCGCATCTGCCGTTTCCCGCAAAAGACGAGGATAAGCAGGCGAAGCATAACCGAGCAAAACGGCGCCGCTCTCCCGCAGGTAGGCTGCGATGTGCTCTAAAAATTTTTGCGAGCGGCCTGCGCAAAAAGCCGCCGCTTGTTTGGGCGTACATAGGCCGCTTTCACGCAAAAGCTCGGCGCCGGCGTTATAGAGCCTTTCTGCCCCGCCGGTGTAAGTCAGCAATCTTTTTACGGCGGCGCGGCTGAGCCCAGGGCTGATGCCGCAGCAAGCGGCAAGGTAGAGGTCTTCTCTGTCTGTCATGGCAACCTCCCCCTAAAATGCGATCTTCGAAACTTCCGATTTTTTTGCTCTCATTATAGCCAGAAGCTCAAAGCCTTGTCAAGGAGAGGAAAAAGACGAGTCTCTCACAAAAAACGAGCGACTTTTTTCCGAGCTTCGCAAAAAGACGAGAGATATTTTTCGAAGGACCGCAAAAAAAGACGGGCGGCTTTTTTCGAAGAGCCGCAAAAAATGCGAGCGGCTTTTGCAGCGGGCGGCAAAAAAGATGAGGGACTTTTTAAAAAGAAAGACGAGCCCTTCGACTTCGCTCGAAATTTTATGAAAAGTTTGTGAATAAATGTGCTCTTTCTTACTGTACAAAATAAAAATGCGGGTGTATAATGTGCCCTGTAAGGCCGAGTGGCCCGGAGTTATTTATTTTTAAAAGGAGGAATTTCCGTGTTAACCTTTATCATTTGCCTAGCTCTTTTGTTAGGCGGGTATTTCACCTACGGCAAAGTCGTAGAGAATACCTTCGCTCCGGATGACCGGGAGACTCCGGCAATAAGGATCAACGACGGCGTCGACTATGTGGTCCTGCCCCAGTGGCGTCTGTTCATGATCCAGTTGCTGAATATCGCCGGCCTGGGTCCTATCTTCGGTGCGTTGCAAGGCGCTCTGTGGGGCCCTATCGTCTTTCTTTGGATCACCTTCGGTACCATCTTTGCCGGTGCCGTCCATGACTACTTCTCCGGCATGATGAGCGAGCGCAACAACGGCGCTTCCATCTCCGAGATCACCGGCATCTATCTGGGCGACGTTATGAAGGCCATCATGCGCGTCTTCAACGTAGTCCTGCTGATCATGGTGGGCACCGTTTTCGCCGTAGGCCCTGCCGGCATTTTGGTAGAGTTGATCAAAGAGAGCGGCGGCAGCGGCATCTTCGTCAACACCATGTTCTGGCTGATCCTCATCCTCATTTACTACTTCATCGCCACCTTCATCTCCATCGATAAGATCATCGGCAAGATCTACCCCGTTTTCGGCATCTGCCTGATCATCATGGCTGTAGGCGTTGCCATCGGCATCCCCATGAACGGCTATCATATGCCCGAACTGTGGGATAACTTCCGCAGCCTGCATCCCGCTCAGACCCCCGTTTGGTCCTTCATGTTCATCACCGTGGCCTGCGGCGCCATTTCCGGTTTCCACTCCACTCAGAGCCCCTTGATGGCCCGCTGCATGAAGAGCGAGCGTCAGGGCCACTTCGTATTCTACGGCGCCATGGTAGCCGAGGGCGTTATCGCTCTGGTATGGGCTGCCGCCGGCTGCTCTCTCTTCGAAGTGAACAACGCCGGTCTCTCCACCGGTTTGGCTGCTTTGATCGCTAAAGGTCAGGCCGTGGCCGTTTACGATGTTTGCTCCAAATCCATGGGCGGCATCGGCATCATCCTGGCTATGCTGGGCGTAGTTGCCTGCCCCATCACTTCCGGCGACACCGCCTTCCGTTCTGCCCGTCTGGTGCTGGCCGACTGGTTCAACATCCCTCAAAGCAAAATGATGAACCGTCTCTACCTGTGCATCCCCGTTCTGGGCGTCGGCGCCTTCTTGGGCATCGGCAACAGCTTGGGCATGTTCTCCTACGCTGTTATCTGGCGCTACTTCTCTTGGACCAACCAAACTCTGGCCATGATCGTTCTGTGGGCTGCTTCCATGTTCTTGGTCAAAGAAAAGAAGAACTACTGGATCACCGTAGTGCCCGCCACCTTCATGAGCGCTGTTTCCGTCACCTATTTCTGCGCCGGCAAAGAGTGCTTGGGCTTGAGCACTTCCATCGCCTACCCGGTAGGCATCGTGGCTGCCATCGTCTTCTTCGGCCTCTTCATGCGGGCTGCCAACAAGGCTAAGGCTGCTATGGCCAAATGATCTATCCCCAGTCTTTTAGGCGGCGGAGGGCCTTCCCTCCGCCGTTTCTTGTATGGAGGGCTGTTTCATGTTCTTTTCACCTTCGGCGCTGGGTTCTGCCACTGTTGCCAAAGAGGTAATTAAGGAAGAGAAAAAGTCTTGTCAACATTTCGGCCCCTGCGGCATCGGCAAGGAGCTCATCTTCCTCAACAGTTTTTATTTCGACCGCTGCTACTATCTGCCCATCGATTCGGTGCAACGCATCTTCAAACGGGTGGCCATGAGCAAGGGGGGCTTCACCGGCAAGGGCATCTTCGCCTCCATCCCCTATCTGGTGGTAGAATACGACGGCAACAAAGTAAAACAGTGCAACTTCCGCATCGAAGAAGATGTGGATATGTTCTTGAACCGCTTCGGCGAACTGCGGCCTAAAGTGCCGCTGCACAGCTTGGCGGCGGAACGGAAGCTGAAGGAAAAGGCGGCTCGTGAAGAAGCCCGCTATTTGAAAAAGCTGACGCCTCGGGCTCAGGCTGCTTGGGACGAATTGGCCGCTGCCGCCGCTCGTCTCGAAGAAAACAAACGTCTCTATCAGCGGCTGGCCATCGCTGCCAAACGCAAACGCCGCAACGATCAGGCCAACCCGGCCTACAAGTGGGTGGCCTTGGCCATCGTGCTGGCGGGGGCGGTGGCTGCTGCCTACGGAGTGCAGACTCTTTTGGCTCACGACACTTCCGGCATCTATTGGACTTTGTTGGGCTTGGCCGCTGTTTTTCTCTTCGCCGGGGCCAACGTGCTGCCCACCGCCCGCAACAACAAGCGGGCCATCGACAGAGAGTGGCAGGAGGCCAGGGCGGCCATGGAAAAGGCAGTGGGGACCGACTTCCCCGTGCCGCCTCAATATGCCCACCCCATCGTGCTGCAGCGGATGATCAGAGTGCTGCGGGAGGGGCGGGCCCAGACTGTCGCCAAAGCTTTCGAGGTGATGAAGCAAGACCTGAAGGCTTTGAACAACACCGTGCAGGTGGAACAAGAAGAATACGACGAAGTCGTGGAAGTGAAGCCCATCTTCCTGCTCTGCAACTATCAATGAGCACGCACGCCGAGCAAAGCACCGCTCGCTTCGATAAATTCAGAATGCGATGCTCATCATAAACCTAAAAAGTACAGCGCAAAGGCCCGCCGCAAGGCGGGCCTTAAGTTTTTGTTCGTCTTAAAATTTTTCCCACAGCGTTTTTATAAATTCAGCAGAACTTTTTCTTGCGCCCCCTCCCCTCTCACCTTTCTGCCAAAGCGGACAACACTTCGCCTATATCGGCATCGATGGTGATCGACTGCTCCTCTATCTCTTGGGGACAAAAGGCTTCGCCGCGATTGATGCAAGCATAGGCAGCCTGTGCGTTCAGCGCCGTCATCCGCCAGAAGGGATATTTGATGATGACCGGCGTATTATAACCGACTCCCAACTCCAAAAATAAAATTTTTCTTCCCCTTCTTGTGCTCAAAAAATTTTCATACCGTTCTGCTGCCTTATGCCAACCTTCATCTTCTGCGAATTTATCATCGGCACGGAGATTCGTCGTCAAAGGCTTGCCGCAATGGGGGCAGAAAGGCAAAAGCTCGGAAGGGATGCGCATATCTTTCTGCCGCTTTAGCATCTGCCTGATCATGGGCTCGTTATCGAAAGTCTCCTGCCTGCAGGGCACCGAACATTGAAAAAGTCCGTAATCGCCTTGTGTATAGAAGAGCCGATTTTTATCGATGCCCGCTTTTTGAAAACAGTGATCCACGTTAGTTGTGATGACGAAATAGTCTTTGTCCTTTACCAGCGCCAAAAGCTCGTTATAGATCGGCTTAGGCGCATCCAGATAACGGTTGATGAAAATATAGCGGCTCCAATAGGCCCAATGTTCTTCCGGCGTGGGATAGGGATAAAAACCGCCGGTGTACATATCATGAAAACCGTATTTGGCCGCAAAATCGGAAAAATATTTTTCGAACCTTTCCCCGCTGTAGCTGTAGCCCGCTGCCGCCGACAAGCCGGCCCCTGCGCCGATCACCACGGCATCCGCCGTGTGCAAAGCTTCTTGCAGCCGTTTGATCTTAGCCGAGTAAGTGCCGATAGATCTTGAAATCGACATCCTTGAAAACATTGAAGATCACCTCCGTGTCGCCTCGATGCTCCCGAACGGTCCTAACGGCGATCTCTGCCGCCTGCCTGTTGGGAAAAGAAAATTCTCCCGTTGAGATGCAGCAGAATGCCACGCTCTCGATCTTGTTTTCATGAGCAAGGGCCAGACAGGAACGATAACACGAAGCCAAAAGCTCCCTGTCCCGCTCGGTCACGGCCCCGTGAACGATGGGCCCCACCGTGTGCAAAATAAATTTACAGGGGAGCGCATAAGCGGCCGTGAGCTTGGCCTGTCCTGCCGATTCCTCGTTGCCCTGCCGCTCCATCAATTCGGCGCAGGCCAACCGCAGCCGCACCCCGGCATAAGTGTGGATGGCGTTGTCGATGCAGCCGTGACAGGGAACATAACAGCCCGTCATGCCGCTGTTGGCGGCGTTGACGACGGCCCCGCAGCGCAAAGTGGTGATGTCGCCCTGCCAAAGATAAATGCCATCCTCGACCGAAGTCAGATCGCTCACGTCGGTGATGCCTTTGGCGGCGATCTCCTCTCGTAGGTATTCGTCTTGCACCGCAAGAAAATCCTCCCCGATGGGCAGAGGCGGGCGAACGTTCATAAGGGAGCGAAGCAGTTGCTTCTGCTGCGCTTCGTCGTCGCCGATCTTTATGTTCGCGTAATGCCCCGCTTCGCCCAGCAGATATTTTATGAGAAAGATACGGCGTTCAAGCTGTGTCATTTTGCTCCTCTCCTTTTTGCCGCAACGATGCCGCTCGTCAAAAAAGCTCTTTTCATTATACCCGATATCGTTTTTTCTGTGAAAGCTTTTCATTATACGATCGCAAAAAATTTCGGTCTCCGCCGCTGTCAGGAGCAGCAGAGACCGTCGAAACTTTTTTGTCGATCTTTTCACTCGATGAACGTGCAGTCGCCGAAGCTGAAGAAGCGATACTTTTCCTTCACCGCCTCCGCATAAGCCTTCAAGATCAGCTCTCTGTCCGCCAGAGCAGAGACCAGCATCAAAAGGGTGCTCTGAGGAAGATGAAAATTGGTGATGAGCGCATCCGTCAGCCGAAATCTGTAGCCCGGGTAGATGAAGATGTTCGTCCAAGCGCTGCCCGCTTTCAGGCGGCCATCTGCCCCCGCCGCCTCCAAGGTGCGCACCGCTGTGGTGCCCACCGCCACGATGCGCCTCCCCTCTGCTTTGGCCGCATTCACCGCCGCCGCCGTTTCGGGGGGCACACTGTAAAATTCTCGGTGCATCACGTGCTCTTCGATATTTTCCGCAGTCACCGGCCTGAAAGTGCCAAGGCCCACGTGCAAAGTGACGAAAACTTCCCGGCAGCCCTTGGCTTTGATCTTTTCCAAAAGTTCTTTCGTAAAATGCAGACCTGCAGTCGGAGCGGCGGCGCTGCCCCGCTCTCTGTTGTACACCGTTTGGTAGCGCTCTTTGTCTGCCAAAGGCGCCTTGATGTAGGGAGGCAGGGGCGTTTCTCCCAGCCTGTCCAAAATTTCTTCGAAGATGCCCTTGTATTCGAAGCGCACCACGCGCCCGCCGAAATCGGTGCGGCTCACCACCTGACAGCCCAGCTCGGGCCCGAAGCGAATGACCGCTCCCTCCTGCAATTTTTTCCCCGGCCGCACCAGCACCTCCCACTCTCTCTCGTTCAAACGGGTGAGAAG
>CANQBR010000044.1 GCA_947589605.1 uncultured Phascolarctobacterium sp. | reverse complement strand
AGAGCACCACCTTGCCAAGGTGGGGGTCGCGAGTTCGAGCCTCGTTTTCCGCTCCACAGGGGTATAGCTCAACTGGTAGAGTAGCGGTCTCCAAAACCGTTGGTTGTGGGTTCGATTCCTACTGCCCCTGCCACAGCCTTTCAGAGCGCAGGCCAAAAGCCCGCGCTCTTTTCTCTTTTGGGAAAGATAAAAGTCGGCGAGACAAAGCTTTGCGGCCCCGGGTTTTTTCTTGCGGGGCTAAAGGAAAATAGGTATAATAAAAAGAGCGGCGCAAAAGCGGCCGCCTGCAAGCAGAGATCGACGAGGTGCAAACTTTGGAAATAAACGAAACGATGCACGGCTTTAAATTATGCCGCAAAGAAAAGGTGGAAGAGATCGGCGGCGAGGTGTGGCTTGCCGAACACGTAAAGAGCGGCGCCCGCCTCATCTATCTGCCGGCGGACGACGAGAACAAAGTTTTCGCCATAGCCTTTGCCACGCCGCCTGCCGACGACAGGGGCAGCAGCCACATTTTGGAGCACGGCGTGCTGTGCGGTTCCCGCAAATATCCTTTGAAAGAGCCCTTCGTAGACTTGGCCAAGGGCTCTCTCAACACTTTTCTCAACGCCATCACCTATCCCGACTTTACCGTTTATCCCGTAGCCAGCTGCAACGCCAAAGACTTCCGCAATCTTACGGACGTCTATTTGGATGCGGTCTTCTATCCTCTCATCTGCGAAAATCCCCGCACCTTGCAGCAGGAGGGCTGGCACTACGAGATCGAGCAGCCCGACGGGCCTCTCACCTATAACGGTGTGGTCTACAACGAGATGAAGGGAGTTTATTCTTCTCCCGATGCTTATTTGGAGCGGGCGGCCATGCAGGCCCTCTTCCCCGCGACTAGCGCCCGTTTCGACAGCGGCGGTCTGCCCGGGGCCATACCGGGGCTAGATCAGGAAGCTTACGTGAACTTCCATCGCCGCTATTATCGGCCCGACAACGCCTACATCTTTTTGTACGGCGATATGGACATCGACGAGACTCTCGCCTATTTGGACAGAGAGTACCTGAGCGCTTTCACGAAAAGAAAAGAGGCCAGGCCCCCGGTGCAGTGGCAGGAGCCTCTTTTGCGGACGGCGGAGGTGCGGGCCACATACCCCGGCAAGAGCGGGGAAGCGGCGGAAACTTTTTTGCAATGGAGCGTGGTGTGCGGCAAGTCTACCGATCTGAAAACGGTGCAGACCCTGCGTTTGCTGCAGGCCGCTTTGACGGATAAAGAGGGCAGCCCCCTCCGCCAAGCTCTTTTAGATGCGGGCATCGGGCAAAGCATCAGCTCCTCTGTGGACACTTATCATCCTCAATGCACTTTCAACGTCACCGCCAGCGGCTGTAAAGAAGAGCAGCGGGACGCTTTCCTCAGCACCATCTACCGCACTTTGCAGAAGCTGACCATAGAAGGCTTGGATAAAGAGCGGTTGAACGCCCTTTTGGATACCGCCGAATTCAAATTGCGAGAAGCGGATTTCAGCCCCTGGCCCAAGGGTCTCTGCTACGGGCTGGCGGCCCTGAGCCACTGCCTGCAGGGAGGCGAGCCGGCGGAAGTCTTCCGTTACGAAGAACTGCTCAAAGAATTGCGGGCCGCCGTAAAGGGAAAATATTTCGAAAACATCATCGAAGGCTGCCTGCTGGACAACACCCACAGGGCCCTGATAACTTTGGTGCCCGATCCCGAAATGGAGAAAGCCGAGGCCGAGGCCACGGCCGCCGAACTGGCAGCCAAGAAGGCGAGCATGAGCGATGAAAAAACGGCCGCCTGCATCGAGACCTGCAGGGAATTGCGCCGCCGCCAAGCGGAGCCCGACAGCGAAGAGGCGAAGGAGTGCATCCCAACTTTAGCCCGCAACGATATCAGAAAAAATATCTTAAGGCTGCCTACCGAAGAAGAAACACTGGGGGACGATCGGCTGATTTATCTGCCGCAAAAGAGCAACGGCATCGTCTATTTGAAATTATTTTTCCGCTGCCGAGCTTTGGACTTTAAGAGCCTGCCTCTCTGCTATCTTTTGACGGAGTTTTTGGGGCGGACGGACAGCGCCGATTACAGGCGGCAGGAACTGCCCACGCTGCTCTACGGCAATTCCGGCGGGCTCAGCTTCGGCTTCGGCCCCTACGCCGCTATCGAAAACACCGACGACTTCGAACTCTATAGCAATGTTTCCGTGAAAGCGCTCCCCGGCAAATTGCCAAAGCTGCTGCAAATTTTGGAGAGCATTTTAGTCCGCAGCCGCTACGACGACGGCGACCATTTCCGCACTCTTTTGGAAGACAGCAAGCGGGGCTGGGACGATAATGTTTTCGCCGAAGGCAGGACACACGCCAAAGAGCGGCTGCAAAGTTATTTTTCCCGCAGCGGTCTCTGCGCCGAGCAGGGAGGCCTCACCTATTATCATTTGTTGAAAAAATTGACGGCGGACTATCCCCGGCAAAGAGAAAAACTTTCGGCAGAGTTGCAAGGCTTGCTGCCTCGGCTCTTCCACAAGGGCGGATGCTCTTTCTTCTACAGCTGCCGGGAAGAAGATAGGGCAGAGGTGGCTCTGTTGCTGAAAAATTTCCTGAACGCTCTGCCGAGCGCCCCCGCCGCCGTGCCCCTCGACCTCCCTCCTTTGGAAGCGAAGAACGAAGGTTTTTACGGCAACGGCACGGTGCAATATGTATTGGCCGGCGGCAACTTCCGCACGGCCGGCTTCAACTTTCACGGGAGCATGGCGGTGCTGGAGACCCTGCTCAATTACGAATATTTGTGGACGAAGGTGAGGATGCAGGGAGGCGCCTACGGCGCCGGCGCTCGCTTCGAACAGAGCGGCTCCTGTTTCTTCAGCTCTTACCGCGATCCTCGCTTGGGGGCCACGTTGGCGGCCTATAGAGGTCTGCCCGCTTATTTGGAAAATTTGCGCTTGAGCGACAGAGAGCTGGACCGTTACGTCATCGGCACCATGAGCGGAGTGGATAAGCCTTGGAGCCCGTGGGAAAAATTGGACGCTGCGGCCACCTACGATCTGCGGGGCGTCAGCGACCGCTTGCGTCAGCAGAACCGCGATCAGATCCTCAACGTCAGCCTGCAAGAATTGAGAGCCTTGGCCCCGGTAGTGCAGGCGGTGTTGGAGGAGGAGCAGTTCTGTGTCATCGGCAGCCGGGCGGCCATCATGCAGGAACGGGACTTGTTCCGTGAAATAAAAGAATTATGATATCACAGGGAGGTCAGACCATGGCTTACACAAAACTGAATTCCGAGATCATCGCCAAACTCAAAGCTATTTTGGGCCCCGAGAACGTGCTCACGGACGAAGAAAAAATGCAGCCCTACGCACACGACGAAGTGCCCGATCCCAACTATCAGCGGCTGCCCGAGGCAGTGGGCTTCGCCCACACGGCTCAGCAGGTGGCGGCTGTGGTGCGGTTGGCCAACGAATTTCATTTTCCCGTGGTGCCCAGAGGCACCGGCACCGGTCTGGCAGTGGGCGCCGTAGCCACCTCCGGCGGCTTGGTGTTGTCCCTGGAGAAGATGAACAAGATCCTCGAGATCAATAAAGAAGCCATGTACGCTGTGGTAGAGCCCGGCGTGCTCACCTCCGTGCTGCAGAAAACGGTGGAAGAGCAGGGCCTCTTCTACGCCGGCGATCCCTGCAGCGGCGATTCCTGCTGCATCGGCGGCAACATCGCCACCAACGCCGGCGGCAACAGGGCGGTGAAGTACGGCACCACCCGCCATCAAGTTTACGCTATCGAAGTGGTCAATCCAACCGGCAACATCGTGAACTTGGGGGCGCGGCTGCGCAAGCAGTCCACCGGCTATTGCATGGATCAATTGATCATGGGCAGCGAGGGCACTTTGGGCATCATCACCAAAGCCACTTTGAAATTGCTGCCCAAGCCCCAGTACAGCATGGATCTTTTGGCCATCTACCCCGACCCCACCGACGCCATCGCCACCGTGGGCAAGATCGCCATGGCCGGCTTGGTGCCCACCTGCATCGAATATATGGACAACGTGACCATCAAGTCCGTAGAAAAATATTTGGATATGGAACTGCAGGGCAGCGCCAACGGCAACTATCTGATCATAGAGATCGAAGGCGATGACGAAGACGATCTGGACGAAAAGGCCGAAGCCATAGGCGATATCTGCACCGAAGCCGGAGCAGACGATGTGCTGGTGGCCGAGCACGACCGCATCTGGCGGGCCCGCAAAGTTTATTCCGAAGCCGCCAGAGCGGAGAGCGTGGTCATCGCCAAAGAAGACGTGGTGGTGCCGGTGGAGAAAGAGCCGCTGCTCTTTAAAAAGATATTGGACCTTGCGGCCAAATATCAGGTGGTCACCCGCATCGCCGCTCACGCCGGCGACGGCAACATCCATCTCAACGTGCTGAAGATGGCCGAAGACGATTACGAAGAGTGGGAGAAAAAAGTGGGGCAGCTGCAGCGGGAGCTGTACGCCGTCATCTATCAGTTGGGCGGCCGCCTCAGCGGCGAGCACGGCATCGGCTACAAGCGCAAACACTTGATGGAAGAGTTCACCGATCCCGCCGAATTGGATATGATGCGGGCCATCAAGAAGGCGCTGGACCCCAACAACATCCTTAACCCGGGCAAGATCTTCGATGTATAAAAAATGCGCGGTCTCTTTTAGCCGCGGCGATTGACTGCGGGCCGAGAAGTGATATAATACTGGTTATGTGAAAAAACCGCCAGCAGGAGGTATAAAGATGCTGCAAGACAAGTATTCTCCCGCTGCCATCGAGAAAAAATGGCAGGACAAGTGGGAGAAAGAAAAGGCCTTTAAAGTGGAGATGGACCCGGCCCGGCCCAAGAGCTACGTGTTGGAGATGTTCCCCTATCCTTCGGGTAATCTGCACATGGGCCATGTGCGCAACTATTCCATCGGCGACGTGGTGGCCCGTTACCGCACCATGCGGGGCTTCAACGTGTTGCATCCCATGGGTTGGGACTCTTTCGGCATGCCTGCTGAGAATGCGGCCATCAAACACAACATCCCTCCCAAACGCTGGACTTTGGACAACATCGCCAACATGAAGAGGCAGCAGAAGGCCATGGGCCTGTCCTACGATTGGGACAGAGAAGTGACCACCTGCAAGGAAGACTACTATAAGTGGACCCAGTGGTTCTTCGAGCTCTTCTACAAGCGGGGGCTGGCGGTAAAAAAAGAGAGCGCCGTGAATTGGTGCGAGCACTGCAACACCGTACTGGCCAACGAGCAGGTCATCGACGGCAAGTGCTGGCGTTGCGACAACCCGGTGCACAAGAAAAATCTTTCGCAATGGTTCTTCAAGATCACCGAATATGCGGACGAATTGCTGAAAGATCTGGACCTGCTCACCGGCTGGCCGGAGCGGGTGAAGACCATGCAGAGGAACTGGATCGGCCGCAGCGAAGGCTTGGAGTTCTCCTTCGAGATCCCCGAGCTGGGCGAGAAGCTGCCGGTCTACACCACCAGGCCCGACACCTCTTTCGGCATCACCTTCGTGGTGCTGGCGCCGGAGCATCCCTTGGTGGAGAAGATCTGTCAAAATAATCCCAAGGCCGAAGCCATCCGCGCTTTCTGCAAGAAGGCCATGAACCAAAGCGACATCGAGCGCACCTCTTCCGAATCGGAAAAGGAAGGCATCTTCACCGGCGTTCATGCTGTCAATCCTTTCAACGGCAACCAAGTAGAGGTGTGGGTGGCCAACTACGTGCTCTACGATTACGGCACCGGCGCCGTCATGGGCGTGCCTACCGGCGACCAGCGCGACTGGATGTTCGCCGATAAATACGGCATCAAAAAAATCGTCACCCTTTGCCCCATCGGCAAAGAGCTGAAACTGGAAGAGATGACCTGCGCCTATGAAGAGAAGGAAGGCATGCTGGTGAACTCCGGCCGCTTCAGCGGCATGGAGATGCACGCCGCCATGGCCGCCATCATGGACGAAGCGGAGGCCAAAGGCTTCGGCAAGCGCAAAATCAACTACCGCCTGCGGGACTGGCTCATCTCCCGGCAGCGCTACTGGGGCGCTCCCATCCCCATCATCTACTGCCCCAAGTGCGGGGAAGTGTTGGTGCCGGAGGAACAGTTGCCGGTGCTGCTGCCCGAAGACGTGAGCTTCACCGCCGGGGCCAAATCGCCTCTGGCCACTTCTGAAAGTTTCGTCCATTGCACCTGCCCCAAATGCGGCGGCCCCGCCACCCGCGAGACGGACACCATGGACACCTTCCTTTGCTCCAGCTGGTACTATCTGCGCTACACCGATCCTCACAACGACAAAAAACCTTTCGATAAAGACGCCAACATGTATTGGGGACCGGTAGATCAATACATCGGCGGCATCGAGCACGCCATTTTGCACCTTTTGTACTCCCGCTTCTTCGTGAAAGTGCTGCGGGATGCGGGGCTGTTGGATTACGACGAGCCCTTCAGCAATCTGCTCACTCAGGGCATGGTGATCAAAGACGGCGCCAAGATGAGCAAATCTTTGGGCAACGTTGTTTCTCCCGAAGAGATCTTGGCGAAGTACGGGGCCGACACCGCCCGCCTCTTCATCCTTTTCGCCGCTCCCCCCGAGCGGGAGCTGGATTGGTCCGACCAAGGCGTGGAAGGCTGCTTCCGCTTCCTGAACAGAGTGTGGCGCATCGTGAAAGCTTTCGAGCCCCTGCTGGAGCAAAAAGTTATGTCTTATGACAGCTCTGCTCTTTGCGGCGCGGAAAAAGAACTGCGGCATTTGCTCCACGCCACCATCAAAAAGGTGACGGAAGACATCGAGACCCGCTTCAATTTCAACACCGCCATCAGCGCCATGATGGAATTGGTGAACGGTCTCTACGCTTATCGGGAGAGTGCCAAAGAAAAAGCCCACGCCGGTATGATCAGGGAAGCGATCGTAGCCCTCATCAAACTGCTTTCTCCTTTCGTTCCTCACATCACGGAAGAGTTGTGGCAGCAGATAGTTGACAGCGAGAGCAGCGTCCACGATCAAGAGTGGCCTTCTTACGATGAAGAAGCCCTCAAGGTGGACAGCGTGGAGATCGTGCTGCAGGTGAACGGCAAGGTGCGGGGGAGGTTGGTAGTCCCCGCCGAAGCCGGCAAAGAAGAACTGGAGCGGATCGCTCTGGCCGACGCCAACGTGAAGGCCCACATCGGCAACGCTGCCGTGCGCAAGATCATCTGCGTGCCGGGCCGCTTGGTGAACATCGTAGCCAAATAAAAGAGGCGCTTTTCGCGCCGAGTTTCACAATTTCATAAGCAGTGCCGTGTAACGTGCTTATTCTGTAAAAGAGTCTTTGGAGTAACGTAGTGTTAGCCGAAGGCTCTTTTCTTTTTGTCAAAGGGGAGGGATACCATGGGCAACGTTGGGAAAAAAATGATCTTGCTGGCGGTGCTGGCGGTCGGCTGCGCCGCCACGGGGCTCTACTACAGCCTGCGGCCGGAGGAAGCGCCGCAAATAGAACTGAGCAGAACAGCGATCGAAGAGCGGCGAAGAGAAGGAGAAGAGGCAGCAGAACAAGGCGGCTCCCGGCAGCGAAGAGCCGACGAAAAAGAAAAAGAGGAGAGCATCACCGTCTATGTGAACGGGGCCGTGCTGTACCCCGGCCTTTACAAATTGCCGAAGGGAGCAAGAGCGGGGGAGGCGATCACCGCGGCGGGGGGCTATGTTGCCCAGGCCAAGACCGACAGAGTGAACATCGCCCGCAAATTGCGGGACGGCAGCCAAGTATACGTGCCTTTCAAAAAGCAGACGAGGGGACGGCAGTGAGCAAAAAAGCTTTTTATCTCGCCATGCTCCTGCTCTTGGCTGCGGCCTGCCTGCGCCTGCAGTTTTTGCCTGCGCCGCAGGCCCCGTTGGAAAAATTTTGGCAGCGGCAGGCAGAGGCGATAGGCACCATCGATCCTTTCACCGTGAAGCACACGGCCTTCGGCACTTCCTTCATCTTGCGCTGCGAAAGTTTGAAGATCGCGGGCCAAAAATTTTCTTATGCTCATAATTTGCGGCTCTCTCTTTCCAAAAAAGTCTATCCTTCTTCACAGCCTTTGGAAGCGGGGCGCATCCGCTGTAAAGGCACCCTCTTTCCTCTCACTTCTTTTCGCAACCCAGGGGGTCTCGACGGAGAACGCTACGCTTTGGTGCAGGACCTGGGCGGCAGGATGAGGGCTGAAGAAGCGATCGTCATGAGCGAAGAGAGCACTCTTTTGGATAAATTCGCTCTCTTGAACCTGCAGCTGCGGCGGGAAGCTGAGGCCGCTCTGCCGGGGGAGGCGGGGGCCCTCATCAGCGGCATGGTGCTGGGGGGCAGCGGCGGCATCGGCGAAGAAACACGCGAGATCATGCAGAACAACGGGTTGGCCCACCTCCTTTCCGTTTCCGGCACCCATCTGCTCCTTTTGGCCGCTCTTTTGCGCCTCCTTTTTTGTAAATTGCCTAAAGGCTGGAGCCGCATCCTCACCGCCGGCATCTTAGTGCTTTACGCCTGTCTCACCGGCCTGCGGCCTCCCATCCTGCGGGCCTTGGCCATGAGCTGGGCGGTGCTCTTCGCTGCAGGCGAAAGTTCAAAAGCGGGGCGAGGGAAATTGGAGCGGGGCAGAGTGCTGCTCCTTACAGCCGCTCTCATGCTCACATGGCGGCCGGTGTGGCTCTGCGATCTTGGTTTTCAATTGAGCTTTGCGGCAGCGGCGGGGCTGCTCTTGCTGCTGCCTCCTTTAGAGCAGCGTTTGAGCGGCCGCTTTTGGGGCTTAGGAGAGGCTATGGCGGTGACCTTGGCCGCTCAATTAGGGGTGCTGCCCTTGGAGGCGGGCTGCTTTCACCGCCTCGTCCCCATCGCTTTGCTCAGCAATCTGCTGCTGGTGCCTTTATTGGAAGGGGCTGTGGTGCTCTGCAGCTTCGGCCTCGTCCTGCATTTTTTGCCCTTGCCCGCTTTTGCGGCAGCGGCGCCTCTTTCGGCCGGCGCTTTTCTTTTGGAGCAGGTGCTGCGGCAGGGGCAGCTTTTGACCCGGCTGCCTTTCGCCGCCGTCTCCGTCCCCGAGCTGCCGCTTTTCTGTGTTCCTCTTTATTACGCGGTCCTTTGCTTGGCGTTAGACCTGGGGCCATCTCTGTGTTTGAGCGGCAGAGCCCGCAAGGCGGGGCTGGCGCTCTCGCTCGCGCTCCTCACCGTCAGCATTTCTTGGCAATATCTCAAGCCCCGGCCCTTGACAGTTTATTTTTTGGATGTGGGGCAGGGAGACTGCACCGTCATCGTATCGCCCCAAGGTAAAACGGCGATGATCGACACCGGGGGCCTGGCGAATTTTGACACAGGCAGCAGGATAGCAGTGCCCTTTCTTCGCTCCTTGGGCCGCAGCAGCATCGATCATTTGTTTTTGACTCACGGCGATTTGGATCACGTGGGCGGCAGCGGCGGCCTCAGCCGCAACCTGAACATAAAAAATATCATTCTGCCGGCGCAAGGGAAGTTTTCTTCGCCGCAAGTGGCCCTCGCTGCGGCTAAAAGAGATCCATCTTATAAAGAACTTTTGCGCCGTGCTAAAGATAGCAAGGCAGAGCTCGCCCAAAAAGGCCGCCGTTACGACTTGGGCGGAGCGGCTCTGGTCATACTGGACGTGCCCGAGGCGGGAGAGAAGGGGAACGAAGCCAGCACTCTTTGCGCTCTTTTTGACGAAGCGGGCCGGCCCTGCCTGCTCCTGCCCGGAGACCTGGGGAAGGAGCGGGAAGAAAAGTTGAAAAATTTAGGGACTTATCCCGTGTTGAAAGCAGGGCACCACGGGTCGAGAGGCAGCAGCGGCGAAAAATTTTTGCGGCAGGTGCGCCCTCTGCTCACCGTCATTTCCTGCGGCCCTTACAATCGGCACGGTCATCCCCATAAGGAAACTTTGGCTCGGCTGCGAAAGATCGGCAGCAAAGTGCTGCGCACCGACGAAGGAGGCTGCATCACGGTAACTTTTGACGAAGGCGGCGTGAAGTGTTATAGTTATAAGTGAAGAAAAAACAGCGGCAAGAGGGAGGTGGGCCTATGAACAAGTCGCCGGAAGAAGTGCTGGCCTCTTTGAACAGCGCCGGCGGCGCCTCTTTGCCTCAGCTCATATTGCTGAAAGGGGAAGAAGCTTATTACAAGGACCGCCTGAAAAAAGCCATCACGGAAAAACTTTTTGCCTCTGTGCCCGCAGAAGATCGCTCTATCACCGTCTTCAGCCGCGATACCGACCCGGAAGCGGTGGCCGCAGCCTGCTCCGCCGGCTCTCTTTTCGGCGAGAACAGTTTGGTGGTGATCGACGACGAAAAATTTTTGGGCGTCGGCATCAGGCAAAACGAAGCTGGCAAAAAGCGGCTGGACGCTTTGAAAGAAGTGCTGGCGGAGAGGGTGGATCCCAATTGCACCGTCCTTTTGCTCAGCAGCAAGCTGGACGGCACTTCCAAATTGGCAAAATTCATAGCGGCCAAGGGCCTCGTCTGCCCTTGCGAGCCCCTGCGCACCTATAAGACGGCTGAATTGGACGCCTGGCTGGAGCGGCAGGCGGAGCAGCTGGGGGGAAGGCTGAGCGGCGGCGCCCTGCGGGCCATCAGGCTCTATTTGGCCACGGTGGACGTGGCACCTTTGGCCATCCTCGCTCAAGAATTGGAAAAATTGTCTCTTTACGCCGGGCCTAGGCTGTGGCAGGAAGACGACGTGGAAAAAGTGTTCGCCCCTCTTCCCGAGGCGGGCGACTTCACCTTGATGCGGGCGGTGGAAGAAAAAGATCTGCCTTTGGCCCTCGCACTTTTGCGGCAGGCGGAAAAAGACAGAGTCTTCATCCCTCAGCTGTGCGGGCAGCTGCTGAGCAGTTTGCGGAAATTGCTGCTGATCAAAGAGGGGAAGGCGCAGGGACTGAGCCCGAAAACGATACAGGAGAAAAGCGGCATCAAGCCCGGGGTCTATTTCATGGCGGAGCGCAATTGCCGCAATTACAGCCTCACCGCTCTGCAAAAGGGGATAGAGGCCATAGGCAAAGTCGATCTCAAACTGCGCCAAGGGGGCAGGACCTACGATCGTTTGGAAGAGATCATCGTGGCGCTGATGAAGGCGAGATAAAAAGCAAAAGACATAAGTTATCCTAGAAAAAATCAAGAGATAAAGTTGAAATATACAAGCGTTTTGCTAATAATATTTTTCAAAACGGCGGGGGCCCGAGGGGCTCCCGTTTTTGCAAAATAACGGTATGATGTATTACTCCAAACAAAGCGTTGGTGTATGATCTTCGTTGGCAAGCTCAATAAAATAAAGGGAAGGTTTTTTTCTCCTTCTCCGATCATGCAAAACATCTTATTATTTTAGGGCCAAACAAAAAATATAGAAGTTTTGCATGATGGCTGCTGTCTTATCTGACAAAAGACTTAACTTTCAAGACCTTCGAGCAAGCTATTTTCAATGCTCTTTGCTCTATCGCTCGGAATTTCTTCGTTCAGTTTTTGGAAAAGTCGGACAGCGATATCGCTGCTGCCGGAGATAAGAGCGTGTATAGGAGCAGAGGAAAGAGCCGGAAGTTCGATCGATAAAAAGGCACCGGCTCGGGATCCATTGAACCGGTACAAAGACAAAACCGAACGCACATTCAAACTGGAATTAAAGATAGGTGCCGCCAAAAACATCAAAGAGACTTGTCCGAGATCAAACGACGGGTAAGTCTCTTCTACTGTATAAGGTCCGGTGCAGGTTTCGGAGGGATCGCGGAAGTGCGGCCCTCTTATTTTTTTGCCTTTCTCTCACAGAACTTCACAAAAATTTTGCAAAAATCTTCATAAAAGTCTTTACGGGGGGGACAGACATGTTACAATAAAGGCGAT
>CANQBR010000043.1 GCA_947589605.1 uncultured Phascolarctobacterium sp. | reverse complement strand
TGCCCGTGCTATGGCCAACGGCGCCAACGTTGACAAACTGGCTGCAGAATTCGCCGATGAGCTGGACGCTCTGGGCGTTCGCGTTGCCAACCTGGAGAAGAAGGCCGACGCCGTTAAGATCACCGGCCAGATCCGTACCCATTACAACAGCTTCCACGGCAACGGGGCTGCTTCTACCAGCGTACTTCGTTCCCGTCTGTTCTTCAAAGGCCAGATCAACGATGACTGGAGCTACACCGGTATGATCCAAAACCAACAGGATCTGCGCAATAACACCGGCGATGAGAGCGTTGACTTCCAGCGTGCCTTCATCAACGGCAAACTGGGCGGCTTGGCCATCGAAGCAGGCCGTAACCATCAGGCTCTGATCGGCACCGGCGGCCAAGTTTACGGCCAGCGCGCTGATTATGTAAAAGCTTCCTACGGCAAAGACATCAAACTGACCGGTATGGTCGGCAAACTGGCTTCTCCCAACGCTGCTACCAAGTGGGATGCTGGCACTGATACTTATGTAGCCAATACTCCTCTGGGCGAAGAGTTCTGGCTGGCCTCTGTTAGCGGCAAGATCGGTGTAGTCAATGCTGAAGTTACCTATCTGGACGTTAAGAATCAGGGTACCGCTGCTTTGAAAGACGGTGCTGTATATGGGGACAACAGCTTGGTAGCCGTTGACGTTAAGTTCCCCATCGTTAAAAACCTGACTCTGGAAGGCCTGTATGTAAAGGCTGAGGAAGATGACAAAGACGGCAACGACGACGGTATCTTCGCAATGCTGAAATACAAGGGTGCCAGCGCAGCTAAACCCGGCAGCTGGGGCGTATTTGCCAAGTACTACAACATGGCCGGCTCTACTGTTATCGCTAACGGCGATGACAACAGCTTCGAGAACAAGTTCTTGGCTAAAGGCTTCGAAGGCTACGCAATCGGTGCCGAGTACGCAGTTGCCAAGAACATGATCGCCTATGTTGACTGGGTAGATCTGGAGAGCAAGGGCGACCAAGCCAACGATAAAGACAACGACGGTGCTTCCCTGTGGACCCATCTGGTGATCACTTTCTAAAAAAACCGTCACAGCGGCAACTGCGCAAGTTGCAAAATTTACGAGGGACGCTCAAAAGGCGTCCCTTACTTTTTTTCTCATGCTCACTTCGACAGGCCCGGCGAGCTTTCCGCGATCCTTGAGCCTGCCGCCGGCTAGGCTCCCTCAGTACTGCAGTTTGGATCGGCTGAAGGAAAACTCTTGACATTAGGGAATATATCCCCTATAATCAATGCAGAAACTTAGAGAAGGAGATGATGCCTAGGCCAACGATCAGTTATTTTTACGGTATCACCATTTTTATGTATTTGAAAAATAAAGAGCATGATCCGCCGCATATCCATGCCGTCACTCAAGACTTTTACGCACCGTTCCTTATCTCGACAGGCGAGATCATGGACGGCGAGTTCCCCCTCAAAGCAAAAGCTTTGGTCAAAGAGTTCATCTTGAAATATCAAAAAGAATTGGAGGAAATGTGGGAGAACGAGAAATATTCTAAGCTTCCCCCGCTGAAATAAAATGTTTCACAAAGCTATCAAATTGGAACTGAAAGAAGGCACGGCGCTGGAAGTTACTTTTCAAACAGGCGAAGTCAAAGCATACGATATGGCGGAGTTGTTTGCCAAATATCCTCAATTGACGGCGTTGCGAGACAGAGAGCTGTTCCTTTGCGGCAAGTTGATGGGGCCTTACGGCATCGTTTGGAACGAAGAATTGGACATTGAAGCGGAGACCATCTATCACGACGGCAACATCGTGAGAGTAGAGGCTGTGCCTGTCGGTTTACGGGTGGCCAACGCTCTCGCCTCCGCCAGAGCGAAAAGAGGTCTCACTCAATCGCAACTGGCCGCCTTGACGGGGATCGATCAGTCGGATATCTCCAAGATAGAGCGGGGCGCCGCCAATCCATCCCTCAATACACTGGATCGTTTGGCGACGGCCTTGGATATGGAACTGAAAATAGGTATCGCCTAAAATTGTTTCATCATACGGCGAAAATTTCGGACAAGACAAAAAATCACAGAGGGACGCTCAGGCGTCCCTTTTTGCGTACAGCGGCAAAAGAGAACGTCTTTGTTTTTCTCGGCGAGCTTCGACGTAAAGAGCGCGGGCGAAAAATGAAACTTGAAAATTTTTACGCAAAGACAAAACGAAACGAGGGCAAAATTTTTCGCCGGCGCTTTTTAAGCTTTGCAAAAAAGCAAGAAGGCCGCCCTCACCGCCTTCATCTATGTTATAATGATTAGTTAGAACCACAGGAGAGGAGAAGGGAAGATGGCAGAGGCTCACAGCTTGTCGGGCGTGATCGAAGACGTGGTCTTTCAAAGTCCGGACGGGCAGTTCAGCGTTTTGCGCCTCGACAGCAAAGAAGCGGGGCGCATCACCATGGTCTATCGCGGCCCCGCTCCCTTCATCGGGGAAGAAGTGACGGCTCAAGGCCGCTACAACGAGCACAGCCGCTTCGGCCGTCAGTTCGAAGCTGCCACACTCACGGTGCAGCAGCCCACCGGCCTCAAAGGCATCGAAAACTTTTTGGCGTCCGGCGCCATCAAAGGCATAGGGCCCGCCTTAGCCGCCCGCATCGTAGAAAAGTTCGGCAGCGAGACTCTGGAGCTTTTGGCGAAAGACCCGGCCCGTTTGGCCGAGGTGCGGGGCATCAGCGTCAAAAAAGCGGCGGCCATGGGTGAAGCCTGGGCCGATCTTTCCGAACTGCGGGAGCTGATGCTCTTTTTGGAGAGCCATGGCATCAGCGGCGGCTTAGCCGCCAAACTTCAGGCCGTCTACGGCAAGACTGCCATCCCCCGTCTCAAAGAAAATCCTTACAGCTTGGCCACCGACGTCACCGGCATCGGCTTTAAAACAGCAGACCGCATCGCCATGAGTTTAGGCGTGGACAGAAATTCACGGGACAGGATAGCAGCGGGCCTGGCCTATGCCCTCACCATGGTGGCCGCCTCCGGCCATGTGTGCGTGCCCGAAGAGATCTTGTTGGAAGAAGCGGTGCGCTTGCTGCAAACTGACGGGGCCGAAGTGAGAGAAGTTTTCGATCGCTTGGTGGCTCAAGATCTTTTGCGCACGGAAGAAATGGGAGGGCAGCGGCTCATCTACCCGGAATATTTATATCGAGCCGAAGTGGGGCTGGCCAAAAGATTGCTGGCTTTAAGAGATCAGGCCAAGGCCATCACCAAAGTCGATGCCGCCACCGTCATCGGCCGTTTCGAAAAAGAAGCGGCCATCACCTTGGCGCCGGAGCAGCGGCAGGCGGTGGAAGCAGCTTTAGAGCACGGCGTCTTCATCCTCACCGGCGGCCCCGGCACCGGCAAGACCACGGTGATCAAAGGCATCATCAACGTTTTGGCCAAGGCGGGCTGCCGCATCCTTTTGACGGCTCCCACCGGCAGAGCGGCCAAACGTTTGGCGGAATCTTCGGGGCACGCAGCCATGACGGTGCATCGCCTGCTGGACTATCAGCCCCAGGGAGGCAGCTACAGCTTCGGCAAAAACGAAAAAGAGCCGCTGGATGCAGAGGCCATCATCGTAGACGAAGCGTCCATGCTGGACCTTCCCCTCGCTTATCATCTCCTGAAGGCAGTGCCGGGAGGCTGTCGGCTCATCTTCGTAGGCGACGCCGATCAATTGGCTTCCGTGGGGGCGGGGGCGGTGCTGCAGGACATGCTGCGCAGCCAACAACTGCCGGTGGTGCGTTTGAACAATGTTTTTCGGCAGGCAGAGATCGGCTCCATCGTGAGCAACGCCCACAAGATCAACAGAGGGCAGCTGCCCGACTTCACCGGGCCCGACGGCGATTTTTCTTTGCGGGAATTTTTTTCGGAAGAAGAGGCAGCGGCCTTCATCGCCGCCACCTATCAGCAAATGACGGCCGACGGCGATCGGCAAAAAGTGCAGGTGCTCACGCCCATGCACAAAAATATCTGCGGCGTGCAGAATTTGAACAAGCTGCTGCAGGAGCGGGTCAATCCGCCCGACGAAAACAAAGGAGAGCTGAACCTTTCCACCCTCATCCTGAGGGAAGGGGACAAGGTGATGCAGATCAAGAACAATTACGATAAAGACGTGTTCAACGGCGATATAGGCAGCATCAAAGTCATCGACGGGAAAAAAGTTTACGTGAATTTCCCCGACCGAGGCCCGGAGGACCTCATCGCCTACGAACAAAAAGAATTGGAAGAATTGCAGCTGGCCTACGCCATGAGCGTCCATAAAGCTCAGGGCAGCGAGTATCCCTGCGTGATCTTGGTGATGGTGCCGGGGCACTACGTGATGCTGCAGCGCAATCTGCTCTATACAGCAGTCACCAGAGCAAAAGAGAAGGTGCTGGTGGTGGGCAGCAAGAAAGCCGTGGCCATCGCCGTAAGCAACGACCGCACCAGAAGGCGCTATTCTTTGTTGGCAGAAAGGCTGCAGGGAGGAGAGGGGCCGGGATGCTGGACCTGAAAAAATGGCGGCGGCAGGGCAAAGAGCTGCTTTTTTTGGCCCGAGAATTGCTCGCTCCCCGCTGCTGCGCCGCCTGCGGCGCCGTTATCGAAGAAGGCTGTTTCTGCGAAGCTTGCCGGCAAAGTTATCTCGCCCATGTGAGGGGAACTTTCAGGCCGAGGCGGGACGAATACACCGCCGCCCTCGGGGCCTTTGGGGAGGACGGAGCCTATCTGGACAGTTGGCTCTGCCTTTTTCGTTACGAAGGTCTGGCGCGGGAACTGATCGGCAAATTGAAATTTCAAAAGGAAGAGCGGCTCTTGCAGCTGCTGAAAGAAGAGGCGCAGCTGGCTCTGCCTCCTGCTCTGAGAAAAAAATTGACGGCGGCCTACGATTTCGTGGCCTTTGTGCCCACCTCGCCGGAGCGGCTGCAGCGGCGGGGCTTCGATGTGCCCCGTGAGATATTTTCTTTTTTGGCGGGAAAAGAAAAAATGCGGCCCGCTCTTTTGCTGAGAGTGCGGAGGACACCGCCCCTCTACGCTTTGAACCCACAGGAGCGGCGGGAGGCGGTGGCCGGTTGTTTCGCCGTGGCGGCCCCCTATCGGCAGCAACTGAAGGGAAAGAAGATCCTCCTCTGCGACGATATTTTCACCACCGGCAGCACTTTGAAAGAGGGGGCGGCCGAACTGCGGCGGCAGGGAGCTGCGGCAGTGGGGGCCCTCACCTTCGCCGCTTCTCGGGAAGCGGCGGCTCAAGCGGGCGAGGACAGCGCTCTCTGAGAAGTCCGCTTAAAAATAAAACGATCTGCTCAAAAAGTCTGCTTGGTCTGAAAAGAGTCTTCGCAGAAAAGTCAAAGCAGTCAGTTAAAAAGCAGTCAGTTAAAAGTAAAAACGATCTGCAAAAAAGTCAAAGCAGCTCATCGAAAAGAAAATAGGCAGCAGAAAAGTCAAAGGGATCTGTGGAACGTTATCGAGCAGTTCGCCGAAAAATGAAACTGTTTGACTAATGATAGCTGACAGAAAAGTCGAAGGAGCTGCCGAAAAAGGCGGGGCGATCGGGCCAAAAGCAGTTCGCCGAAAAGTAAAGCGATCGTACAAAAAAAGAAAGCAGAAGCAGAAAAAACAGGAGAGAAGGACCCGAAGATGGACGCAGCAGGCCTAAAGGCAAAAATTAAAGCCAAAGTGAAAAAAGATGCGGTGCTGAGCCTGGCCGTCTTTTTGGCGGCAGTCTCTTCTTTTTATTCTCTGCCCAAGGCCTCCTACATCGACTTCGGCGTGCTGGGGGTGCTGCTGGCCCTGATGCTGGTGGTGGCGGGGCTGAAAGAAGTGCGCTTTTTGGATTGGCTGGCCATCGAAGCGCTGAACCTGTGCCGCAGCCGCCGGCAGGTGGCGCTGGCCCTGGTAGGCATCAGCTTTTTCGCTTCCATGTTCGTCACCAACGACGTGGCCCTTCTGACCTTCGTGCCTCTGGCTATGATCATCGGCCGCATGCTGAAGATGGACATGGCCCGGGTGGTGATCATTCAGACTATGGCCGCCAATTTGGGCAGCATGCTGCTGCCCACGGGCAACCCGCAAAATCTTTTTCTCTTCGCCGCTTTCTCCTTCACTCCTTGGGATTTTTTCAAAGTGATGCTGCTGCCAACTCTTGCCTCGGCCTTGCTGCTGACGATCCTCGTGTGCCGCCGGCGGGACAGGGCCATCCGCATCGCCCTGCCGCCTTTGCCGAGACCCCGGAAAAGTTTGCTGCTCCTTTATTTGAGCCTGCTTTTTTTGAACATCGCCGCCGTACTTCGCTTTTTGCCTAAAGAGCTCATCATCCCTCTGACGATGGTCACGGTGCTGATCGCCGACCGCCGCCTTTTTGCCCGGGTAGACTACGGCCTGCTCATAACTTTCACCGCCTTTTTCATTTTCATCGGCAACATCAGCCACACCGGTCTGGTGCGCTATCTGCAGGACAACGTATTGAACAGCGGCACCGGCACCTATGCGGCGGGGCTGCTGGCCAGTCAATTCATCAGCAACGTGCCGGCAGCCATGCTGCTGGCGGGCCTCACCAAGGCGGGGGGCGCCCTGCTTTTGGGTGTGAACATCGGCGGTTTGGGGACCCTCATAGCCTCCATGGCCTCGGTGATCTCCTATAAACTTTTCGCGCAGGAGCATCCTTATCACGCCGGCACCTACCTGCGCATGTTCCTCTATTATAATTTCGGCTGTTTGCTTTTATTGGGAGCCTTGGGCTACGGCGTGCTGCGGCTCACAGCCTAGAGGTAGCAGAAAAAATGTGGGAACGCTGCATCATGCATGTGGATATGGACGCTTTCTTCGCCGCCTGCGAAGTGTTGGATGACCCGGCTTTGAGCGGGCGGCCCCTCATCGTGGGCGGGCTGAGCGGCAGGGGAGTGGTGGCCACCTGTTCTTACGAGGCCCGCCGCTTCGGTGTCCATTCCGCCATGGCCATGGCCCGGGCCAGGCAGCTTTGTCCTCACGCTGTTTTTTTGCCGCCCCGTTTCGAACGCTACAGCGAAGTGAGCGGGCAGATCATGGATATTTTTCATCAGACCTCACCGGTGGTGCAGCAGCTTTCCATCGACGAAGCTTTTTTGGATCTCACCGGCACCGAAGCTATCTACGGCAGTCCCGAAAAGTGCGGCCGTCTGGTGAAGGAGAGGATCAAAAAAGAAGTGGGGCTCACCGCCTCCGTGGGCCTGGCGCCCAATAAATTTTTGGCCAAGCTGGCCTCCGATCTGGAAAAACCCGACGGCTTCACCGTTATCGAAAAAGAGAAGGCCGCCGCCTTCATCGCTCCCCTGCCGGTGGGGAAGATCTTCGGCATAGGGACCAAGGCAGCGGCTGCTTTGGCAAAAATGGGGATAGTGCGTATCGGGCAGCTGGCTGAAGCAGACGAAAACTTATTGCGGCCCGTCTTTGGGGTGAACGCGGCCCGAGTGAAGCTTTTGGCTCGGGGCATCGACGAACGGCCGCTGGTGACGGAGGAAGAACCCAAGTCCATCGGGCGGGAGATGACTTTCGAAGAAGACCTCATAGGTTTCGAAGCCTGTCGGAAAAAACTCCTCTATTTGAGCCAGCAGGTGGGCTATCGCCTGCGCCGCCACGGCTATCGAGGCCGCACCCTTACATTGAAAGTGAAATATTGCGACTTTCAAACTCGTAGCCACAGCCTCAGCAGAGAAGAGCCCATCGCCGGCGACGAAGAGATCTACGCTTTGGCGACGGAACTTTTGCGGCAGGTGCGCCTGGCCAAAGGAGTGCGGCTGCTGGGCCTCACCGTCGGCGGCCTCACCGGGGAAGAAGAAGCCTCGCTTTTTGCAGAAGGGGAGCGCAGCAAAAAATTGAACGCGGCAGTGGACCTGATCAAGGACCGCTTCGGCAAGGACAGCATCGCTCGGGGCCTTTTGAAAAGGACGAAAGAAAAATAATACGATAAAAAGAGCAACGGCCTCTGCCGCATCAAAGCGGACGGAGGCCGTTAAGTTTTTATTTTTTCGCAAAAAATTTTTAACAAAACCCTTTTTCTGAAGGACGCAGAGAAATCGCTCTTCAGCGGGCGGCGATGACTTCGAACTCTACCAGCGCTCCTTTGGGAAGAGCGGCCACACCCACGCAGCTTCTGGCCGGCTTTTGGGGAAAATAGCGCTCATACACGGCATTGAAGGCGGCAAAATCGTCTATGTTTTGCAGATAGCAAGTGGTTTTGAGCACCTTCTCCAAGCTGCTGCCAGCCGCTTTCAAAACAGCCGCTAAATTCTCGATGACCTGCCGGGTCTGTGCTTCGATGCCGCCTTCGACCAAGAGGCCGCTCCCCGGCACCAGAGCGATCTGCCCGGAAGAAAAGATGAGGTCGCCGCAGACGACGCCCTGAGAATAGGGGCCGATGGCCGCGGGAGCGTTTTTCGTGCTGATGATGTCCATAGTCACAGTCCTTTCCCTTTTCGAGATAAAGAAAAATTTTCAACGAGGCGAGCACAGGGTCTCGCTGTTATATCTTTCGCTCACGAGCCGGCGGCTCCTGCCGTTTCCAAAAAATAACGGTGCACCCGCAGGTCGTCATACAGCTCGGGATGAAAGGCCGTCACCAACTGCCGTCCCTGCCTTGCCGCCACGATGCGGCCGTCTGCGACGGCGAGGACTTCGGCTTCAGCTCCCACGCCGGCGATGTAAGGGGCGCGGATGAAGGTGAGAGGGATGAGGCCCAGCCCTTTGAACTCCGCCTGAGCTGAAAAACTGCCCAGCTGGCGGCCGTAAGCGTTGCGCACCGCAACTATATCCATGGTGGCAAAACAACGGCGCTCATCGTTGACGATCTCTTTGGCCAAGAGCAGCAGGCCGGCGCAGGTGCCGAACACCGGCAGGCCCTTCTCGATCTTTTCTTTGAGAGGGGCGAAGAGGCCCAAGTCCCGAAGCAATTTATTCTGCACGGTACTTTCGCCGCCGGGGAGGATGAGGCCGTCGAAAGGACACTTGAGGTCGCCTGCTTTGCGGAGCTCGAAACAGGAGACGCCCAGAGCGGCGAGAGCCTTTTCATGTTCGATGAAGGCCCCTTGCACGGCCAGCACGCCGATCTTCATCTCACTTGCCTCTTTCCGCCATCAGCAAATTTATCTCTTGTTCGTTGATGCCCACCATGGCCTCGCCCAGATCTTCCGAAAGTTCGGCCAACATTTTCGCATCGTTGTAATTGGCCACGGCCTTCACGATGGCGGCGGCCCGTTTGGCCGGGTCCCCCGACTTGAAAATGCCGCTGCCTACGAAAACGCCTTCGGCCCCCAATTGCATCATCAGCGCCGCATCGGCGGGGGTGGCCACGCCGCCGGCCGCAAAATTCACCACCGGCAGTTTTTTGTGCCGATGAACATAAAGAACAAGCTCGTAGGGGACCTGCAGTTCTTTGGCTGCTTCGAACAATTCGTCTTCGGCAAGAGAAGCGAGACGGCGGATCTCGGCCTGCATCTTGCGCATGTGACGCACCGCCTGCACGATGTCGCCGGTGCCGGGCTCGCCCTTGGTGCGGATCATGGCGGCTCCTTCGTTGATGCGCCGCAGGGCTTCGCCTAAGTCGCGGGCGCCGCAGACGAAGGGCACGGCGAATTTTGTTTTGTCGATGTGATACTTGTCATCGGCGGGGGAGAGCACTTCGCTCTCGTCGATGTAGTCGATGTCGATGGCCTGCAGGATCTGGGCCTCGGCAAAGTGACCGATGCGGCACTTGGCCATCACGGGGATGGACACTGCCTGTTGGATGCCCTTGATCATTTTCGGATCGCTCATGCGGGAGACGCCGCCGGCAGCCCTGATATCGGCAGGGATGCGCTCCAAAGCCATCACCGCACAGGCACCGGCTTCTTCTGCGATCTTCGCCTGCTGAGGGGTAGTGACGTCCATGATGACGCCGCCTTTCAGCATCTGGGCCAAATTTTTGTTCAGTTCGAAACGATCTTGTTCCATGTGCATCGCTCCTTTTTTATCGAATATTTTCGACTCGGCCGTCAGATAAACGGCGGCAGAGCTCGATGACGGCGAGCAAGTCTGCCCAGTGAAGGAGGATCAGCTCGTCGTAAAAAGTCGGGCAATTTCTCATAACCTATCGACTTTATATGCATTAGTATACTTAAATTTCACCTTCTGTCAAGAAAAAATTCGAAAAAAAAGAAGAAATTCTCAAAAATTTTTTGTTCTGCCTGTTGACAAAGGTGCTTTTGCGTGTTACTATACCTACAAAACAGATAGGAATTAGAGAAAGGAGAAACGCTATGAGGTCAGCTTACAGCCGGCGATGTTGCCACTGAAATTTGCTGAAAAAATTTGCGGCAACCGAGGCCAAAAGATTTGTGCGAAAATGTCGGCAGAAATTATTTTCACCGAAAAAAGATAGGAGAGAAGAAAAATGAAAATCTATCAAACGATCACCGAATTGATAGGCGGCACCCCTTTGTTGGAACTCACCAATTACAATAAAGAGCAGGGAGTGACTGCCACTATTTGCGCCAAATTGGAATATTTCAATCCCGCAGGCAGCGTCAAAGACAGGATTGCCAAAGCCATGCTGGACGATGCAGAGGCCAAGGGCCTCTTAAAGCCGAGCTCGGTGATCATCGAGCCCACCAGCGGCAACACCGGCATCGGTCTCTCTGCCGTGGCCGCAGCCCGGGGCTACAGGGTGATCCTCACCATGCCGGAGACCATGAGCGTAGAGAGAAGAAATCTGCTGAAAGCTTACGGCGCCGAACTGGTGCTCACCGACGGAGCCAAAGGCATGAAGGGAGCCATCGAAAAAGCAGAGGAGCTGGCGAAAAATACACCAGGCAGTTTCATTCCCAGTCAATTCACCAACCCCGCCAACCCGGCCGTGCACCGCAGCACCACCGGCCCGGAGATCTGGGCCGATACCGACGGCAAGGTAGACATCTTCGTAGCCGGCGTAGGCACCGGCGGCACCGTGAGCGGCGTAGGAGAATTTTTGAAATTTCAAAACCCGGCAGTGAAAGTGGTGGCCGTGGAGCCCGCAAGTTCGCCGGTCCTCTCTAAAGGTGTGGCCGGCCCTCATAAGATCCAAGGCATCGGCGCCGGTTTCGTCCCCGACACGCTGAACACGAAGATCTACGACGAAGTGATCGCCGTAGAGAACGACGACGCTTTTGACACGGGCCGTGCTCTCGCCCGCAAAGAGGGCCTGTTGGTGGGCATCTCCGCAGGAGCGGCGGTGTGGGCGGCTGCTCAGCTGGCCAAACGGCCGGAGAATAAGGGCAAGCTTATCGTCGTTCTGCTGCCCGACACCGGCGACCGCTATCTTTCTACGCCCATGTTCAGCGAATAAAAGAGCAAAGTAAATCAAAAGAGCAAAAAAAGAAAAAAGAGCCGATCGGCGCCTGGGCCGGTCGGCTCTGCTGTTTTTTAGCAGTTTTTTCAAATGACGTAATCGTAAGTGTCGTGCTCACGTTGGCGGTCGAGGATATCCCGCAGGGTGATGCTGTCTAAGTAGTCGTTCAGCAAACGATAGAGCCCTTGCCAAACGAAGGCCGTGGCGCAGTCGGCGCTACGTTCGCAGTCGGCTGCCTCTTGAGCTGCGCAGGGCACCACGCAAAAATCGCCCTCAGTGAGGCGAAGAAGTTGGCCCACGGTGTAAGCGTCCGCCGTTTTCGCCAGAGCATAACCGCCCTGAGCGCCGCGGACGGTGCGCAGGACGCCGGCTTTGACGAAGATGGGAGCGATCTGCTCCAAATATTTTTTGGAGATGCGCTGGCGTTTGGCGATATCCGTAAGAGGGACGAACACGTTTTCTTTGCCGTCGGTACAAGCGGCTATATCTGCCAGCATCCGCAAGCCGTATCTGCCTTTGGTAGAGATCGTCATCATGGCTGTACCCTCCCGTTGATTCTATAATACTATATGTATTGTAGGCTTTCAAGAAAATTTTGCGCCGCCGGCGAAGAAAGAAGTTGGATGAAAAAAATTTTCAAAGAAGCCGTTGCGAAAAAACGAGAGCTTTATTTCGATAATTTTTGTTGACAAGAGAAGGGCTGCGGGTTACAATGATAACCGACCGAACAAGTAGGCAGAAAACGAACGTCTTTTTGAAAAAGGTAAGGCGGCAGGGCCTCTGCCTTTTGCAAAAAGACAGCGGCCGAAAAACCTCGGGCGAAAAAAGAAGAGTTTTCCCAAAAAAGACGGCTCCGAAAAATAATTTCTAAACATCAATCGCTTAAGCAAAGGGGCAAAAAGCAAACAGTAAAACGATGACCCATAAAGTTTAAAAAGAAAGGAAAAAATCATGAACATTTACGCAGACAATGCGGCGACCACGAAGATGAGCCGCACCGCCATAGAGGCCATGCTCCCCTACATGGACGGCTGCTACGGCAACCCATCCAGCCTGCACAGCCTGGGGCAGCGGGCAGCGGAGGCTCTATTTAAGGCCAGAGAGGACATCGCTGCCTGTCTCGGCGCAAAGCCGCAGGAGATCTACTTCACTTCCGGCGGCAGCGAAGCCGACAATCAAGCGCTCATCTCGGCAGCGGCGGCAGGGGAGC
>CANQBR010000042.1 GCA_947589605.1 uncultured Phascolarctobacterium sp. | reverse complement strand
GAAAAAGAGCTGCTCCCTCTTCTTCCAGCGTCACGCCTTTCACTTCCAATAAATAGGGCCCTGCCTCCGTCTCCATGTAAAAATCCAAACGGGAGGCGCCGAAAGCGTATTCCCTTTGCAATTTTTTGACGGGAGGAAAGAAAGTTGCTCCCCGCAGCCATTCTTCCGCCGCCGCATTGGGAGCTTGAGCATCCATATTGATCAAAAGGCTGCCCTTCTCCACCGCCACCAGATCGTAAAGAGTTTTGCGGTGAGGGCCCTGCCCTTTGGCCAAATAGACGGTGGCCCCGCTCAGCAGCAATTCTCGGCAGCGGCCGGTATTTTTCACGTGCACCGTCATTTCTTCCCCCGCCGTTTTTACTATGGCGATGAAACGGTTGGGGCGGGCGATGAATTCGCCTTTGATTATTTCCGCATATTTCATAACAGCCTTATCCAAGAAAAGAGGGGACTGCCGTCCCCTCAGATTTTTTCTTCGCTCTTTTAAAATGTCATGCGCTCTTCATGAGCTGCCGCAACACGCCCTTGGGGTCGTGCCAAAGCAGCAGAGCCAGCCAAATAAAAAGGCCCAAAACTACGACCGACAGACCGAGAAAAGCGTCGTTCAAAAGTTCTGCCGGTTGCGGTTGAAAAGAAGCCGCTCCTTCTTCCAAGTAAGCGGCCGCCGCATCCACCAGCCACATCAGCGTCGCGCCCCAATAGATCAAAGCCAAAGTCCCCAAGCGATACCTGTTGGACCCGTCTTTAAAATACCAAAGGACCGTGGTTGCCGCTGCGGCCAGCGCAGCTAAAAGCAAGGTCACAGCAGAGGGTCCTCGGCAGCAGGCGCTTTCTCCAAAGAGGCGGACACTGCCACCATCACCGCCCACACGGCCGTCACCAAAAGAGCCATGGCCACACCGGAAGTGCTCAGCTCCCGCAGCATAGTTGCCGTCCCCTCTGCGTTGCTCATAGCGGTGAGGAAGGGATAAACGGTAACCACCTCTCCGTGCCACACGTGTTCGAAAGCCAGCAGGGCACTGCCGCCCCACAGCATTTTATTCAGCCAGCCCAACTTGCGGCTGAAAGAAACTTTGCCGCTCTTTTCTTCTTTAGCCCGCAGGTAACGGGCAGTGGCGGTAGTAACGATAGCCTCGGTTACGGGAACGATAAAGCATGCCATGATAGGACCTCCTCACGCCGAATTTCTTTTCATAATTAGATTATAAGGTAGCGATCCCGCGCCTGTCAATAGCGACGGCGCCCGCACCGTTTTCAGTTTAGCTCTTAAAGCAGGCTCCAAGTCAAGAAACTTTTTGCGAAAAAGTTTGCTTCGTTTTTGCGGGAGCACAAAGAAAAAGACTTCTGTTTTAATACGACGCTTCCATCTCTTTGATCTTTTGCAGATAGAAGCTGTTCACCGGCGTGGGCACTCCGTACTTTTTCCCCAAAGCTGCCACGGTGCCGGCAAAGAGTTCCACTTCCGTCTTGCGTTTGGCCAGTGCATCCTGTCGCATGGAGGGGATGCCCCGGGGCGCCAGGCCGTGCAGAACTTTGAGGGCGTCGGTGAAATCGTCCTCGTTCAGTTTCACTCCCGCAGGCTCTGCCACTGCCATCACTTCCCGCATGGCCGCCAGCATGTGTTCTCTCGCCTCGGGCAGTTGAAAAGCTCCGCCGTAGTCTGTGGCATACACCATGCAGGTCTGGTTGATGCCCACGTTCATGATCAGCTTGGCCCACAGAGCACGAACGATATCGGCGGGCAGCTCGTAGGGCACCTTCGTTCTGTCGAAAAGTTCCCGCACTGCGGCCAGCGCCTTTTTTTGTGCGGGGACGGCCGCCCCGATGCGCAGCCGCCCGGGGTCGCGGTAGACGAGGGCGCTGCCCTCCCGCACCGCATCCATGCCCAAGGCCACGCAGGGCACCACCTTCTCTTCCCCGTAGCGTTGCGCCAACAGATCTTCGCTGCTGACGCCGTTTAAAAGCGAGAGCAGCACCGTGTTCGGGCCCACCAGTTTTTCCATTTCTTCCAGCGCCGCCGCCAGATCGTTATACTTGGTAGCCACCAGCACCAGATCGGCGGGCGTTGCCTCCGAAGCTTTTTGCAAAATAAATTTTTCTTCGCGACCGTTGACGGTATAAATATCGTTTTTGTGCCGCTCGAAACGCTCTTCGTCCATGACGAAGCGCACCGCCGTCGGCCCCAAAGTTTTTTTGAGCTGAGCTCCGAACAAAAGGCCCAGTGCTCCCATGCCCACTATGGCTACGTTTTCGATCATTTTTTCTTCCCTCTTTCAGCGCTCGCCCAACAGACTTTCTTCCCGCCCTTTTTTATCCAGCCGATAGAGAGCGGTGCGGCAGCAGTCTGCCGCCTCCGGCTGCAGCTTTAAGCCGTAAGTTTCGTTCAAAGCCCGCAAAAGATCCGACGCTTTCATGCTCCCTTGGGGAGTGATGCGGCATTTGAAAGTGAGGCATGCTTCTTCTCCCTGCCAAGATAGCTCCGCCCGTTCTATATAAAATTTCACGTCGATCTCTTTAAACTTTTCTTTCAGTTTGGGCGCAGCCTTGCGATAAAACAATTCTCTTCTGCGGTTGAAATCTTCTATCGCGGCTGTCAAGCTCTCTTTCTCGCCGCAAAAAAATTTTATGCGGTAAGCTGCCCCCGCTACTTGAGCCATCAGCGGTTTTTCTCCTGTAGCCACGGCCGCCGCCCCCAACACTCTGATGCCCCGCGGTAAATTGCGTGCCAAACGAGCCGCCGCTTCTTGAGGCTCCATGGGCTCGCTCAATTGCACTTCCGCAAATTCGGCAACGCTTGCCACTCCCACCCCCAAGGCGCTGGCCAAAGATAATTTCATGTGGGGGTTGAAGCCTTCGCTGTAGGCCGCCGGCAATTTTGCCCGCCGCACCGCCCTTTCGATGGCCCGAAAATATTCTAGGTGAGAGAGGAAGCGCAGCTCTCTCTCTTTGGTGAGATGTAAGCACAGCTTCACTCTTCTTCCTCCTTATAATCCACCACGTCTAAGCCCAATTTGGGGCAAACACCGCACCCCTGACAATTGCCGCGGCGGCAGTCTGACGTCAAAAGCCCTTCTCGTGAGCGCTGCCATTCTCTTCGCAAAAATTTTCTGCTCACGCCGCAAGAGACGTGCTCATAGGGGAACACTTCCTCCGAGCCTCGCTCTCTGCGGGCGTAAAAGGCCGGGTCCAGCCCCGCCTCTTCTAAAGCTTCCAGCCAACGAGGATAAGAGAAGCGATCGCTCCAACCGTCGAAGCGGGCGCCCTTCTTCCACGCCAAATAGAGCGCTTTGCTCAAACGCCTGTCGCCTCGGGCGAAAACTCCTTCGATGACGCTGGTGGGCGCATCGTGATATTGAAAAGCGATGTTCTTCACCTTCAGCGCTTCTTTCAAAAGCTGCTGCTTGCGCCGCAATTCTTCTTCGCTGTCTTGCCCCGCCCACTGAAAGGCAGTGTAAGGTTTGGGCACGAAGCCGCTGACGCTCACCGTCACTTTGAAGCCCCAGCGCCCCTGCAGTTCGAAGTAACGCCGCTGCACTTTTTTCGCCAGCTCGGCGATGGCCAACACATCTTCGTCGGTCTCGCCCGGCAGCCCGATCATGAAATAGAGCTTCACGCTCTGCCAGCCGCATTTAATGGCCGCTTCCACCGCCGTCAAAAGATCTGCTTCGCTGACCCCTTTGTTGATGGCATCCCGCAGCCGTTGGCTGCCTGCCTCGGGAGCGAAGGTGAGCCCGCTTTTGCGCACCGCCTGCACTTCATGAGCGATGGCCACGCAAAAACTGTCGATGCGCAGGCTGGGGAGAGAGACGCTCACTTTATCCCGTTGCAATTTTTCCACCAAGCTGTGGGCCAAGGGGGCGAGGTGAGAATAATCGGCGCTGCTCAAAGAAGTCAAACTGATCTCGTTGTAGCCGGTAGCGTTTGCGCTTTTAAGGGCCAGCTCCAGCAATTTTTCCAAGCGCCGCTCCCGCACCGGCCGATAGATCATACCGGCATTGCAAAAACGACAGCCCCTGCTGCAGCCTCTGAAAAGTTCCAGCATGATCCGATCGTGGACGATCTCCATGAAGGGCACCACCGGTGCGGTAGGATAATCTACGTCGTTGAGATCGCTCACCGCATTTTTATAGATCACGGCGGGAGTTTCCTCTTCCAGCGGCCTTACGCCGGCCACCGTCCCGTCTTCGTTGTAACTTACTTCATAAAAGGCCGGGATATAGATGCCCCCGAGGGCTGCTGCCCGTTTCAAAAAAGTTTTGCGTCCGCCGGGCCGGCCTTCTTCTTTCCATTCTTTGAAACATTTCGTCAAACGAGGCAGAGCCTCTTCGCCTTCGCCGATCAATGAGATGTCGATGAAGGGAGCCAAGGGCTCGCAATTGTAGACGCAGGGCCCGCCTACGACGACGAAAGGCTCTTCCTCTTTTCTTTTGGCGGCAAAGAGAGACACTCCGCCCAGGTCCAGCATGTTGAGGATGTTGGTGTAGCTCAGCTCGTACTGCAGGGTGAAGCCCACCAGATCGCAGCCGCTCAGGGCCGTGCCCGTCTCCAAAGTGGCGAGGGGCAGCCCCTGCTGCCGCATTTTTTCTTCCATATCGATCCAAGGAGCATAACAACGCTCTGCTGCCACGCCCTCCATCTTGTTCAGCAAATGATAGAGTATCTTATAGCCGAGGTAGCTCATGCCCACCTCGTACACATCGGGAAAGGCCAGAGCGAACCGCACCGCCGCCTCTTCCTTTACGATGCTGCCGTATTCCCCGCCGATATAGCGGGCCGGTTTGGCCACGCCGTTCAGTGTGGCCGCAGAAAATTCTTGTCTCATCCTCGAGTCCTCATTAAACTTAAATTTTCAGAATTGCAAACGCTGTTCCCTCAACCTGATGTTCAGCAAGATCGCCACCAGCCCCAAATTGGTCATCAACGAGCTCACGCCGTAGCTGAAAAAGGGCAGGGGCACGCCGGTCACCGGCATGATGCCGGCGTTCATGCCGATATTGACGAAGATGTGGAACATGAAAAGGCTGGTCGCTCCCACCGCCAGCAGCGTGCCGAAATCGTCGTCGGCATTGATGGCGATGGTGATGCCCCGCCAGATGATCACCAAGTAGAGCAAGATGATACAAGTGGTGCCGATGAAGCCGAATTCTTCGCCCAAAACGGAAAAAATGAAATCGGTGTGGTTCTCCGGCAAAAAGTTCAGCTGACTCTGACTGCCGGCCAGCCAGCCCTTGCCGAAAAGAGAGCCGCTGCCGATGGCTATCTTCGCCTGGATGACGTGATAACCGCTGCCGAAGGGATCCATCTCAGGGTTGAGGAAAACTTTGATGCGGTTCCTCTGGTAATCTTGCAGCACCAGCCAAAAGGCAGGGAAGAGCGCCACGCCGGCAGCGAAGAGAGATGCGAACCACTTATAGCGAAAACCGCTGACGAAGATCATGCCGGTGAGGATGGCGATGAAGGCCAAAGAAGTGCCTAGGTCAGGCTGCTTCATCACCAGCACAAAGGGCACCACGATGTAGAGAAAGACCGGCAGATAATCCGTAAAACTTTCCAGCCATTCAATCCGCCTCTCCAAAAAAGTGGCAAGGCAGACGGTGAGAAGGATCTTGGAAAATTCGGAGGGCTGAAAACTGATGGGCCCCACCTGCAGCCAACGCTGTGCGCCCAGTTGAGAGTGGCCGAAGAGCATCACCGCCGCCAAGAGCAGCAAATTGAAAACATAAAGGTATTTGGCGTAGTGCTTCAATTGATGATAATCGTAGCGCAAAGAGACGGCCGCCAAAATTATGCCCGCCAGCATGAAGATGCTCTGGCGCCTCACGTGCCAAAAACCGCCGCTGGTCTGAGCGTAGGAATAAGTGGCGCTGGCGATGAGAGCCAAGCCGCCCAGCATCAAGAGCAAGGCGGCCCCTATTAAATACCAGTCCAAATTGCGCATCAGCCGCTTAAAGTCCATTTTCGACTGCTCCTTTATCCGTTGAGAGCCTCATGCTCATTGTTTCTTGCGTTGCCGACGGCCTGTTGCGCCGTTCTTTTTGTCGGGAGCGGGAGCCGTTTGGGCCTGTGCTCCTCTTTCTTCGCCTTTCGGCTGAACTTGAGCTTTATCCGGCTGCTTTTTCTCAGAAGCTGCAGCTGCTTTCGCTTGGTCCGAAGCTTTTTCCGTTTGCTTTGCGGCAGAGGTTGCGTCGTTTTCTTCGGCAGAGTGCCGAGCAACGGGGCGATAGCGAGGCTGCCAGCCCTGCTGCCGAAAATATTCTTCGAAAACTTGATAGACGATGGGGCCGGCCGCCGTCGCCCCGAAGCCTCCCTGCTCCACCAAGCACACGGCCACCAGCTGCGGATCTTCGATGGGTCCGTAAGCTACGAAGATGCCGTGGTCTCTGCCCATGGAATTTTCCGCCGTTCCCGTTTTGCCGGCCACTCTCTTGGGCAGACTGCTGAAATAGGCGGCGGTGCCTCCCTCGCGGGTGGTGGCCGCCATGCCCTCTTGCATGTAAGAAATAGTTTGAGCCGAAACGTTGATCTTTTCTCCGGCCGGCCTTTTGGGCGTGCTCTCCCGCCCGTCGCTGTCGATGATCTTGTCTACTAAATAAGGTGTGTGACGGATACCGCCGTTGGCCACGCTGCTCAGCATCACCGCCAGCTGCAGCGGCGTAGCCAAGTTGAAACCTTGACCGATGGCCGCATTGAAAGTATCGCCCAGCCGCCAATCTTCGTTCCAAATTTTCTTTTTCACTTCCTTGGAAGCTACCAGGCCCAGAGACTCTCCTTCCAGATCGATCCCCGTTTTGCGGCCGAAACCGTAGACGGAAGCATAGCGGGCCAAATTATCGATGCCCACTCTTTTGCCCAATTCGTAGAAATAAACATTGTCCGACATGGCCAGGCCGTCAATAAAAGTGAGCCACCCCAGCACCTCGCCTCCGGCGTTGCCCATGGTAGGCACGTCGGGGTGAAAGCCTCCGTCGTAGATGGGCTCGTTCAAGCCCACCTTGTGCAGTTCGAAAGCCGCAGAGCCGGTGACGATCTTAAAAGTTGAGCCGGGAGGATATTCGCCGCTGATGGCTTTATTGTTCATAGGATAGTTGGGGTCGTTGTTGATGCTGTTCCAGCGTCGGCTGGAGATGCCGTCCACGAACCAATTGGGATCGAAGTCGGGCCGCGAGACCATGGCTTTCACTGCCCCGGTCTTGGGGTCCAGCACCACCACAGAAGCCGCCCGGGCCCGGGGAGCCAACCCGCTGCTCCGCAGATAAGCCAAGTGGCTGTCAATGGTCTCTTCCAAAACTTTTTGCAATTGCAGATCGATGGTGAGGCGGATATTTTTTCCCGGCAGCGGTTTGAGACTGTCGTAGTGCTGCACCACGTTGCCGCTGGCGTCCACCTCTTCCATAAAGGCCCCGTCTCTCCCTCTCAGCACCTCGTCGTAACTTTTTTCCAGCCCCGCCTTCCCCACGATGCTGCCGGGCGCGATATTTTCGAAAATGCCGTGCTCGATCTCATATTCCGACACTTCCCCCACATAGCCCAATGTGTGAGCGGCCAAATTTTTGAAACAGTACTGACGGATGGGCTGCACCTCCAACAGTACGCCGCTGAGGTTGCGCCGTCTCTCTTCTATTTTGGTGATCAGCTCCATATCGTCCGGGTCTTTGGGATTGAGGCCGCTCTTCAAACGAATGGGCTGATAGTAATTTACGTTTTCTTTGATGCGCTCCTTGATCTTAGTCAAGGGCATGTGTAAAATGGCCGCCAGTTCCTGCAGAGTCGCTTCGTCGTAATCGTTTTGCTTTTGCAAAGATACGCCGTAGCTTGGAAGATTGTTGGCCAATTCTCTGCCCTTGGCATCTAAGATGAGACCTCTGGGCGCCATGATGCGGCTTTGGCGCAAACGGTTGCCTTCCGCTTGTTTATCGTAATAATCGGCCCGCCACAATTGCAAATAAGCCATCCGCCCCAAAAGCAACACGAAGGCCGCCAGGTAGATGGCAAACAAAGCATATATGCGGTTCAGCTTTTCTTTATTCAACATGGCGGCCTACTCCAGCTCCTGCCCCCAAAGCTTCGTTCTCTGCCTTTTTCAGCCGGGAGCGTCTTCCTCCTCCGTCCAGACCTTCAAACGATAACACAGATGAAAGATCGGCACCGTCAAAATCATGTTGCCGAGGCAATAGCCCAAACTGCTCCATAAATAGAGGGGCAGCAGCTGCCAATTGCCGCCGGCGCTGACCAGCAGCACCCACCAGTAGCAAAAGCGCAGCCCCAAACAACCCAAGCCCGTCAGCCAAATGTGAAAGAAATAATTTTCGCGAAAGACTTTGCCGCGCAGCTTGCCGAAGAGCCAGCCCAAAAAGCCCCGGGTGAGAAGATGAAAACCGAAGATGCCCGTGGACAGACCGTCCTGCAGCAGCCCCACGCCCAGCCCGCCGTAGCCCCCCGCTTGAGAGCCGTACAGCACGCTGATGGCATACAGGGCCAACAGCAACAGGTCGCAGCTCAGCCAGCCGTTGAAAAAAACCGACAGGCAGCCTTGGAGGACCAGCAACAAAAACAGGCTGCAGGGCCAGGCCAGCTTTCTCATCGGCCCTGCCCTCCCCCGGCGCTGCCGCCGATATTATGGGAAGGAGAAAAGCCGGTGATCACCAGCACCTGTTCCACTGCCGCCATATCACTGGTGGGGATGACCTCTGCCTCCTGCAAAAGGCCCAAACTGTCCGGCCGCACTGCCGCCACCGTGCCGATGAGGATGCCTGCGGGATGGTTGCCGCTGTAACCGCTGGTCACCACCACATCGCCGCTGCGAACATCGGCCTCTCGAAAAATATGCTCCATGATGAGGCGGCCGCCCATGGCGGACCGCCCGCCTACCACGCCCACGGCCCGAGAGTCGGCCCGCAGGATGCGCCCGCCCACTTTGCAGCGAGGCGAAGTGAGCAGCAGCACTTTGGCATAGCTGGGATAAACTTCGTCCACCACGCCTATCAAGCCGTCACGGACCACAGCCATGTCCCTGCGCAGGCCCTGCTCGGCCCCCGCATCGATGTACAAATTTTCCCGCAGATCGCCGAAATTGCGGGCGATGACTCTGGCTGCCACCGTCTCCTGCTGCCGATGCTGCTCCTTATAAGCGAGAAGTTCCCGCAAGTGCTTGTTTTCGGCAAAAAGATCGGCCATGGCGATGTTGGCCCGGCGCAGCTGAGCGTTTTCTTTTTTCAGTTCCCGATTTTCTTCCTGCAAAGTGCCTAAGGCCCGCCAATAACCGCGCACCGTATCGCCGCCGTGGACAGCGGCGGAAAGAGCCGCATCGGCAGGCAGCACCACCGCCGTCACCGCCCTGCTGATGAGGGGGAAGCGACTGCGCCCTGCCACTGCCAGAGCCAAAAGGGCCGAGACCACCAAGGCCCCCAGTATCCACAGCATTGCTTTCTTGTTCATGGCGTCGGCTCGTTCCTTCGGAAGTCGTCAGGCCTTATTTGGAAGCCATAAAGCCCTTGCGGTAAACGTCGATATTCTCCACGGCGATACCGGTGCCCAAGGCCACGCAGTTCAGCGCCTCATCGGAAACGTAAAAGGGGATGCCCGTCTCTTGAGAGATCAACCTATCCAAATTGCGCAGCAACGAAGAGCCGCCGGTCATCACTATGCCTCGGTCGATGATATCGGCGCTCAATTCGGGAGGCGTACGCTCCAAAGTGTTGCGCACCGCATCGACGATGATGCTCACCGGTTCTTCCACCGCTTCACGGACGTGATTGGCGTTGATGGTGATGTTTTTAGGCAGACCGCTCAAAAGATCTCTGCCCCGCAACTCCACTTCCTTCGGTTCATCGGGACTTTCCACCGGCATGGCTGTACCTATCTCTATCTTCACGTTCTCCGCCGTGCGCTCGCCGATGAGCATGTTGAATTTGCTGCGGATGTAGCGGACGATGGCAGCGTCGATGGCGTCGCCGCCGGTACGGACGCTTTTGGAGACTACGATGCCTCCCAAAGAGATGACCGCCACTTCGCAGGTGCCGCCGCCGATATCCACCACCATGCTGCCCGTAGCTTCCTGCACCGGCAGCCCGGCCCCTATGGCCGCCGCCATAGGTTCCTCGATGAGATAGGCTTCTCGGGCGCCGGCTTCGATGGTGGCATCGATGACCGCTCTCTTCTCCACCTCGGTGACGCCGCTGGGCACGCCCACCAAAATGCGGGGCCGCACGAAAGTGCGGTTGCCCATGGCCGAGCGGATGAAATATTTCAGCATGGCCTGAGTGATCTCGTAATCGGCAATGACCCCGTCCTTCATGGGCCGGATGGCTATGATGTTGCCGGGGGTGCGGCCTATCATCCTTTTAGCCTCGGCGCCGATGGCTAGCACTTCGTTGGTGTCGCTCTCCACCGCCACCACCGAGGGCTCGCGGATGATGATGCCTCTGTTCTTGCAGTGCACCAAGGTATTGGCCGTGCCCAGATCTATGCCCATGTCGTCCGACATGTTGTTGAAAAAGCTGATATTGGGAAAAGTGAATTTCATGCTGTCTCCCTCCGGACCTGCTCTTTTATTCTTCGATGATGCGGCCCGCTTCTTTGTAGCTGAAGTAGCCCCGGCTGCCTACGATGATGTGATCCAGCACAGGCACGCCCAAAAGTTTGCCCGCCCGATAGAGCCGCTCCGTGAGCCGGTCGTCGGCGTTGCTGGGGTCGGGGTCGCCGCTGGGATGATTGTGGGCCACCATGATGGCCGCCGCATTGGCGGCGATGGCGCTTTTAAAAACATCGCTGACGCTGACCGCTACGCTGGTGAGGCTGCCGCTGGACACTTCCTCCAGCTCCAGCACTTTGTTCTTGGCGTTCAAAAGCACCACCGTGAAGCACTCTTTGGCCAAATAGCGCAATTTCGGCGCCAAATATCTGTAGGCTTCTTCGGGGCCGCTCAATCGGCTCAGCTCGGGCCCTCGGGTCTCGGCTATGCGCCTCCCCAGTTCCGCCGCCGCCAAAAGAGTGGCCGCTTTAGCCTTGCCCAGCCCGCGGTATTGAGCCAAGTCTCGGGGCTTGCGGGCCGTGGCCAATTTAGTGTAGAGCCCGCCTCCCGCCGTCAGCTCGGCGGCTATGGTGAGGGCGCTGCTGCCGCTGACGCCGCTGCCTAACAGCACCGCCACCAGCTCCGCATCGCTCAAACTGCGGGCCCCCAGTTGGGCCAGCCGCTCCCGCGGCCGCTGGGTCTCCGGTAGTTCCTTGATGCCGACGAAGTTTTGCCGCCGGAATTTTTGCAGCAACACTTCATAGGCAGGGCCGCCGTCTTTCTCTCTTTCGTTTTCTTCGCTCACCTTGCTCCTACCGTCCCACGTTTTTTCGGTGACGGTCTTCGGCATCAGTTCTGCAACGCTCCTATCTTCTTCAACATCAAATAAAGTTCGGTCAGGGGAAGGCCCACCACATTGTTGTAGCAGCCTTCTATCCTTTCCGCCAGCAGGGCTCCCTTGCCCTGGATGCCGTAGGCTCCGGCTTTGTCCATCGGCTCGCCGCTGCCTACGTAAGCGGTGATCTCTTCCTCCGTCAAGGAACGGAAGAACACCTTAGTGGTGCACACCTCCCGCAAGAGCCGGCCCCGATAGCCGACGGCCACTCCCGTCAGCACCAGATGGCTGCGGCCCGAGAGCAGGCGCAACATCGCCGCCGCTTCTGCTTCCGTGTGAGGCTTGCCCAATATCTCATCATCGGCCACCACCACCGTGTCGGCTCCCACGACGGGCACAGCGTCCCCTCGTTCTTCGACTACGGCGCGGCATTTGCCCCAAGCGTTGGCCAGCACCAACTGGGCGGGGCTGCCTCCTCTGGCCGCTTCTTCCCGATAAGAAGAGGGGCAGACCAAAGGTTCGAAGCCCGCCTGCAGCAGCAACTGCTTGCGTCTGGGAGAGGCCGATGCCAAAACCACTTGCATTTTTCTCACCTTGCCGAAATTTTTAAGCTTGTTTGCCTGTATCGATGACCATTTCCTGCACTTCGATGGCGTTGATCACCGGCTGCAGGCCCCGGCTCATAGCGTCTCTTTTGAACATGCGGGCATAACTTAAAGCCACGAAGAGCCACAGCACCGTGCCCACGCCCATGTAGATCATTTTGTCGCCGTGAAAGAAAACGGCCAAGCTGTTGCCGAAAACGCAACCCGCCGCGACCCCCAGCACCGGCAGCCCGTAATAGATGATTTTGGCCTTACGGCTGTCCATCTCCTGATAATCGATGCCCACGGTCTGCCCTTCTTTAGCCCCGATGGGGTTCCAGCAATCCAGATAGCGAGGGGCCTGCAGACGGGTGCTGCGGTTTTTGTCTATCTTCACTTCGGCCCGCTCCCCTTTGCGTTTGGTCACGATGCCGATGAGTTCGTTATCTAAGCCGGCCATGCTTCTATCCTCAATAAGCTACTTTGAAAATATACCAGTAGCCTACGCCCAAGATGGGGCCCATGATGGCGATGAACACCAGCACCCCCTGCCAGCAGATGGGGTAGCCGAAGTTGATGTCTTCGCCGAAAATGCCCCGGCGGTTGAAGAAGGTATATTTTTTTCTTTTGCGGAACCATTTGGCCTTGCGCTCCGCGCCTACCAAGGCGGCCACCAAGTAGATATAGACGAGAGCTCCCACCATGACGTAGAAGACTCTGGTGACGATGGCCAAAGAAGGAACTCCGGCAAGTTCTTTCATCACAGTACCCGACCTTTCTCTTATCCTGTCCGCTGCGGCGCTCGGGCTGAAAGAGGCCCGAACGGTGCGGTCGATCATCGTTTTACAACTCCAAGTATTTATCCGGCAGCTGCCGCCGCAATTGACGGATGAAATCGTCGCTGGCTTTGAAGATGAGGCCCGCCAAGCGCTGCTTCTTCCCTTCTCTGAACACCAAGAGGCGCTGAGGCTGCCCGTCTAAAGAATCGTAGCGGTGGATATATTTGCTGATCTTGGTGCGGCGGAAAAAGCTGCGCACGTAACGATTGGTGAAGCTCTCCGTTTGGGTGAGGTCCACGCTGTAGGTGCGGCGCAGGCCCAAGCCGTGAGTGACCACGTCCAGCCGCTCTTTGTAGAGCAGCAGGGTGTAGCCGTAGCAGTTGCGCCAGATCCACAGGCCCAGCAGACAGAAGTTCATGCCCCAGCCCAAAAGGTTGAAGTGGCCTTTGCCGCAGAAATTATAAAGTTCGTAGGCGAACATGCAGGCGATGACCAAAAGGGCTGCCCCGCTGATCACTTTTCTGCTGCCTTGCACCTGCGACTCTTCCGTATACAATGGAGCCAAAGCGCTACCTCCCCGCCGCCGCTTGAAGTTCTCTCTCAACTTTGTATATTATATCAAAATTTTGCG
>CANQBR010000041.1 GCA_947589605.1 uncultured Phascolarctobacterium sp. | reverse complement strand
AGTCCCAATTTGGCTGCGGTGTTGGCTCGTATCAAAGAGCGGGGCTACAAAAAGGTCGGGCTCGCTCCTTTGCTGGTGGTGGCGGGGGAGCACGCCGCCAACGATATGGCGGGCCCCGGGCCCGCCAGTTGGAAGAGCCGCATCGAAGCCGCAGGCACTGAGGTCTGCTGCCACCTCGAAGGCTTGGGGAGAAGACCCAAGGTGCAGGCCCTCTACATAGAGCACTTGCGGGCGGTCATGGCGAAAAAGTAAGACGCTTCTGAAAAAATTCAAAAAATTTAAAACATAAAAGCATTTTGCAAAGCCCGAAGAGGTGAGACTTCAACACTTTTTCGGGCTTTTTGCTTGCGGGGGTCTTTGAAGCTATGATATAATTTTGGCATGAATCATACCTGATCGAGCGGGAAAGGAGCAAAGTAAATGGGTGTATTGATCTCCGCTATCATCCTCTTCTGGGCAGGCTTCATGATCTACAAAAAGTATAAGCCTCAGCCCGTCCTCTTCATCGGCGGCCTGGCCATGATGTACATCGCCGCCCTTTTCGGCTACGGCACCATCTTGGGGCCTAAGGCCACCACCGGAGCCGTGGTCTTCGACGCTTTCGACAGCATCAGAGCGGTGATGAGTTCTACGGCTGCCAAGTTGGGCCTGAACATCATGTCCGTAGGCGCCTTCGCCAAGTACATGGAAAAGATCGGCGCCTCCAAAGCTTTGGTAAGGATGACCATCAAGCCGCTCTTGGCTTTGAAGGCTCCCTATCTGGTAATGGCCGGCACTTGGATCGTGGGCATGCTCATCGGTCTGTGCATCAACTCTGCCTCCGGCTTGGCCATGCTCTTGATGGTGACCATTTATCCGGTGCTGATCGGCTTGGGCGTGTCCCGCCTTTCCGCGACTTCGGCAGTGGCCACCACTCTCTGCTTCGACTGGTCCCCGGCGGACACCGGCACCATTCTTTCCGCAGAGACCGCCGGCATCAACCCGGTCATCTATTGGAGCCACTATCAGGTGCCCATCGTGGCGGTAGCCCTGATCGTGGTTTCCACCCTTCACTATTTCACTCAGAAATATTTTGACAAGAAAGCAGGCCATGTAGTGGCGCCTCTGGAAGTGGAGAAGGCAGATGCACAGGCGGAAGAAGAAAAAGTTCCCGGCTTCTACGCATTGCTGCCCATCGTGCCTTTGGCCCTCATTTTGATCTTCAGTCCTCTTTTGATCCACACTATCAAGGTGAACATCGTCACCGCCATGTACATCGGCCTCACCATCGGCATGATCTGCGAATACTGCCGCTGGCGTGACGGCAAGAAGGTGTTGGGCGATATCCAGACTTTCTTCGACGGCATGGGCATGCAGATGGCCAACGTCATCACCCTGATCGTAGCCGGTCAGACCTTCGCCAAAGGCCTCATCTCCATGGGCGTTATCTCCACTTTGGTGGAAGGCTCCAAGAACTTGGGCTTCAGCCCCATGGCTATGATGCTGGTGATGGTGGCCATCATCGCCGGTTCTTCCATCGTTATGGGCAGCGGCAACGCTCCCTTCTTCGCCTTCGCAGCCCTCACCCCGGCAGTGGCGGCAGCCAGCGGCATCCACTCGGTGCTGATGCTGGTGCCCATGCACTTCGCCGCTTCCATCATGCGTAATTGCTCGCCTATCACCGCAGTTATCGTAGTATCGTCCGGCATGGGCGGCGTATCGCCCTTCGACGTGATCAAGAGGACCGCCATCCCCATGGCCGGTGCCATGGTCGTAACCTTGGGCATGACTTTCTTCTACTACGCTACCGGCTGGTGAGCCTGAGAGCAGCGTAAAAAATCAACAGCAAAAATTCTTTCGAGAGCGTTCTCGCAAGAAAAGTTCAGGGCACTCTGCCGCAAAAGGCAGGGTGCCCTCTTCGTACATTGACAAGGCAGATAGAGAGACCGTATAATTTTCTCAGAAGCATTTTGAAAATGCTTATAAACTCAAATATGTAATGTACGAGACAGTTGCAAAGAAAATTGGGGAACATTTGACGGTAAATTTTCATCGAAATGCTCCCCAATAAGTTTACATCGGCACGAATAAAACTATCTGAACGGATATGTCACATTCGGGAGGAAGAAAAAATGTATATTTGCGATCTTCACTGCGACACTTTGACGGCCCTCTACCGAGAGGGGCTGAACCTTTACAGCAACGAACGGCACTTCGACATCAAAAGGCAGCAGGCCTTGGGAGGCGGGTTGCAGTTCATGGCTGTCTACGTGCCGACTCGAGAATTTCGCTATCACGGCGGCCTGCGCTACACTCTTTGTTTGATCGATAAATATCGTCAAGAACTGGCAGCGCTGGCGGCGGCGGGGGCAGACGTCTTCCCCGTGCTATCTTTGAAAGATCTGGACGAAGTGCGCCGGCACAAAAGCGCCACTCTTCTCACCATCGAAGAGGGCGGGGCCATCGACGGCTCTTTGGAAGCGCTGCGCTGCCTCTACGCTTTGGGAGTGCGGGCCATGACTCTCACTTGGAGCAACCGCAACGACATCGCCGACGGGATCAACGAAGCCGGCACCGGAGGCGGCCTCACCAAGTTCGGCCGAGAAGTGGTGGCCGAAATGAACAGGCTGGGTATGGCGGTGGATGTGAGCCACATCGCCCCCGCCGGTTTTTGGGACGTGCTGGAGACGAGCGTCAAGCCGCCCTTGGCCACCCACTCCAACGCCAAGGCCCTGTGCGCTCATCCCCGCAATTTAGACGACGAACAGATCAAAGCCTTGGTCAAAGCGGGCGGGCTCATAGGCATCACCTTCGCCGGTCAATTTTTGGAAGAAGATTATCATGACGCCTGCATCGCCAGCGTCTATAAACACATCGCCTACATGCTGGACCTTATCGGCGACGACCGCCACGTGGGCTTCGGCAGCGATTTCGACGGCATCAGCCATCCGCCCTCTAACATCAACGGCTACCAAGACTTCGCTCCCTTGCTGGACTATTTGAGCGCTCGGGGCCTGAGTGATGAGACTTTGGCCCGCATCACGCATCAAAACGTGCTGGCTTATTTGGCAAAAGTTTTGTGAAAAAGTGCTACTGCAACGACGACCGAGGCGCGATGAAAGGTCGGCCGTTCAAAGAAAAAGCTGCATAAGAAACGAGCGGGGAAGAAAAGAGGAAGACCATGGAGAAAACACCGCCTCTGGGGCAGGGGCAGAAGTTGCGGCTCACCGTGAGCGGCCTGGGCAGCAGCGGCGAGGGCATAGGGAGTTTTGAAGGTTTCAAAGTGTTCGTGCCCTTCGCCCTGCCCGGTGAAGAAGTGCTGTGCGAGATCGAGACGGTGAAGAAAAATTATGCCGCTGGTCGATTGCAAAAAGTTTTGCTGCCGTCGCCTCAAAGGAGCACGCCTCTTTGCCCGGTGTACGGCCTGTGCGGCGGCTGCAGTTTGCAGCATTTGAGCTACGAAGGCCAGCTGGAAGCGAAACGGCAGCAGGTGGAAGCGGCCCTGACGCATTTGGCTCGTCTATCCGTACAGGCAGAGCCCACCATCGCCTGCGACGACCCTTGGCACTATCGCAATAAAATGCAATTCCCCGTAGGCGAAAGGGAAGGCAGCTTGGCCATCGGCTGCTATCAAAGAGGCACTCACTTAGTGGTGGACGGGGCAGGCTGCCTCATCGCCGAAAGAGGCAACGATGAGGTGTTGGGGGCGGTGCGCCGCTGGATGGAGCTCTATAACATCCCCGCCTACGACGAAACTGCGGGGCGGGGGCTCATTCGCCACGTGATGGCCCGCTGCGGCCGCGGCGAGGCTGACGCAGGGGAAGTGCTGGCGGTGTTGGTGACGGCGGCAGCCCCTTTGCCCCACGTCAAAGAATTGATCGAAATGCTGCGGGAGGCAGTGCCTCATTTGGTCGGTGTGGTGCAAAACATCAACGAAAGGCCGGGCAACGTCATCTTGGGAAGAAGGCAGCGTTTGCTGTGGGGCCAAGACAGCCTCACCGACAGACTGGGCAGCCTGCGCTTTAAGATCTCTCCCGCCAGCTTTTTTCAAGTGAACAGAGCACAGGCGGAAAAACTTTACGCCTTGACGGCCGAGCTGGCGGCTCCCCGGCCGGGGAGCACGGTGTGGGATCTTTATTGCGGCACCGGCACCATCTCTTTATATTTAGCGAAAAAAGGAGCGAAGGTACACGGCATCGAAACGGTGGCGGCGGCCATCGAAGACGCCGAGAGAAACGCCGCGGCCAACGGCTGTGCTGCCCGTTTTTATTGCGGCGACAGTGCGATCGAAGCGCCGAAACTTTTGGCCCAAGGCGAGCGGCCGGAGGCTGTGGTGCTGGACCCGCCCCGGGCAGGCTGTTCTCCTCGGGTGCTGGCCACAGTGGTGAAGGCGGCGCCGAAGCGTATCGTCTACGTAAGCTGCAACCCGGCCACTTTGGCCCGCGATGCGGCTGCTCTGTCCGAGCAAGGCTACCGATTGCAAAAGGTGCAGCCTTTGGACATGTTCCCGCAAACGGCTCACGTGGAGACGGTAGCGCTGTTTTTAAAATGCTGAAAACACAAAGTGAAAGGCAAAAACGAGCAGGGACGGGGCCGACTTGAAGTCGGCCCGTCCCTTTTACTTAATGTATCATGCTCGGCAGATCATAAAGGCCCCATCTGAGCTGCGTCAGATGGGGCCTTTTGTCAAACTCTGCTCACAAAGCCTCTGTCGCTCAGCGTGACGCTCGACAGGGCTTCGTCAGCCGATAAAAAATGCTCCCGGGGATCGCACTTGGCTTTATGTGCGAAAATATCCTCTGGGGGAGACGTGAAAGCAGCTTCGAAAGGCGCGATAAAAGTTGCTGGAATTATTGTAACCCACCATCGCCGCCACTTCTTCGACGGACAGATCGGTCTCTTTCAAAAGAGCCGCCGCCCTTTCCATACGCTGTTCCAGCAAGATCTGCGAAAAGGTCCTGCCCGTTTTCTGCCGCAAGAGGGAAGATATATAATTGGGATGATAAGAAAAACGAGAGGCGATCATGGCCAAGGTGATCTTATCCGTGTGTTCGCTCATATAACGGATGATGCGGTCCGCCGGGGAAAGGCCGAGCTTTTCGACTGACGTACGACGATATTGTCTGGCCACGTGCATCAAAAGCGTCAGGGTCATGGGCTTCAAGATGCCCTGAGTGTCCTCCGTTTTTTCCGCATATTCTTTTACCATGAGCTCGAGCAAATTACGAAGAGGGTGAGAGCCGTCGAAGGTCAGATGGATCATAGCGGCGGAAAAAAGATCGGTCTGAGGATCCAGAAAGAAGTGGAACATAGCATTATCCGTCGAAAGAGCCGGCAGATATTCTCTGAAAAAAGCAGTCCTTCTGATCAGCACGCCGATGATGACGATATCCTCCTTTGCATCGCCTCTGATCGCATAGCCGGAGAAGGGCTGCCCGATATAGCAGTCGTTCTCTTTTATGGTAACCAAATTATCCGAGCGGGTGCTCAGGGCCTGATAATCGTGGCGGTAGGCGAAATTGACGAAGAAAAAATCCTGCCGGTGAAATTCTTCCCGTATCTTGGCAGCCTTCAAGACGCACACCATAACATCTTCCGTTGCATCCCCCGGCCAATAAGACACGAGTTCATCGCTCTCCCGTATGTTCTCCGGCACGAAGGCCCAGTGCAAATCGGGGAAATCTTTTCCCAATTTCTCGATCGCCTCTTCTGTGGTCATTGGTTTTTCTCCTTAAGATCGGCAGGGCGTCTTGAGCGGTGCTGTGAAAAAGTCGCAACGATCCGCCCTCTTTCAGCGAGACTTTTTGTCATTATAGCATAAATCTTATGATCTGGCAGTGTATCTATTAAGATTCGCCGCTGTTTTTTCTTTTGGATCGCTTTATCATATGGATAAACGAAATACTATCGACTCTAAGGAGGTATCTGCCATGTACGATTGGACCCATTACAACCCGGTAAAGGTGCTTTTCGGCCCCGGCAAGCTGAAAGCACTTCACGCCGAAGCACTGCCCGGACGCAAAGCCCTCATAGTTATCTCCAACGGTACGTCCGTAAAAAAGTACGGCTACCTCGCTCGGTTAGAGAAAGAATTGGAGAAAGTAGGCATTGCCTATGCCCTCTTTGAGGGCATCCGCCCCAACCCCACAGATATCAATGTCATGGACGGGGCCAAAGCGGTGAAAGATAACCGCTGCGACTTCGTGGTGGCCTTGGGCGGGGGCTCTGTCATGGATTGCGCCAAATGCATCGCTTTGATGGCCAATAACCCCGGCAATATTTGGGACTATTCCTTGAGTGCGGCCGGCGGCAAAAAGGCGGCGCCTTCTCCCGCTCTGCCCATCGTTTGCATCACCACCTCGGCGGGGACAGCCAGCGAAGTGGATATAGCTTCGGTCATCACCAACGAGGCCACGCAAGAAAAGACCGGCATCTTTTTCCCTTCCATGTTCCCGACGCTCGCGGTGGTGGACAGCGAATTGATGCTGAGCGTGCCGCCGAGATTCACCGCCTATCAGGGCATGGACGCTTTCTTTCATGCTTCCGAAACGGTGATCAACAGGAAGGTCCATCCCATGGGCGAGATGTTTGCCCTGAAGACCATCGAACTGGTGGCAAAATATCTGCCCCGGGCCGTGAAAAACGGCAACGACAGAGAGGCAAGAGAGATGATGGCCTATGCCAACACTTTCGCCGGCTACTATATGCTGTGCACTTCGGCCCATACGATGGAGCATGTCATGGGCAGTTTTCATCCTGATCTCGTTCACGGCGCCGGTCTCATAGAGCTCGCCCACGCTTATTACGGTTTCTTTGCCGACCGCCGGGCAGCCGAAGGGCCGATGATAAAGATGGCGAAGGCCATGGGAAGAACGGCACCGGTCTCCGGGCAAGATTTCATCGAGGCTCTCGACGAATTGATCGCCTCCGTCGGCTGCGGCGATCTTAAGATGAGCGAGGAAGGGATCACCGAAGAAGAACTGAAGCTCTATCCCGCCAAGGTGCATGAAGTTATGGGAGGAGATATCACTGCCGATCCCCTGCCTCTCACCGATGATGATTATCTGACTATCTTCCGCAACGCCTATAAATAAGCACGGGACGCGGCGGGGACGCAAGGTCCCCGCCCTTTTGCAAAAGAGGAGCCGCATCATGAAAAAAATATTGACGGGGATATTCGCTTTGCTGTTTGCTTTTTCTTTGACAGCTTGTTCGGGCATCTCGGGGGCCGCAGTTGCGGGAAAAAACGGGCAAACGGCAAGTCAACAGGAAAAAAAGACGGAAGAGCCGACGGCAAAAAGGGCGAAGACCAAAGCTTTAGGCGGTCTGGAGCCCCAAAAAGCGTGGGAATATATGAAGGCCACACCGGATTTGGTGATAGTTCAGGTGAACACAGCCCAATGGAAGATAGAGCCGGGTTTCAGCGGGGCACTGTGGATACCTCATGACGAGATGGCGAAAAGGTATGATGAGATCCCCAAAGGAAAACCGGTCATGCTGCACTGCGGCGGCGGGATCGTGTCGGTGCCGGCCTACGAGCTCTTGTTGGAAAAACGGCCGGATATCCCGGAGCTCAGCTATATAGCGGGTTCACCCCATTCCCTCTTCGATAGATACAACAGATCGAAGCAAAATAAAATCGAGTGACAGAGGAAAAAAAGAGGGACTTTGCTCGGTCGCTGTTGAAGAAAACAAAAGGGGACCGCCCTGCTCCTCGGTTTTATCGCGGCTGAAAGCGGGCGGAAAATGCGGTGGGCAGCGGCAAAAAACAGAAGGGGAGATGCGGCCATGAAATTTAAAGAAGTGCGCAGCGCCGAAGACATAGCGGCTTTGACGGAAGAGCTGGGCTTTTTGCCCTTTTTCGCGAACCGCATCCCCGGTTTTTCCATAGAAGAACGCTGCCCGAGGGAACTGTGGTTCGTCGAAGGAAGAGACGGGCCGTGGGAGTGGAAGGGCCCTGCCGCAAAGAGCGGCCGCTGCGTTTACGGAAAATTTTTTCAAGGCAAGGCAGGCTTTGTGAGCCGAGAGTGGTTCCCCGTCTTAGCCAATTATCGGCGGGACGGCTACGATTTCGATGCCCGCTACGACGACGGCCTGGCTCCCCGCAAGGACAAAGTCATCGTCGACGCTCTTAGCGAGCACGGCCCTCTCCTTTCGAAAGAATTGAAGAAAATCTGCAATTATCTGAAAGGCGGCAACAAAGGCTTCGATACCGTCATCGCCCGCCTTTCCATGCAGACCTATGTGGTCATCTCCGACTTCGTTTACATGCAAGACAAAGCCGGCCGGCCCTACGGCTGGGGCGTCGCCGAATATACTTTGGCCGAAACCCTGTTGGGCTGCGACTTTGTGACCTCTGCTTACGACACGAAGCCTGTGAACTCGCGGGAAAAGATCTTCGCTCATTTGCAAAAAGCGCTGCCGCAGGCGACAGAAGCTCAGCTTCGGCGCTTGCTCGGATGAAAAGGCGAAGAAAAAGAAACGGGCTCGCAAATTTCGGCGCCGTCTTTTGTTCGCGCCTAGTCGGTCCACGCAATTGAATATAGCTCACGACCGAGGACCCCTGAAGGGGTCCTTTCTTTTTTTCTTGCTCCCTTTCGTTTGACGAGCGGCGCAAGATCGATCTTCGCAACGGGCTGCTCGCGGCGATCGCACCTGCCCCTTTGCGAAAAAAGTCAAGAGTTTTCGTCTCGATGCCTCGTGCGTTGCTCTTTACGGATATTTTCGCAGGGCAAGAGACTGCTGCTTTTCGCCGTTTTGCTCGCACTCCCGTGTCTTGTGCGCCAAAAAAAGAGCTCGCATCTTTGCGGCGTTCAGCAAAGACGATGAGTTCGTTTTTGCGCAGAGCAAGCATAAAGTTCGTTGAGAAAAAACTAAAGGTTAGCCGAAAAACTTAACGGCGGCAACGCTCAAAGAAATCAAGTAAACTAAAAATAATATTAAGGTTGACGAAAGCGGCAAAATCTGTTATCATGCGGTGTAGAGTGCGAAAGAGGAGGAAAAAAGCATGAACTTGCATCTGTCGACCCGAGAGCTGATCTTATGTGCTCTCTTCACCGCCCTCACCGCCGTGGGCGCCTTCATTCGCATCCCCGTGCCGGTGATGCCCTTCACTCTGCAATATCTCTTCACTATGCTGGCAGGGCTGCTGCTGGGCGGACGGCTGGGGGCCGTCAGCGTAGGGACCTATGCGCTGCTGGGCCTGTTGGGCGTGCCCATCTTCGCAGAAGGCGGCGGCCTTTGGTATATTTTCAAACCCAGTTTCGGCTACATCATCGGTTTCGTTGCCGGCACCTACGTCACCGGCCGCATGACAGAAGAGGGGCCTCTCACTGCGGGCCGCCTCTTGCTGGCAAATTTCAGCGGCCTGCTCATCGTGTACGCCGCCGGCATGGCCTATTATTATGCCATCTGCAATTTCGTGCTCGATACGCCCATCGCCTTTTGGCCGCTCTTCCTCTATTGCTTTTTGCTGGCGGTGCCCGGCGACATCTGTCTGTGCCTTTTGGCTGCCTTTTTGGCCAAACGGCTCATCCCTCAGTGGCGGCCCCAAAGAGGCTCCGCTCATTTTCAAAGAAAAGAGGCTGAAGAAGATGAAAGTTTTGCGACAGTGCCTCGGCTTCAGAGCCGAGGGTGAAAAGGAGGCGAGAGCATGAGCCGCGGTTTGTTTTTGACCGGCACCGGCACCGACATAGGCAAGACCTACATCGCCGGGCTGATGCTCAAAAAATTACATGAAGGCGGCAAGAGGGCCGCTTATTACAAGGCGGCCATGAGCGGCAACAACCGCCGCCCGGACGGCAGCCTCAGCCCCGGGGATGCCCTCTTCGTGAAAAAAATGTCCGGCATCGCTCAGCCCTTGGCCCAAATGTGTCCCTATGTGTACGAGCAGGCGGTCTCGCCTCACCTTGCCGCCCGCTTGGAAGGACGGCCGGTGGAGCTGAAGACGGTGCTGCAAGGCTACGCCGCTCTCTGCAGCGAATACGACTTCATCACCGTAGAAGGCAGCGGCGGCATCCTTTGCCCCATACGCATGGATGAAGAAACTATCTGGTTGGAAGACATCGTCAAGGCTTTGGGCCTTAGCTGCGTCATCGCCGCCGCCGCAGGGCTGGGTACCATCAACAGCGTGGTGCTGACGGCGGACTATATGAAAAGACGGGGCCTGAGAGTGAAGGGGCTCATCTTCGATCACTTTCACCCCGGCGACGTGATGGAAGAAGACAATATCAAGGTGTGCGAAAAAATGACGGGCCTCAAAACATTGGCCACGGTGAAAGACGGCGACACAGAGTTGGACATGGACCTTGCGGCTCTGTGCGCTCTCTACGAATGAGGTGAAAAAATGCTTTGGTATCCTTATCAGCAGATGAAGACCATGAAGCCTCCCTATAAAGTGGTGGACGCAGAGGGAGTGTACCTTTGCACCGAAGAGAAAAAGCTCATCGATTCGGTGTCGTCTTGGTGGAGCGTCATCCACGGCTATAAACACCCGGAGATGACTGCCGCCATCCAAAAACAGGCAGGTATTTTTTCTCACGTGATGCTGGGCGGCCTGACCCACGAGCCGGTGCAGCGGTTGGCGCAGAAACTGCGGGAGTGGCTGCCGGGGGATTTGGACTACAGTTTCTTCTCCGATTCGGGCAGCGTGGCGGTGGAAGTGGCTCTGAAGATGGCCCTGCAATATTATGTCAATAGGGGCGAAAAGGGCCGCACCAAAGTTTTGTCTTTGAAAGACGCCTATCACGGCGACACCTTCAAGACCATGGAAGTGGGAGACAACGAAGATTATCACTTCATCCTCGATGTGTACGGCAAGAAAAAGAACGTCATCCACATCCCCACCCGCATCCCGGAATTGGAGGCGGCCTTCGAGGCCCATCATCGGGAACTGAACGCTTTGATCGTAGAGCCTCTTTTGCAGGGAGCCGGCGGCATGAAGATGTACGACATATCTTTTTTGCGGCGGGCTCGGGAACTGTGCGACCGCTACGGTGTGCTGCTGATCTTCGACGAAGTGGCTACCGGCTTCGGACGCACCGGCTACCGTTTCGTGGCGGACGAAGTGCTGCCCGACATTTTGGTGCTGGGCAAGGCCCTCACCGGCGGCTATATCGGCCATGCGGTCACCGTGGCCAATCATAAAGTGTACGATGCGTTCTACGGCGACGAGCAGAGCAAAGCGCTGATGCACGGGCCCACCTTCATGGGCAACGCTTTGGCCTGCAGCGTGGCCCTGAAATCCATCGAACTTTTCGAGCGAGAAGACTATCTTGCCAAAATCAAAAAGATCGAAGCCGTCGCCAAAAGAGAAATGGCGGGTTTTGAGGACCCGCGGGTGAAAGAAGTGCGGATCATGGGCGGTTGCGTGTGTGTGGAAGCAGACGAGCCCAAAACTTTGGCGGGCTATCAGCAATTCGCTTATGAGCGGGGCGTGTTCAGCCGGCCCTTCCTCACCTGCCTCTACGCCATGGTGCCCTATGTGATCGAGGAAGAAGAATTGGTGCAGGTGTTGTCCTGCATGAAAGCTTGGTTCCGCCGCTAGGCTCTCGGTCCTTATGTTTCGCTCTGTGATGAAAATGATGCGTCTCGTCTGAAAAATTTTTCGAAAAGATCCTATCTCGTTCCTCTGTCTGTTCCCTTTCGCAGAAGACCGCCCCTCGGAGCTTGCTCTCCTCTCCGTTGGGGGATCTTCTGCGGAATTTTCTTGTTTAAGGGCCGCAAAAAAAGTATAATCATAGTCAAGAAAGCAAACAGCAGAGGTGAGCTACATGTTCGACAGCGAAGAAGAGTTCAGGCCCTATATCCCCGCAGAAAAAAAGGCGCCGGAGGTGACGGCGGCTTCGGTGATCATCGGCATCATTCTGGCCGTGGTCTTCGGAGCGGCCAACGCCTACTTGGGCCTGCGGGTGGGGATGACGGTGTCCGCCTCTATACCGGCGGCGGTCATCTCCATGGGCGTGCTGCGCATCATCTTGAAGAAAAACTCCATTTTGGAGAGCAACTTGGTCCAGACCATCGGCTCTGCCGGCGAATCGTTGGCGGCGGGGGCCATCTTTACCATGCCGGCCCTCTTTTTGTGGGCGGCTGCGGGGCTGTGCGAGATGCCGGCCTTGAGCGAGATAACCCTCATCGCCTTTTGCGGCGGCGTGCTGGGCGTGCTCTTCATGATCCCCCTGCGCAACGCTCTCATCGTCAAAGAGCATGCCACTCTTTTGTATCCGGAGGGCAGGGCCTGCGCCGATGTGCTTTTGGCGGGGGAGGAGGGAGGCTCCGAGGCTTCCGCCGTTTTCAAAGGCATGGGGCTGGCGGCCTTCTTCAAATTATTGGTGGACGGCTTCAAAGTGATCCCCTCGGACATCGCTTTGACTTTTGAAACTTTTAAAGGAGAGATCGGGGCGGAAGTTTATCCCGCTCTCATCGGCGTGGGCTACATCGTGGGCGCCCGCATCTCCGCCTACATGGTGGCCGGCTCCTTGGTGGGGTGGATGGTGCTCATCCCCCTCATCTGCCTCTTCGGTGCCGATACCTGGCTCTATCCCGCACCGAGCGGCACCACCATCGGCAGCCTCTACGCTCAGGGAGGAGCCTCTGCCATTTGGAGCTCCTATGTGCGCTACATCGGCGCCGGCGCCATCGCCACCGGCGGCATGATCTCTCTTTTGAAAACTCTGCCTCTCATCATCACCACCTTTCGGGCTTCACTGAAAAGTTTGCGGGGCGGTCATGAAGTAGGCAGCCTGCGGACGGAGCAAGACCTGCCCATGCAGGCAGTGCTGGCGGGCATAGCGGTGATGATCGCCGTCATCTGGTGGGCACCGCCCATCCCCGTCAACTTTATGGGGGCCGTGCTCATCGCCGTCTTCGGCTTTTTCTTCGCTACCGTGTCTTCCCGCATGGTGGGGCTCATCGGCAGTTCCAATAACCCGGTGTCGGGCATGGCCATCGCCACTTTGTTGATCGCCACCGTGTGCATCAAAGCTTCCGGCGACAGCGGCATCGGCGGGATGACGGGGGCCATCGCCATCGGCTCCGTCATCTGCATCGTGGCGGCCATCGCCGGCGATACCTCCCAAGATCTCAAGACCGGCTATCTTTTGGGCGCTACCCCGAAGAAACAGCAGATCGGCGAGCTCATCGGCGTGCTGGCTTCTTCTTTGGCCATCGGCGGCGTGCTCTATCTTTTGAACGCAGCCTGGGGCTACGGGGGAGCAGAGGTGCCGGCGCCTCAGGCTACTTTGATGAAGTTGATCGTGGAGGGCATCATGGGCGGCGATCTGCCCTGGACCTTGGTGTTCGCCGGTGTGTTTTTGGCCCTCTCTTTGGAGATGTTGGGAGTGCCGGTGATGCCCTTTGCCATGGGCCTCTACCTGCCCATCCACATGAACATGACCATCATGGCCGGCGGCTTGGTGCGCCTCTATCTGGACAGCAGAAAAAATACGGATGCCGCGACGAAGGAGCGGCAGACCACCAAGGGCACCCTTTATTGCGCCGGCATGATCGCCGGGGAAGGGCTGGTGGGCATCGCCCTGGCCCTCATGACGGTGGCGGGCCTCAGCATGGATCTTTCTCAGTCTCTTTATTTGGGCGAAGGAGGAGGGCTGGCCCTCATGGCAGTGATGGTCCTCGCTCTCTTGGGCTTCTCTTTGCGGGACACGGCTGAAAAATGAAAGAGAAGAAAAAAGCTGCCGAATATTTATATCTGAGGCCGCTGAGGCGGCCGGGCCTGGTTTGGCACAAAGACTAGGCCGGCTTTGCGGTGCTGGAAGTGGAGCACCGGGGCTTCTTCGATCGTTTGGCGCAAAAATTTTGGGGGCGGCCCCGCCGCACTCAGGTGCATTTGGAAAAATTCGGCAGTTTTCTGTGGCCCCTAATGGACGGCACTCGCACGGCGGAGCAATTGGCCAAGCTGCAGCGGGAGCGGTTCGAAGAAGAGGCGGAGCCGGTCTGTCAGCGGTTGGTGCAATATCTGCAGCTGCTGGAAAGTTACGGCTTCATCGTTTTTGCCGAGCCGCCCGAAGAAGAGGGCGGGGAGGAAAAGTAAGAGAAAAAGCAAAAGGTGCGAAAAGAAAAACAGCGCATATCGTTATGATATGATGACGATCAGATACGCCGGCTCTGCACGAGCCGGCGGTTTCTTTTCCTTCTCTGTCCCTCCGCCTTTTTGAAAAGCTTGAAATTTTGACGGTCACGTTAAAACATCGCCGACTTTCCGAAATAAAGAGAGGTGCTCGGCTTTCAGCGTAAAAAAATAAAGTCTATCCCAAAAAGAAAAAGTCGATCTGAAAAGCGAGGTACACAAAAGCGAGAGTCGAGCCCAAAAAGCGAAAGTCTATCTCAAAAGATGAGGGGCGCGAAAGCGCCTCTTAAAAATTTTGCGTAAAAACTCGCGAAAATTCACAAAAATTTTTCAGTTCCGACTGAAAAAGTCTTGTGGGGGGGTTCAGCTG
>CANQBR010000040.1 GCA_947589605.1 uncultured Phascolarctobacterium sp. | reverse complement strand
TCGAGGCGGGGCGGACCTATGCGATGCTCATCACCTCGAACATCGAGCATGTGGCCGCTTTGATCGCCATGGCCAAGGCCAAAGGGGTGAAAAAACTTTACATCCACGCCTTTTTGGACGGGCGGGACGTGCCTCCCGCCTCCGCAGTCACTTACATCAAAGCTTTAGAAGAGCACATGGCTCGGGTGGGGCTGGGGCAGGTGGCCACTGTGGCCGGCCGCTACTATGCCATGGACAGAGATCAACGCTGGGAGCGGGTAGAGCGGGCTTATAAAGCCATCACCGCCCGCCAAGCCCCCGAGGCCGCAAGTGCAGTGGCCGGGATAGAGAGGTCTTATGCGGCGAAAGTTACCGATGAATTCGTAGAGCCTTTCGTCATCAAAGGCGTCGACGGCAGAGTGAAGGCAAAAGACGGCATCATTTTCTTCAACTTCCGCCCCGACAGAGCCAGAGAATTGACCCGCGCTCTTTACGACGAAGACTTCAAGGCTTTTCCCCGCACCGAGGGCAGTTGGCCGGTACACTACGTCTGCATGGCTCAGTACGACGCCTCTATCACTGCGCCGGTGGCCTTCCCGCCGGAAGAGATAACCGATACGCTGGGCGAGGTGGTGGCTGCCCATGGTCTGCGACAGCTGCGGATAGCGGAGACGGAGAAATATGCTCACGTCACTTTCTTTTTCAACGGAGGAAGAGAAGAGCCGCTACCGGGAGAAGAGAGGATACTCATCCCTTCGCCCAAGGTGGCAACTTACGACTTGCAGCCCGAGATGAGTGCTTATCAGGTGCGGGATGCGCTGTTGAAAGAGCTGGACAAAAATAAATTCTCTCTCATCGTCCTCAACTTCGCCAACCCGGACATGGTGGGGCACACAGGCGTGCTGGCCGCCGCTGTGAAAGCCATGGAAGCGGTGGATACCTGTGTAGGGCCCATCGTAGAAAAAGTGAGGGCCTTGGGCGGCAGCGTCTGTCTCACTGCAGACCACGGCAATTTGGAAAAAATGCGGGACGAAGAAACGGGAGAGCCTCACACCGCTCACACTACCAATCCGGTGCCCTTCCTTCTCATCACAGAGGAGCGGCACAAGTTGCGGCCGGGCATCTTGGCCGACATCGCCCCCACTGTTTTGCAACTTTTGGCGATCGAACGACCGGCGGCTATGAGCGGCCGCAGTCTGATAGAATAAAATTTTACACGAGGTGAAGGATATGGCTATTATTACTGCAGTTTATGCCAGAGAGATCTTGGATTCCCGGGGCAACCCCACGGTGGAAGCGGAAGTTCTTTTGGACGACGGTTCTTTGGGCCGGGCAGCCGTGCCCTCCGGCGCCTCCACCGGCGTTCACGAAGCAGTGGAGCTGAGAGACGGCGACAAGAGCCGCTATCTGGGCAAGGGCGTGACCAAGGCGGTGCAAAACGTCAACGAGACTATCGCCGAAGCATTGGTAGGCATGGATGCCGAACAACAAACGGACATCGATCGACTGCTCATCGAGCTGGACGGCACCCCCAACAAGGGACACTTGGGGGCCAACGCCATTCTGGGCGTTTCTTTGGCCGTGGCCAAAGCGGCCGCCGCTTCCCACGAGCTGCCTCTCTATCAATATATCGGCGGCGTGGCTGCCAAAGAGCTGCCGGTGCCCATGATGAACATCCTCAACGGAGGGCAGCACGCCGATAACAATGTGGACATCCAAGAATTCATGATCATGCCGGTGGGAGCAACAAGTTTTGCCGAAGCTTTGCGCATGAATGCCGAGATCTATCACGCTCTCAAAACTTTGCTGAAGAGCAAAGGGCTGGCTACCGCTTTGGGGGACGAAGGAGGTTTTGCTCCCGATCTTTCCTGCAATGCCGAAGCTATCGAAGTGATCTTAGAGGCTGTGGCCAAGGCCGGTTATAGACCCGGCGAAGATGTGTGCATCGCTTTGGACGTGGCTTCTTCCGAATTTTACGAAGACGGCAAGTACAAAATGGTCGGCGAAGGCGTTGAGAAGACCAGCGACGAGATGATCGATTATCTGGCCGGGCTGGTGGAAAAATATCCCATCATCTCCATCGAAGACGGCTTGGCCGAAGACGACTGGGAAGGCTGGCAGAAGCTGACCGCCCGTTTGGGCAAAAAAGTGCAGTTGGTGGGCGACGACCTTTTCGTCACCAACTCCAAGCGGTTGGCGGAAGGCATCAAAAAAGGCGTGGCCAATTCCATCCTCATCAAGCTCAACCAGATCGGCACCCTCACAGAGACATTGACCACCATCGAGATGGCTAAGCGGGCAGGCTACACCTGCATCATCTCTCACCGCAGCGGCGAGACCGAAGACGTTACTCTGGCGGACTTGGCTGTGGCCGTCAACGCCGGGCAGATCAAGAGCGGCGCTCCCGCCCGCACCGACCGGGTGGCCAAGTATAACCAGCTGCTGCGCATCGAAGAAGAGTTGGGGGACGCAGCTCAATATAACGGTCGGGCAGTTTTCTACAATATAAAATAAAAAGCAAACGGCAGTTCGCCCTCGCAAAAAAGAGCGGGGCCCCGTGCCCCGCCTCTTTTTGGGCGAAGATCACTTAAAAAATTTTGCGCTTATAAGGAGGCGAAAGAATGGAACAGACAAAGAGAGTAGCGGTCATCGCCCTCATCGTCAACAAAGAAGAAACGGTAGAACAGTTGAACGCCATCTTGCACGCCTATGCCGATAGCATCATCGGCCGCATGGGCCTGCCATATCGGGCCAAGGGCTTCAACATCATCACCATCGCTTTGGACGCACCTTTAGATGCTATCAACGCTTTGGCAGGCAAATTGGGCGCTCTGCCGGGAGTGACCGTAAAAACAGCTTATGCCGAGGCTTGAGGGAGCCGATAAAAAAATTTTTACTGACAGGGAAGGCGTCTGACCTGAAAGGAAGGAGAAAAAATGTACGACCCCAGATCATTAAAAGCAGAAGAATTTATCGATCATCAGGAAATTTCAGACACTTTGGCCTATGCGGACGAGCATAAGGCCGACAAAGGGCTCATCGAAGCTATTTTGTCTAAGGCCGAAGAGCGCAAAGGTCTGAGCCATCGGGAAGCATCGGTGCTGCTGGCCTGCGAGGACAAAGACATCATCGAGCGTCTCTATGCTCTGGCGGAGCAGATCAAAAAAGATTTTTACGGCAACCGCATCGTCCTCTTTGCTCCTCTCTATCTGTCCAATTATTGCATCAATCACTGCACCTATTGCCCCTATCACGCCAAAAACAAACACATCCCCCGCAAAAAACTCACCCAGGAGGAAGTGCGCTCGGAGGTCATCGCCCTGCAGGACATGGGGCACAAGCGGCTGGCCATAGAAGCGGGGGAAGACCCGGTCAACAATCCCATCGAATACATTTTGGACTGTATCGACACCATTTATTCCATCAAACATAAGAACGGGGCCATCCGCAGGGTGAACGTGAACATCGCCGCTACCACAGCAGAAAATTACCGCCGGCTGAAAGAGGCGGGCATCGGTACCTACATCCTTTTTCAGGAGACCTATCACAAAGAAAGCTATGAGCTCCTCCATCCCAAGGGACCAAAACACGATTACGCCTATCACACCGAGGCTATGGACCGAGCCATGGAAGGCGGCATCGACGACGTGGGTCTGGGCGTCCTCTTCGGCTTGGAACGCTACCGTTACGAATTCGCCGGCCTTTTGATGCACGCGGAGCATTTGGAAGCGGTCCACGGCGTGGGCCCTCACACCATCAGCGTGCCCCGCATCAAACACGCCGACGATATCGATCCTTCCGCCTTCGACAACAGCATCGACGACGAGATCTTCGCCCGGCTCATCGCCCTCATTCGCATCGCCGTGCCCTACACCGGCATGATCATATCCACTCGGGAGAGCGAAAAAGTGAGAGAGCGGGCCCTGCACTTGGGCATCTCTCAGATCAGCGGCGCCTCCCGTACCTCCGTTGGCGGCTACGGCGAAGAAGAGCGGCCCACGGATACGGAACAGTTCGACGTGTCCGATCAGCGGACGTTGGATGAAGTCATCAAGTGGCTGATGGACATGGGCTTTTTGCCCAGCTTTTGCACCGCCTGCTATCGGGCCGGCCGCACCGGCGACCGTTTCATGGAATTGTGCAAGGCAAAACAGATCCAAAATTGCTGCCATCCCAATGCGCTGATGACGTTGAAAGAATATCTGACAGATTATGCGACCCCCGCCACTCGCCGCGTGGGAGAGGAATTGATCCGGCGGGAATTGCTGAACATCCCCAAAGAAGCAGTGCGGCAGGTGTGCGCCGCCAGGCTGAAAAAGATCGAAGAGGGCGAAAGAGACTTTCGCTTTTAGCTTTCAGCGAGGGCTTTCACAGGAGAGGCTTCGGCGAAAAAACATTTTTGCCTGACTCGGGGCGGCTGCGGCCGCCCTTTTCCTATGCCTCTTTTTGCCAAAAGTTAAAGTTCGAGCTATTTCGTCCATCGAGAAAAAATCAAAACTCGAGCTCCCTCACTTCCCGAAAAAAGTTAGGGCCGGAGATCCTGCACTCAATGAGAAACAGATAAAGCTGAAGCTTCCTTACTCTCCGAGAAAAAGTTAAAGCTCGGGTCCCTTTACTCTCCGAGAAAAAGTTAAGGCTACTTCTCCTGCACTCATTTTAAAAAAGTCACAGCTCAAGCTCTCCGGCTCGTTGGGAAAAAGTTAAAATTTTTCGGCCGGAGCAAAAAAATGTCAACTCATTTCTTTTTGCTTAGATGTTGAGCGCTTCGGAAAAAATAAAAAAACGGCGGACAAAAGAGCCTTGACAAAACGAAAAAGGCCATGCTAAAATGGAAAACGGCAAGATTGCCAAAGCTTATTACAAAAGAAAGTTAGCAAGAGCAAACGAGAGAAGATCCGCCGGTGAGAGGGCAGGCTCTCGCAGTTTATTGTAAATTTGACTTTCTTAGTAATATTTGCTAAAATAAGCAAAGGTCCTCGCTCTCTTCGGGCAGCCAAGAGGAAACATGGCAACTCTCACCGCCCGAGCCTGCAGTCGAGGGACCGGAAAGTCGAGGAGTGATAGAAAATGAAAAGATCCTGTTTAGTTGCTCTTGCTTTGGCTCTGGGCATCAGTGCCACCGCCGCAGCAGCAAATCCTTTCAGCGATGTTCCCGCCGGGCATTGGGCTTATGATTCCGTGGCCAGATTGGCAGCAGCCGGCATCGTAGAAGGGTACGGCGACGGCACCTTCGGCGGCGAAAAACTGATGACTCGTTACGAGATGGCACAGATCGTAGCTAAGGCGATGGCCAAAGGCGCCAACGTAGACAAATTGGCCGCTGAGTTCGCCGATGAGCTGGATGCTTTGGGAGTTAGGGTCAGCAATCTGGAGAAAAAGAGCGACAACGTGAAGATCGCCGGTGAGATCCGTGCTCATTACGCCAGCGCTCACAGAGGCTTCTACGGCGATGACGGCACCAAATCTTTCGAGAGCGCTCTGCGTACTCGTCTTTGGGTCAGCGGTCAAGTGAACGACGATTGGTCTTACACCGGCATGATCGAGAACGTGCAGGATCTGGCCGATAACACCGGCAACGAAAAGACCGCCGTAAAAGAAGCTTACGTGAGCGGCAAAGTGGGCGGTGTAGAAGTACAGGCCGGTCGTTGGAACGAAGTGGTAGGCACCGGCAATGTATACGACGGTTGGCAGGATGCTTTGAAGCTGAGCTACGGCGATAAGATCAAGATCACCGGCATGGTGGGCAAAGGCGTCGGCGAAGACGAGGCCGAGTGGGATCCCTACAACGTTAAATTCTATCAGGCCGGCGTCAGCGGCGAGCTGGGCCCCGTGAACCTCTCCTTCAATTATTTCAAGGCCGATTTCGACCAAGAGGCGAACAACAGAGACATCTACAACCTCACCACCGAATGGGAGTTCATCCCCGATCTTACTTTGACCTACGATTACATGTGGGCCGACAAGAAATACAATCCCCAAGTTTCCAAGGACGGCTGGGTGGCCGCTCTCTCCTACAAGGGAGCCGACGGTGAAGAGCCCGGCAGCTGGGGCGTGCATGTTCAATACTTCGATCAGCCCGAGAACGCTTACCTCTGCCCCACCACCGATGCTTGGACCGACAGGGACGGCGGCTACAAAGGCTGGAACATCGGAGCTGACTTGGCTCTGGCCAAGAACATCACCGTTGCCGTCAACTACTACGACACCGAAGCCAAGGTAGGGGACGAAGACAATCGGGTGCTCTTCTCCGAGCTTTACTTCAACTTCTAAAAGAAAAAAATTTTGCAACGGCCTCGGCTCCTCTTCAGGGGCCGGGGCTTTTTTAAGGAGGCAGCGTGATGAAGTGCTTCAGAAAATTATCGGGGGCGTTGCTCTGTGCTCTGCTTTTTTCAACGGCAGGTCTCTGCGAAGGGGCGACGGCTGTGTTGCTGCCTTTGTTAAACCGCACCGAAGCGCAGGAAGCGGGCCCGGTCTATTGGCAGCAGGCGGTGGCCAAAGTCGAGGCCATGGGTTTTGAACTGGCTACCGAAGATGCGAGCCAAGAAGCGGTCATAACTTCTATGGGCCGGCGGGGCAGTCTTCCCGAAGCAAAAGAATTGGCGCAGATCGCTGCGGCAAGCAAGGCCGATGTGGTCATCGCCATGGAATTGGAGCAGTGGAAGGACAGCGTCAAAAAAGGCTCGAAGGTGCGCTATAAGCAGTTGGCCCTGAGAGGCAGGTCGGCGGTCTATCACGCAAAGGACGAAAAATTTTTCGTCCACGGCTTCGGCAGCAACAGGCAGGTGGAAGCAGCCTTCACCGGTCGCTGGGATGTGAAACTTGAAGAGTGGGGCAAATTGGTGAGCAAAGAAACAGAACGGGCATTGACTGCGGCGCGGCCTTAGGCCGCACTTTGAGAGCGCATTGCACCGCCGGGGCAAGTATGATAAAATAAGGGCGACGAAGCAGACGGCTTTGCCGCAAAAAAGAGGGGCCGGGCACTTCCTTTGTGTACCGGCCGCTTGCTTTTTAAAAATATAAGGAGGAAGCTATGCAAGAACTCGCTCTGAAGTACGGCTGTAATCCCAATCAGGCCCGGGCCCGCATCTACATGGAGAAGGGAGAACTGCCCATCACCGTGCTCAACGGCCGTCCCGGGTATATCAATTTTCTCGACGCCTTCAACAGTTATCAATTGGTGCGGGAACTGAAGGAGGCCACCGGCCTGCCTGCCGCCGCTTCCTTTAAACACGTGAGCCCGGCCGGGGCCGCCGTGGGCCTGCCCCTCAGCGATGTACTGAAAAAAATTTATTTCGTAGATGACTTGGAACTGACTCCTCTGGCTGCGGCCTATGCCCGGGCCAGAGGCGCCGACCGCATGAGCTCTTACGGCGACTTCGTGGCTTTGAGCGATACCTGCGATCTGGCGACGGCCAAGCTTTTGGCCCGCGAAGTTTCCGACGGCATCATCGCCCCCGGTTATACGGACGAAGCTTTGGCCGTATTGAAAGGCAAACGCAAAGGGACTTACAACATCATCCAAATAGACGAGGCCTATCGGCCCGCGTTGAAAGAGACCAAGCAGGTATACGGCATCAGCTTCGAGCAGGATCGCAACGAAGCGGTGATCGGCACCGAACTGCTGGCGCAGCGGCCCACCAAAGTGAAAGATATGCCTCCCGAAGCGGAGCGGGATCTGGTGATCGCTTTGATCGTTTTGAAATATACCCAATCCAACTCCGTGTGCTATGTGAAGGACGGACAGGCCATAGGCATAGGGGCCGGTCAGCAGAGCAGAGTGCATTGCACGCGGCTGGCGGGGAACAAAGCGGACAACTGGTACCTGCGGCAGCATCCTCAGGTGCTGGCTCTGCCCTTCAGAAAGGATATCCGCCGCCCGGACAGAGACAACACTATCGACGTCTATATTTCAGACGACTGGGAAGACGTGCTGGCGGAGGGTACGTGGCAGCTCTTCTTCACCGAAAAGCCCGCGCCTTTGAGCAAAGAAGAAAAGAAAAAATGGCTGGCCACGTTGAACGGTGTGGCCTTGGGCAGCGATGCTTTCTTCCCCTTCGGGGACAACATCGAGCGGGCTCGGCGCAGCGGCGTTTCTTATGTGGCTCAGGCCGGCGGTTCCATTCGCGACGACAATGTTATCGCTGCCTGCGATAAATACGGCATCGCCATGGCCATGACGGGGCTGCGTTTGTTCCATCACTGAAAAAATTTCATAGAAAAATATAAAAGGAAGGGTTCGACGGGCCCTTCCTTTTTTAGCAATGATGAGCTTTGAACGTTCACACAAAAATTTTCGAACTCACTGTATCAAGTGAGGGATGAAATGAAAAAGACGGCGCCCTTCGTCACTCGCCTTGAGGGCGGAGACCGAAACCGGCGCGCACTCGGATCTCGGCCTCGAAGATGCGGGGCCAAGGCAGGACGGCAGAGGCTTCCAGTTCGCGCAAATAGTAGGCGCCTTTTTCATCGTTATAAAAACTGCGGCGGCCCAGAGAAAAACGGAGCAGTTCTTGCGCCTTGCGTTTTATGAAAGCATCTGCCTGCCATTGGGCATAGGCCCGTTCCTTTTCGTCTAGGTGGGCGGGGTCTGCGCCCAGCACTTCCAGCTCCGGCCGCAGGCGGGGATGGAGGATCTTTTGAAAAAAGTGATCGTCCAAAAAACGGCGGCAGAGAAAGACGGCGTTTTGGGCGTAAAAACGAGGCAGTTCTTCTTTGCTCAGCTCGCGGCGGCGCAGAGTGAAAACAGCGGCCTCAGCGAGAGCGGAGCCGACGCTGTTGCCGCAAGTGTTCCAGCCGGCGAAGGCTCCCAAACGGAGCAAAGGCAGCTGTTCTTTTAAAAGCAGAGGCAAAAGCAGCTCTTCTTCTTCGTAATCGGCGCTGAGGTCGACGAGGGCCAAGGGGCGGGGGTCCTTCAGCAGCTCCGCCGCTTCTCGCACTTCTTTCTCGCCCGGCCGATAGCCGGCGTGGCCGCAGCTGATGTAAAGACAGAAGTCGGCCTCGGCGAGCTCTTGTGTTTCTTCTATGCCCAGCAACTCCATTTTATCGGCCACGCTGCCGCTGACGGTCAGAGCCATGTAGGGCAGATAAAGATAGGGCAGAGAGGGATGAGCGTAGCGCACGTAAACTTTGAGCCGCGCCCGGCGCTCCGCCAAAAAACGGCGGGCCAAAAGCAGCGAGGCCGCTTCATCGGCACCGTAAGTGAGGGCGGCTCGGCCGTTTTTCGACGCAGAGATTTTTTCTGCGGCCCGGTCCAGATAAGCGCTGCTCAAAGTAAGCGGCTCGCTGTCGTCCTGCCCCACCAGATGCAGGCCGCCGCCGCAAGGATCGGCGGCCAAAAAAGAGTTCACGAAATTTTCGTTGGCTCGATAAAGATCGAGATAAGCGGCGAGGATGGGGATCGGTATCTTTTCGCGCCGCTCTTTAAGTTCTTCGGCCGCTTTAAAACAACCTAAGTCCGCCGCGGCCTTTGCAAGATTGTAACGATAAAGGCTGTAGCCGTACCAGCTTGCGGGAGCTTTGGCCTGCACCCACAGCCGAGGCACGATGGCGAAGGTGTCTGTCGCCGGGCAGAGGGCTTCGAAGTCTTTCAGCTCCCGTAAAAAAGTTTTCGTCTCCCTCTCGGTGGCCTGCCGGCTGCGGGCGCCGATGAGACTGCCCAGCAAAAAATTATCGCTGCTGATGACGGCGGCCTTGCTTTGCGGCAGCACCTGCCGCAACCATAGACGAAGTTTTTCCCGTTGAGAGGGCCGCTCGTAGTTGTCAAGGTTCTCCTTTGGGGGTAAAATTACATTGTAGCCGGCCAAAGCGCCCAACTCTTGAGGCAGTTCGGTGCACACCGGGCGGCTGTCCAAGGGGAGCAAAGCCACTTGCTTTGCAGCGGGCAGCGGCGGCAAGTCGACGGGACGGCTCGCAGGCAACCGCCAGCAGAAAAAATAAAAGAGGCAGCAGGGCAGGCTCAGGCCTGCGACGGTCTGAGATAAAATGCCCACGCTCTCGCCTCCCTTAGAGCAGCTTTTCGCTGCCGGTCTCTCGTTCAATTATAACATTTTTGACCATAGCGGTCTAATGCCGCACGATCTTTGCGAAAGAAAGGGGAAAATGAAGATGAGCTATGATTATTTGATCGTGGGAGCGGGGCTCTTCGGCGCCGTGTGCGCACAAAGGCTGACGGAAGCAGGGAAGAAATGTTTGGTGGTGGACCGCAGGAAGCACATCGCCGGCAACTGCTACAGCGAGCTAGTGGAAGGGGTGGAGGTGCACAAGTACGGGCCTCACGTTTTTCACACCAACGACGAAGGGGTTTGGCAGTATCTGAACCGCTTCACCGCCTTCAACAATTTCCGTTTGGGCACTATCGCCAACTATAAGGGAGAGATGTATTCTCTTCCCTTCAACATGTATACTTTCAACAAAATGTGGGGCGTCACTTCTCCCAAGGAGGCGGCGGCCGTCATCGAGAGCCAGAGGCAGGCCGCCCACATCGGCGAGCCCCGCAATTTGGCAGAGCAGGCCATCTCTTTGGTGGGGTCCGATATCTTTGAGCGTTTGATCAAAGGTTATACGGAAAAACAGTGGGGGCGTCCCTGCGAAGAACTGCCCGCCTTCATCATCCGCCGCTTGCCGGTGCGCTTCACCTACGACAACAATTATTTCAACGCCCGCTATCAGGGCATACCCGTCGAAGGCTACACCAAATTGGCCGAGCGGCTCTTGGCAGGCAGTGAGGTGCAGCTGGAAACGGATTATCTGCAAAACAGAGAAGAATTGAACAAGGCAGCTGAGCGCATCGTCTATACCGGGCCCATCGACGAATATTTCGGTTATGCCTACGGTCATTTAGGCTATCGTTTGGTGAGATTCGCCACGGAAATTTTAGACGAGCCCAACTTCCAGGGCAATGCGGTGGTGAATTACACCGCCAAGGAAGTGCCCTTCACCCGCATCATCGAGCACAAATGGTTCAAGTTCGGCCTCGATAACGAAGGAAAAGAACTGCCCAAAACGGTGGTGAGCCGAGAATACAGCGCAGAGTGGCAGCCGGGGGACGAGCCCTATTATCCGGTGAACGACGAAGTCAACAGCGCTCTCTACCGCCGCTACAAAGAATTGGCAGACAAAGAAGAGAAGGTGCTCTTCGGCGGCCGTCTCGCCGAATATAAATATTACGACATGGATCAGGTGGTGGCCTCCGCATTGGCCGCCCGGCTGTAAAGATGCGGATCATAGCGGGGAAGGCCCGGGGCCTGACGTTGGCGGCGCCCAAAGATCTGCGGGTGCGGCCCACGGCCGACCGAGTGAAGGAGTCGGTGTTCAACATTTTGGGCCCGGCGGTGCAGCAGGCGAAAGTGCTGGACCTTTTCGCCGGCAGCGGCAATTTGGGGCTGGAGTGTTTTTCTCGGGGAGCGGCCTTCGTGACCTTCGTGGATAACAGCAGAGAGTCTCTCGCTTTGGTGAAGAAAAATATCGCCAAGTGCCGGGCCGAAGAGCGATGCCGCACGATCCTCGCTTCTTCTCAAAAAGCCGTCGAGCGTTTTCATCGCCAAGGGGAGCGTTTCGACTTGGTCTTTTGCGACCCGCCCTACGAGCGGGGCCATGTGGCGGCAATGCTGGCGGCCTTGGGGCAGCACCCTTTTTTGGCAGAGGAAGGCTGTTTGATCTTGGAGCGGTCCGCGCATGAAGAAGTGCCGCCGCTGCCAGTCGGCTTTCAACTGGTGCGAGAAGTGAAATACGGGGAGACCGTAGTGGACTTCATAAAAAATTTTCCTCAGGAAAAGGGTTAAATATTTTTCTGTCGAAGTAAGAACGGAATGGAATCACCTGCGTGATCTCCCATCCATCTCAGCAGACCTTCGCCCTTGCGGCGGCCGCCAAGAAAAACTTTTTCGGCAGCCGCGAGCGAACGAAGGGAGCGGAGCACAGGAGGACAGCGTGCGTAGAGCAGTATGCCCAGGCAGCTTTGACCCGGTGACCGTAGGCCACATCGATATTTTCCAGCGGGCCGCTGCCATCTTCGATGAGTTGATCGTCAGCGTCTTCTTCAACCCCGGCAAGGAAAAGGCCATGTTCTCCGTAGAGGACAGGGTGGAGATGCTGAAAAAGGCCACCGCTCACATCCCCAATGTAAAAGTGACGTCGTTCTCCGGCCTTTTGAACGAATTTTGCGCCCGGGAGAAGGTGCCCTTCATCGTCAGAGGTTTGCGGGCCTTCACCGATTTTGAATACGAATTTCAAAGGGCCCTGCTGATCAAGAGCATCGACAATAATTTGGAGACGGTCTTCATCATGACCAACGCCAAATATTCCTTCGTCAGCTCCTCGGGAGTGAGAGAACTGGCTACCTTCGGAGGCTGCCTGAAAGATTTGGTGCCTCCCTGCATAGAAGAGCACGTGAGCAAACACGTTAGCTCGAAAATTTGAATAAGGAGCTGAGGCGGCAATGATAGAACACGAGAACGAGAATGTCAATCTGGATCGTATTTTCGAAGAGATGTACGAGCTGATCAACGAAGCCAGACGCTTGCCCCTTACGGATAAGATCCTCATCGAGGAGAGCGACCTGTCGGGGTTGATGGACGATCTTAAAGAAGCCATCCCCAAAGAGGTAAAGAGCGCCACTCAGGTCCTGGAAGAGCAAAAACTGATCTTGAACAAAGCAAGAGCCGATGCGGACCGCATCGTGGAGAATGCCCGGGTGGAAGCCGAAGGGATAGTGGAAAGAGCTCAGGTGAAGGCCAAGCAGTTGGTGCAGCAGGAAGAGGTGGTGCATCAGGCCAACGCCGCCGCCGATGAGATCAGGAAGGAAAGCCTGCAGTATCAGATGGAAGTGCGGCGGGAGGCCGACGACTATGCGCTGCGGGTCAAACATGAAGCTTTGCAGTATGCCGACGACATGTTGGACTACATCGGCAAGGGCCTTCGCTCCGCTCTGCAGGGCATAGAGGAGAACCAAGGCAACGTGGCGGCCGAGCAAAGAAGCATAGCGGGAGATGCTCCCGCAGCCTTGAGCGAAGAGCTCTCGTAAAAAAGAAAAAGCAAAAAAAGCAGCAAAAAACCGGCGCGGGCAGCGCCGGTTTTCCTTGTATGAAAACCCCCACTTTTAATATTGGCTCTAAAGACTTATATTTATGAACAGTCCATTCGGCAACTCTGTGCTAAAATGGTTAATGAGCAACCAGCCAAATCAGAGCGGTAAAGAGAAGAACGAAAGAACAAGAATAGTCTAGAACACACAAGGTGGAACTGCAAATATCGCATTGTTTTTGCACCGAAATATCTAAGGTAAATAATATATGGAAAAATCAAGATGGAAGTGGGGGGAAGATATTACTATTTCTTTGCGAGAGAAAGGGAGTAGAAATCATAACTACAATGTAAAAATATTTCCAAGAACAAGAGAAGCAAGCTCAAATTGAGGATAATCTTAGTCGGAAAGAATACACATACTCTTTTAAGGGTAGCAAGTAGTCATGAACTGTAACCTTAAAAATGGACATCGAAAAAACACACCCCCTGTTGTAGAATTAAAAGGAACGGCAGGGGGTGTAAATATGAGTCGAAAGTATACCAAAATGGAATCATTAGCGGAAGATATTCTGTGTATGAAGCAGAAGGGCATGACTTACCGGGAGATTGGAGAAAGCTTCGGTCTCAGCAGAGAACAGGTAAAAACCTATTCTATCGGCAACGCCGCAAACAGCGTCTGTTAGAACATGGATATATCATACGATTAAAGGGACGCCCAAGGAAAAACGAAGCCGATGAAAGTATAAAAAAGGATAAGGAGTTTGCCGGACTTCGTATGCAGGTAGATCTGCTTCAAAATTTTCTGTACGAAGTTGGAAGGAGATGAAGCTGAAATATAGGGTAATAGAGCGATTTCGGAGCAAATACAGCTTAAAGGTGATGTGCTACTTCTTCGAGGTTTCCAGAAGCGGTTACTACACTTGGTACAAACGGCAGGGGGGAGAGAACAGACACACATGGCTTCGCGACCTTATATGTGAGTGCCAAAATGAAACTAAACAGACCCACGGTTGCCGCAGGGTGCGCAGACGGCTCATGAGAAAAAACAGAGAGAATGTTAGTATGAAGGCAGTGTTGGGTATAATGTGCAGGTACGATCTCTTGACAAGAGTGCGGCGAGTAAGGCTATATACGCACTTCGGTAATGCCGTACATAAGTATCCGAACTTTCTGAAGCGGGTCTTTGACCAGTCTGTGCCGAATAAATTCTGGGTGACAGACATCACTTATGTCCCTACCGCTAAGGGATGCTATACATGTGCGTTGTGATGGATCTGTGCGGAAAAGAGGTTTTGTCCTATCGTATAGGTAATAACATGACAGCTTCTTTGGTTACGGTACAGTCAAAAACGCTATGAAAAGGGAAAAGGCCGCTGAGGGACTCGCACTCCACAGCGACCAAGGCGGTCAGTATACATCCCAAGAGTATCATGACCTAAACAAAGTATACCATTTTTCTCC
>CANQBR010000039.1 GCA_947589605.1 uncultured Phascolarctobacterium sp. | reverse complement strand
GAGAGCGGGCGGCGAAACTTGCCGCTGCTCCCCTCCCCCGGTTGCGGCAATAAACTGCTTCCCGCGAGGTGAAGATTCTTTCTTCCAAGCCGGGCCGCTCCAAGGCCTTCGCCATGCGCCCCACCGGGCAGATATCACAACCGATGCCGATGATCACGATCCAAGGCAACCTCCTCGCACCCTTAATCTAAATTATATTCTCAAAAGATCGGTGAAATTCCTCTAAGTTACTTAAAACTTTTAAGCAACCGAAAATGCCGGATGCCGACGTTTTCGATGGTTGCTTTTTCACCGCTTCAATTCAGCCTTTCCGTTTTGAGAGCAACTTTGTCCCAATTGACGGTTATATTGTAGACGGCGTCGATGAGGCGGGCCTTGAAGGAGCCGGGCCCGTCCTTTTTCTCCAAAAAATTGGCGGCCAATTCGCCGCTTTGCCCCAGCACAACGAGGCCCAACACAGCCGCTAAAAATTTATCCCGAGCCACAGCACAGTAGCAGCCTATCAAAGTGCTGCTCATGCAGCCGCTGCCGGTGATTTCCTGCAAAAATGGATGACCGCCGTTTAACACCATGGCTCGCTTGCCGTCGGAAACGCAGTCTTGGGGCCCGGTGACAGCAAAGACGCAATGAAATTTTTTCGCCCCGTCTTTAGCCAAGGAGAGGGCTTCTCCTTCATAGCTCTCTGTCAGAGCATCGATGCCTTTCCCGTCGGCCTTTTCGTTGACGAGAGCCGCACATTCCGCCCTGTTCCCCCGCACGCAGGTGATACCGCCGCTGCGCAACAGTTTAAGAGCCAACTCCAAACGCCAAGGGCCGGCCATCACCCCCACCGGGTCCAACACTGCCGGGATGCCAAGTTCTTTCGCTTTGGCGCAGGAAAGCTCCATGGCCTGCCGCCGCCCTGCATCCAAAGTACCGAGATTCAACACCAAGGCGCGGGCTCCCGCAGTAAGGCCCGCCGCTTCTTCAGGCGCAGAGGCCATCATGGGGCGGCCGCCGGCAGCCAAACAAATATCGGCGCAATTTTCCGCAGTCACATAATTGGTGATGTGGTGGATGAGGGGCCGCTCTTTTCTCACTTTGTCCACTAAAAAGCTCAAACTTTCCGTAATTTCCATATTAGAGCCCTGCCTTGGCGTAGAGAGAAACGAAGTGATGCAAGGGCCCGCAGCCGGAGCCTATATCCAAACCGTTTTTGATACCTTCGGTAACGTAAGCTTTGGCGGCGGCTACTGCTTCTGTAAGAGACAGCCCCTTGGCCAAATCGGCAGCCAAAGCGCTGGAGAGTGTGCAGCCGGTGCCGTGGGTGTTGCGGCCGGGGATGCGTTTGGCCGGGAACCACTGTTTGCTCGTGCCGTCGAAAAGCAGATCGCTGGCGTCTCCCCGCAGGTGGCCGCCTTTTACCAGCACGGCTTTGGCTCCTAGTTCGGTGATCTTTTTCGCCGCCCGCACCATAGCCTCTTCGTCTTCCACTTTGAAACCGCAGATGGCCTCCGCCTCCGGCAGATTGGGGGTGACCAAAGTAGCCAGGGGGAGCAATTTTTCGATCAAAGCGGCGCAGGCGTCGGGTGCCAGCAGAGCGTAGCCGCTTTTGGAGATCATTACCGGATCCAGCACCACTATTTTCGGCTTATACTTTACAAGGCCGGCAGCCACCGCTTCGATGATGGGGCTGTGGCTCAGCATCCCTATCTTCACTCCGTCCACTCGAATGTCGTCGAACACGGCGGCGATCTGAGCCGTCACGATCGCAGGGTCGATATCCTGCACCGCCGTCACTCCTTGAGTGTTTTGGGCGGTAACGGCGCAGATGACGCTCATGCCGAAGGTGCCGTGGGCGGCGAAAGTTTTAAGATCGGCTTGGATGCCGGCGCCGCCGCCGGAATCGGAACCTGCTATGGTCAGCAAATTTTTCATAAAGAACTTCCTTTCTATGAATCGACTTTACGGTTTTCGCCGTCCCTTGTCCTCGCCGTGGCCGCTGGGGACGTAGTATTGCACGCCCAAGAGAGCATCGGGCAGATATTGCTGCCTCACCCAGCCGCCGCTGAAATTGTGAGGATATTTATAATCGATACCGTGGCCCAACTTGGCCGCTCCGCCGTAGCTGGCGTCCCGCAGATGGGGAGGCACGGTGCCGCAGTCTTTGGTGCGCACGTCTTTGCGGGCCCGTTCGATACCCATGCAGGCGCTGTTGCTCTTGGGAGCGTTGGCGATATAGAGCACTGCCTCCGCCAAAGGCAGCTGAGCCTCCGGCAGCCCTACGAAGTCCGCCGCCTGAGCGCAAGCCGCCGCCACCTCGATAGCCCGAGGATCTGCCAACCCCACGTCTTCTGCGGCGCAGATGAGGATGCGGCGGGCGATGAAGCGCACGTCCTCTCCCCCTTCCAGCATACGGGCCAAATAGTGGAGGGCAGCATCGGCGTCGCTGCCTCTCATGCTCTTGATGAAGGCGGAAACGATGTCATAATGCTGATCCCCCTGCTTGTCATAGCGCTGCATGGCGTTGCCAAGCACCTGCCGCAAAACGTCGAGAGTGAGGCACCGCTCCCCTTTTTCTGGCAACATGAACTCCGCCTGCTCCAAAATATTCAAAGCGCCTCGGGCGTCGCCTGCCGAAAATTGAGCGATCACCTGCAGGGCTTCCGGGGCGGCGGTGAAACTGCCGCCGAAGCCGTTCTCCTTATCGGCCACGGCCCGCTGTAAAATTTTCAAAAGCTGGGGCGGTCCCAATTTCTCCAAGCGTATCACTTTCATGCGGCTCAAAAGGGGCGAATTGATCTCGAAAAAGGGATTTTCCGCCGTAGCCCCGATGAGGATGATGGTGCCGTTTTCCACGTAGGGCAACAGCACGTCCTGCTGAGCCTTGTTGAAACGGTGCATCTCGTCGATGAACACGATGGTGCGGCCCAAGCCGCTGTCGCGGCTGGCCTGAGCCCGGGCGATGAGCTTGCGCAGTTCGGGGACACCGCTGGAAACGGCGTTGATGGCTTCGAAGCGGGCGCCGGTGCTATGGGCGATGATGTGAGCCAAGGTAGTCTTGCCGGTGCCGGGCGGGCCGTAGAAAAGAACGCTTTGCAGCGCGTCCCGTTCGATCATGCGGCGCAGAGGGCTGTCTGGCCCCACTGCCTGCTCTTGCCCCACGAAGTCGTCCAAGGTTTCGGGGCGCAGCCGATCGGCCAAAGGCTTGCTGCTTTGAGCCGCTATACTGAACAAACTTTCCATGCTTGGCTTGCCTCCTCCCTCGGTCTGTGCTCTTTCTCGCGGCGGAGCGTGCTTGCGGCTTTTCTCGAAAAAATTTTTGCGAGCTGCGCTGCTTCGCCTTGCTATCTTTGCGGGCTGTGCTTTTTCTTTTGCCTGCAGAGCCCTCCGCTTTTATTTTCGTATTATATCATTTTTCCCGCAGACTGTCACCTTTCGCCCCGGTCTTCGTTGAGAAAGCGCGGCCGCCTCTCCTTAGACTTCTCTCGCTCCTGCCCCTCTATTTATATAAACGGGTTTTTCGTCAAAATGTGACGTGTGGGCGGAGGAATTTTTTTCGAAGCCTCAAAAGCCTCTTTTAAAAATTTTGTTCCGCGTATACGTCACAAAATCCCCCTTTTGCCCCGCTTATACTTATAGAGGGCTTTTTCCTTTGCTTTCTTTTTTGCCGGTTTTTTCTTTCGTTTCTATTTTTCCGTCGTCTCTCCCTGTCTCTCCGACATATATAGTACTAAAATAGAAGTTTTAGCATACATACCCTAATATCTGCGAACAGCTCTACCTCTAAGCTGCTTCGTCCGTATACTGCCCCCCACACGGCGCTGCCTCTTTTCAAAAAGATCGGGACCCTGCGCCTCATAAGGTACAGAGTCCTTTTTCAAAAAATACCGAAGCTGTTCACGCCGCCCTTGCGAAAAAAGGCACGACTCACCTCTTCGCCGTTTTTTCTTCGAAAAGATCCAGCACCTCCAGCAGATCGTCTTTCAACAGACGGCGGCACATAAGTTTTAACTCCCCGGGCACGCCGTAATAAGCTTCTCCCATGGCCCCGGCGATGGCCCCCAAGGTATCTGTGTCGCCGCCTAAGGATACAGCGGTGCGAATCACATCTTCAAAACTTTCTCCTTCCAAAAAAGCGGTGACGGCTTCCGGCACCGTCTGCTGGCAGCTTTCCACGTGGTGATAGAAGGGCCTTATCTCGTCGCAGGTGCGGCTCAGATCGTAGTCAAAAGTTTTTTCGATGAATTTTTTGATCTCGTCCTTGCTCTTGCCGGTGCGAGCCAAATAAACGGCTGCGGCCGTAGCCTGCGCCCCTTTGATCCCCTCCGGGTGATCATGCGTTACGGCAGCGGTCCAGCCTGCCACCTCCAATGTTTGCTCCAACGTGGGAAAGAGCCAGCCTGTCGCCGACACCCTCATGGCCGAACCGTTGCCGTAACTGCCGTAAGGCAGAGGCCGCGAGGACAGCAGCCACCGCAGGAAGCGGCCGCCGTAACCTCTGTCGATGTAGCGTCTTCCCCATTTTTGCATGCTTGCGCCCACGATGGCCTCCGTAGCCGGCTCATCATCGACGAAATGCCCCTCTATCGCCGCCAGCAGCGCTTCGGCCACGGCGACAGTCATCACCGTATCGTCGGTGAAGCGGCTCTCGCCTATAAAAAGAGGAAAATCTTTGCTTTTATCGCCTCTGTCAAATTCATAAGGCGAACCGATGATATCTCCCAAAATCGCTCCGTACATGGTCTCTATCTCCTGCCTTTCTGTTTTGACCTCGACTTATTTTTTCGTTTGATCTTTCGTATGGGATCCGCATTTTTCTGCTTTGATCGCAGTTCCTTTTGGTGACTTTCAATCCGGAGCGCAGGGCGCTCCCTCGTCTTCATCATCTGTCCTTTGCTCGTCTTCAGGCTGCAGCCAAACAAGATCGGAGAGAGCTATACGGCTGCCGTCGTCCAGATAGAGGCTGTCAGTCGCCGCCTCCAGACGGCGGGCCCTCACCTTTCGCTTCACATAAGCGCCCCCTGCCTTGCGGGCGTCGGCCACGAAGTAAGCGAGTTGCGCCTCCGCAGTTCCCGCTTGCAATCTATCCCGCAAACACTGCAGAGCGGCATCCAAAGCTTCTGCCTCGTCCTCCCCCAAGCAGCGCCGGGGACAGGTGAGGCGGGCGCTCTCGGCCAGAGCTTCTTCGTAACCGGCCAAGGCAGCGAAGGGACTGAACTGAGCGGCCCTGCTCTCTGCAGGCAACGGCCGATGCCTGAGGGAGCGATGATGCGGCAAGTTCAAGATATCGTCATATTCGCCCATGAGCGCTTCGTCTCCTTTTCACTGAAACGAGCAACTCCCTTCAGGCTCGATGCCCTCCGATCTGCTCGTTGCGTTCTGCGGCGGTGGCCCCGGGCCGCAGATCCATCCCTCTCAGCAGGGCATTGGCTCCGAAGCGCCGCCGCACCGCCAGCATCGCCTCCTGCAGGGCCGTCTCTCTGGCAGCCTCGACCGCATACAACTCTGCCTCTTTCTCTTGAAAAAGATCCAATTGAAGAGCTAGATGCTCAGACTTGTTCTCGGCGGGACTCACACGGCAGGCCGTCAGCACCAAGCGCCGCACCTGCAGCCCCGGCACCGCCAAGCGTCGATAAAGAGCGTCGAAATTGCTGCGCAGTTGACTGCAGGAGGCAGTGGGCCCGGGCAAATAACAGCTACCGTGACTGCTGCTGTACGCATGACGATGTAGAGAAGGCTCGACGGCCTCTGCTTCCCCGCTTTTTCCTTCGTAGCCGATGTAAAGATCTATCTGCTCCGTCACTAGCCCTTTGCTCAAAAGCTCCAGTGCCAAACTTTCCGCCATTTCTTTCACTGCCAAAAGGGCGGCGGCAATGCTGTAGGGGCGGGGCAGCACCTGTCCCGTGCTGTGACTGCGCACGTCGGGCCTATAAGCTTTGATCTGTGCCATGGTGCAGGGCTCGAAGCCCCAAGCGTGATCGATCAAAAGCTCTGCGTTGACGCCGAACAAACGGTAGAGCAACTCTTCGTTGTAATAGCTTTGGGGTTCGCCCAAAGAGCAACGGGCTACTGCCCCCATGCTGTACAGCCCCTGAGCCGCCAGTTTGGCCGCTGTGCCCGACCCTATCTGCCAAAAATCCGTCAAAGGCCGATGCCCCCACAACTGCTGCCGATAGGTCAGTTCATCCAAAGCGGCGATGCGGGCCCCTTCTGCGTCGGGCCGCTGCTTCTTGGCGATGATGTCCATGGCTACTTTGCACAAATAAAGATTGCTGCCGATGCCGCAGGTGGCGGTGAGCCCGCACTCGGCCAGCACTTTCCGCAACAGCAACTTCGCGAAATCGTGAGCACTGAGGCCGTAGAGAGGCAGATAAGAGGTGGCATCGATGAAGACTTCGTCGATAGAATAAACGTGGATATCCTCGGGAGCCACGTAGCGCAGATAAATGCCGAAGACACGGCGGCTGTATTCTATGTAAAGAGCCATGCGGGGCCGAGCCGTCACGTAAGAGAGAGCTAACGACGGCTGCTCCTCCAGCTCCGCCGCCAGCGCCGAAGAACCCTGCAGCCTTCCCGCCCGTTTGCGCCGCTCGGCGTTGATGGCCCGCACCTTTTCTTTCACTTCGAAGAGCCGGGGCCGAGCCATCACGCCGTATGCTTTCAAAGTGGGCGACACCGCCAGGCAAATGGTTTTATCGGTGCGGCTCTCGTCGGCCACCACCAAATTCACCGTCAGCGGGTCCAGCCCTCGCTCCACGCACTCCACGGAAGCGTAAAAAGATTTCAGATCGATAGCTATATACGTGCGTCCCTGCTGCATACTTCCTCATCCCTTGCGCCGATCATCTTCATTGTAGCAAAGAGCACCACCTCGGTCAAGGTTATTTCGAACATTTTGTTCGCTTTTAGTTTTGTTTTGTTCGCAATATAAAACGACCTGCCATGCTGCCGAACCTTTTTTCAAAACTTCGACGCTGCCGAGCCCGTCCGTTTTTTCTTGCCTGATGGGCCGAGAGCAAAGGTTATTTTACGAAGAGCCTTTAGGTCAATTATCAATGTAAATGCAAATTCGTCAGAGTAAACGCAAGTACCCCTTTCGTCAGAGCAAATGCAAAAAGACTGAAGTCAATCTTTGCGTTTGCTTTGACAAATAACACGAAGAATCTCCCTTCTTGTTAGTGTATAATTTTCGTTGGCAAGCTCAATTATAAACTAAAATATCCCCCGGCGTAGCTGGGGGTTTTTCTTTTTCGGGCATAGCCCTAATACTACTGGCTGCGCACACGTGCGCTTTTTATCGGCCTGCCAGCCACGCATTGTTTAATGGATACCCGTAAACGGGTCTCTGGGATCAAATAGTGCTGATTGATCACTCTCCTTATCTATTTTTAATTGATTGGCGATGTATTCCTTTATTGCTTTCGTGTTTTTTTCCTACTGTATCTACATAGTATCCTCGGCACCAAAATTCTCGATTTCTATATGCAAACTTCATGTTGCCATATTTTTGAAATATCATCAGACTACTCTTGCCTTTCAGGTATCCCATAAATCCTGATACGCTGATTTTAGGTGGAATACTGATCAGTAGATGCACATGATCCGGACAGATTTCCCCTTCTAATATTTCCACTCTCTTCCTCTGGCACAACGTTCGCAAAATATCCCTTATATCAGCTCGCTTATCCTCAAAAAATATCTTCCTACGATATTTTGGTGCAAACACAACATGGTACTTACAATTCCACTTGGTATGTGCTAAACTGTTTGTAGCGTTATTTTCTTGTTTGGTCACATCGACTACCTCCTAATGTGCTTTATTGTAGTATGCTGGCAGGCTTGCAAACAGTTTAGCACATTAGGATTACTTTTCGCCGCTTAAGCTCTTTGGAACCACGCCACTATGGCGTGGTTTTCTTCATACAAAAAAGGCCGCCGACAGGCGGCCTTTTTTCTGGGCAAGTTGTTTACCTTATTAGTTTTATCTGTCTTAAGTTTCTCAATCTACGTTTTACCTAACCAGTTTCACGCCGCTTTCCTCGCCTTCGTATGAAAGACTGCTCCCTCAGCAGGGAGGCCAGCCCAGTTCTTTGCCGCCGATGAGATGGATGTGGAGATGGGGCACCGTTTGCCCTCCGTCGGCGCCGGTGTTGATCACCAGGCGAAAACCTTTTTGGGCAACGCCCGTCTCTTTGGCGATGAGTTCCACTTTGCCGAGGATGTGGCTCAAAAGCGGAGCGGGACAGGCGATGACGTTTTCCACATGCTCTTTGGGCAAAAGCAACACATGAACAGGCGCAGCGGGAGCTACGTCCTTAAAGGCTACCATTTTTTCGTCTTCGTAAACTTTGACAGAGGGTATCTCTCCCTTGATGATCTTGCAAAAGATGCAGTTCTCGGCCATGATCGAGCCTCCTTCGGCTGAATTTTTATGATTATATGATTCTGAACGGTCCCTCTCTTTTCCTGCTTTTTTAGCGAAGATGAAAAGGGAAGCCGAAAAGAAAAAAGAGCTTCCCGAAAAGTCAAAGAGCAAAGATCGATCGTCTGTTTCTTTTGAAAAATATTTTCCCGAATGAGCAAAGGCAGAAAAGAGCCATCTTTCCCTTTTTAAAGATCTTCTGAAAAAGGCGAAGAGCAAAGAGCAGCTTCCTGTCTTTTTCGATAAAAGCGCCGAAAAAGAGTGCGAGCCGAAGCTCACTCGATGATCTCTCCCAGCAAAAGCTCTTGGGAAGCGGCAGTGATGCGAACTTTGCTCAATTTATTGGCCAGCTCTCTTCCTCCCTCGGCCTGCACTCTGAAATAACCGCCGCTTAACCCTTCCATGAGACCCGGCCCCGCCTCTTCTTCCCACAATACCTCTACGCAACTGCCCACAGCTTTTTCCAAAGCAGTTCGCTGCAATTCTTTGTCGATGAGGCCCAGCTTGCGGGCCCGCTCTGCCTTCACCGCCGCCGTGATCTGCCCCGGCAGTGCCGCAGCGGGAGTGCCCTGCCGTCGCGAATAGGGAAAGATGTGGAGCTTACCGAAGGCGCAGGCCCGGGCAAAGTCGCAGCTTTCGGCAAAATTTTCTTCGGTCTCGCCGGGAAAACCCACGATGATATCGGTGGTGATATTGATGCCGGGGATGCGGTCGCGGATCTTGGCCAATAAAGCGGCGAACTCCTCCCTTCGATAGGGGCGGCCCATGGCTTTGAGCACCGCATCGCTGCCCGACTGTAAGGGCAGATGCAAATGCCGGCAGAAGCGGCTGTCTTTTTTCATCAGCTGCAGCAAGTCGTCTTCAACTTCGATAGATTCGAGAGAGCCGAGGCGCAGCCGCACCAAGTTCGGCACAGAAAGAGCCGCGGCCGCTGCCGCCGCTAAAGTGTTGCCGCTTTCTCGGCCAAAGGCTCCTAAATGGATGCCGATCAGCACCACTTCTTTAAAGCCCGCAGCTGCGAGCCGCTCCACTTCTTCTTTGATGCCTCTCAAAGGCCTGCTGCGCAGAGGGCCTCTGGCGTAAGGGATGAGGCAGTAAGTACAGAACTGATCGCAGCCTTCCTGTATCTTCAAAAAGGCGCGGGTGTGACGGCCGTCCGCTCCCGCCGCCAATTCGTCGAAAGAAGTGTCGCTGCCGAAGGGCCGCACTCCGTCTAACACCGCTCCCTGTTTAGCGGCCAGCGCTTCTTCCACCAAGGCTACAGCTTTGGCCCGCTCTTGAGTGCCGATGATGACGTCCACTCCCGGCAGGGCCCGCACTTCATCGGGAGCTACCTGCGGATAACAGCCGCACACAACGATGAGGGCCGCAGGGGCCTGCCGCACGGCTCTTTGGATGAACTGCCGCGATTTACGCTGTCCCATATTGGTGACTACACAGGTATTGATGACATAGACGTCCGACGGCTGCGCGAAGGGAACGATCAAATAACCGGCCCGACGAAAAAGCTCCATGAGGCTGGCGGTGTCCGCTTGATTCACTTTGCAGCCTAAAGTGGCAAAGGCTATGCTCGGCATCAATATTCTCCCAGTTCGCCGGCGGCGAAAAAAACGGCGGTCAAAGCAGCCAAGGCCGCCGTCTCTACCCGCAGGATGCGATGACCCAGACTCACCGTCCGCACCCCGGCCCTTTGGGCCGTTGCCAACTCGGCAGGGCTGACGCCCCCCTCCGGCCCGACGATCAGCAAAACTTTCTTCAATTTATCTTCCTCGGCTGCCTGCTGCAGCGCGCTCTTCAGTCCCAGCCGATCTTCGCATTCGTAGCACAATAATTTAAGAGAGCTGTCATCGGCGGCCAGCAGCTGGTCCAAACTTTGGGGAAGAGCCACTTGGGGCACTCGTTGCCGCTGGGCCTGAGCCGCCGCCGCCCGAGCGATCTGCTGCCAACGGCGCTGCTTTTCTTCCGCTCTTTTTTCTTTTAACTGCACCACAGAGTGCTCCATGGTGAGGGGGACGATGGCCGCCGCTCCCAACTCTACCGCTTTTTGGATGATGGTCTCCATCTTTTCGCCTTTGGCCAAGCCTTGGGCTAAAGTCACTTCTACCCGCGGTTCCTGCAGCTGAGCCAAAATTTCAAGAGGGCGAAGTTTCACCTCTTCTTTTTCGATAGATGTGATCTCGGCCAAAGCGGTGATGCCGTCGTCGGTGACCACCTGCACCTTGTCTTTCGGCTGCAACCGCAGCACTTTGCTCATGTGCCGGGCGTCCCCGCCTTTGACGGCGAGCAAGGGACCGTATTTTTCTTCTATGAAGAATCTATGATAGGTCATGCTTTCTTCGCCAGCGCCAGCGCCAGCCAGCCCCCTTCTTCTCGCAGTTCGCGGCAGATGAGGCCCGCAGCTGCCGCAGCTTTCATCACTTCTTCTTTTTGTTCGACGATGATGCCGCTGGCCAAAAAGAGGCCTCCCTCGGCCAAATGAGCCGGCACCTCCGGCAGCAGGCGGATGATGATGGGCGCCAAAATATTGGCGATGATCAAGTCGGCTCGGCCTGCGATGCCCTTAAAAAGATCGCCGACCTGCACGCAGATCGTTTCCTCCAGATCATTTTCGGCAACATTTTCTTCGGCTACCCGCACTGCCATAGGATCGATGTCCACCGCCAGCACTTCCTTGGCCCCGCAAAGAGCCGCCGTCAAAGAGAGGATGCCGCTGCCGGTGCCCAGATCCAACACTTTGGCTCCCTCTTTCTCGGTCAAAATTTCTTCGATGAGCTCCATGCAGAGCTTGGTGGTGTGGTGGCTGCCGGTGCCGAAGGCCAGGCCGGGGTCGATGGTGAGCACTTTTTCTTGAGGCAGCGGGCTGTATTCTTCCCAGCTGGGGCGGATCGCCAAATTTTTGCCGACCTTGGTGACGTGAAAATATTTCTTCCAACATTCCGCCCAGTCTTCATCGTGCACCCTGCGGCAAAAAAGTTCGGGCGCGGAGAAAGACGGGCCCATCCTTGCGGTCAAAGTCGCAAGAGCTGCTCTTATGTGCTCTGCCTTGAGCTCTTCCGTGCCGTCTGCGGGGTAATAGCCCTTGATGCTCACCCATCCCAGATTTTTTTGCACGGGGATGTCGCACAGCTCCCAGGTGCCCCGAGCCCGCAGCGTTTCGATGAGCCGGGGGTCCTCGATGACCACTCCTTGGCAGCCTTCTTCCGTCAAAATTTCCGCGATCGCTTCTTGGGCGATTTCTTGCGCCTTGACTTCCGCTTCCAACCAATCCATATTGAAATTCTCCTTTTCGATAAATCTATTATAGCCAAAAGCTCTTCGAGGCGCAAGTTGAGAGCAGGACGCTTCTTCTTTTTGGGACCTTTCTCTTTTTCGGACATTCAAAAAGTTTTTACGCTCATGCCGAATGATCTTCAGCAAAACTTTACGGCGCTCTCGGTTTTGGTCTTTGCTCTTTTCACGCTCCCCTTTTTTTCCTTGACCTCCTCATTTATCTCTTATATAATTTTTTTAGACGAAGGCGGCAGCGGCCGCCCAAGAGAAAGGCAGGTAGGCGCCATGCTTACGTTAGATAAGATCTATCATTCTTCCTATGTGCTGAAAAACGTGGCCCGCAAAACGGACCTCATCGCCGCCCCCAATCTTTCCGGCGACAGCCGACTTTATTTGAAAACGGAAAATTTGCAAGTGAGCGGCAGTTTCAAACTGCGGGGCGCTTACTATAAGATCAGTCAATTGCCTGCCTCGGCCAAGGCCAAAGGCGTAGTAGCCGGCAGCGCCGGCAATCACGCACAGGCCGTGGCCTACAGCGCCGCCAAATTGGGTTTGAAGTGCGTCATTTGCCTGCCCGACACCACCAACTTGGCTAAAGTTGAAAATGTGAAAGCTCTGGGGGCCGAGGTGCTGCTGGTGCCCGGCAGCGTGGCCGATGCGGAGGCCAAGGCTGCCAGCCTCGCCTTAGAGAAAGGCCTGGCCCTCATCCCCGCCTGCGACGATGAGGCCATCATCGCCGGTCACGGAGCTTTGGGCTTGGAGATTTTGGAACAGCTGCCCTCCGTAGAGGCCGTGGTGCTGCCCGTGGGCGGCGGCGGTCTGGCTGCGGCGTTGGGCTTCACCATGAAGAGCCTGCGGCCCGAGCTGAAAGTTTACGGCGTGCAAGCCGCAGGAGCCGATGCCATGGCCCGCTCTTTCAAAGCGAAAAAATATTTGACTTCTGCCAAAGTGGACACTTTCGCCGACGCCATCGCCTGCCCTGCCGCCGGCAAACTGCCTTTCGAACTGATCCAAAAATATGTGGACGACATCGTCACCGTCAGTGAAGACGAGATCGCCACCGCCATTTTGGCCCTCATCGAAAAACAAAAACTCATCGCCGAAGGAGCCGGGGCCGCACCGGTGGCCGCCGCCCTTTTCGGCAAACTGCCTTTGACCGGCAAGAAGACCGTCTGCCTCATCTCCGGCGGCAACATCGAAGTGGACATCCTTTCCCGGGTCATCACCCGCGGGCAGGTGACCAGCGGCCGCAGGACCAATTTGATGATCGCTCTGGAAGACAAGCCCGGCCAACTCACCCGGGTCAGCGAGATCGTCAGTCAGTGCGGGGCCAACGTCATCAGCGTCTACCACGACCGCGGCGATGTGAACATGGCCATCACCAGCTGCTTCTTGAAGCTGGGCCTGGAGACCAGAAACGAGGCCCAGATCAAAGAGATAAGAGCCAAACTTCTTGAAGAAGGCTTCCAACTGGTCAGCGAAAGAGCTTAAGGCTCGGGCTCACACAAAAAAGAAAAAGTGCCTTTTAGGATACTCCACTCTTCCTCCCCACCGCCGCACAAAAAAAGGCGCGCCTGTGCGGGAGGTTTTCTTTCTGAAAAAGCTTCGACGCTCTTACCACCGAGCTTTGCAAAAAAGTCAGCGTAAAAACTCGGCCCCGCTTGCTTTTTCTATTACGATAAAAGGTGGCGATACACCAAATTCAGAAATAGGACCGCGCAGACAACTGATAGCCGCTCAGCTCACAAAAATTTTATCCGCCGCTCTCTGCATTCTCACAGAGACACGGCGGATCTTCTTTAGTTTGGAGTGTGGAGTTTGGAGTGTGGAGTTTGCCGGGCTTCCCCGGCAACATCATCTAAACGAGCACGGCGTACAAGGGAAAAGAGTGTGAAGTGCAGGAGTATTAGGAAGGAGTTTTTAATGTGGAGTTGAGTGTCTTGGTGATCGATGACAGCATTTTTCTTAGTTCATCACAATCCAATCTTATGGAGTTGTACTCCGTCTCGTCAAGATTGTCTGTATCATAAAGCAGTTCTATCCAATAAAGTGTTTCGTTGCACTCTTTAAGAGCAATGTAGATCTTGCTGAGAAAATCTTTTTTGCTCATGGCACATTCGCTTTCTGCTATATTTGCGCCGATGCTGGTGCCACTCTTCAGCAGTTGCTTTGATAAAACAAACTCGTTCTTTTCGTCGCAAAGATATCTATATAACTTTACGATCCTGACGGCAAAGCGTTTGCTTTTATATCTCACCGTCTTCTTTTCATCCATAACTCCTCACTCCACACTCCACACTCCTAACTCTATTTTGCGGCTTCCCGTACGGCCGCCGCCATTTCTTTCACGTAATCGTAAACATAGCGGGGCGAGTCTTCACCGTGAGCCTCTACTATCTTCACGATGGCGCTGCCCACGATGGCCCCGTCGCTGGCGGCCGCCATCTTTTTGGCCTGTTCGGGAGTGGAGATGCCGAAGCCTACGGCACAGGGCACCTTGGCGGTCTTGCGCACTTCCTTCACGATGGCTTCCATATCGGTGGTGATGTTCTCCCGCACGCCGGTGACGCCCAAAGAACTTACCAAATAAACATAGCCTTCCGCCACGGCGGAGATCTTTTGGATCCTGTCCCGAGAAGTGGGGGCCACCAGCGGCACCACGGCCACGTGATGAGGCCGGCTGTAAGGCAGCATCTCTTCTCTTTCTTCATAAGGGATGTCGGGGATGATGACACCGTCTACGCCGGTCTCTTCGCATTTGGCGAAGAAACGATCGGCCCCGTAAGTGTAGATGGGATTGGCGTAAGTGAGGAAGACCAGAGGCACCTGAGTCTCTTTGCGCAGTTCGGCCACCAAATCGAAGATCTTATCGGTGGTGGTACCTGCCGCCAAGGCCCGAGTGTCTGCCCGCTGCACCACGATGCCCTCGGCCACCGGGTCGGAGAAGGGGATGCCCAGCTCTACGATGCCGCAGCCGGCTTTTTCCATAGTCAGCACCAATTCTTTCGTCACGGCAAGCGTCGGATCGCCGGCGGTGATAAAGCCGATGAACACTTTCTTTTGTTTGGCGAAAGCCGCTTCTATCCTATTCATGTAAGTCCACCCCCATATAGCGGGCTATCGCCGCCACATCTTTGTCTCCCCGTCCCGAAAGATTGATGACCATGATCTTGTCTTTGGGCAAAGTGGGCGCCAGCTTCATGGCGTGGGCCACGGCGTGAGCGCTCTCCACCGCCGGGATGATGCCTTCTGTCTTCGACAAATAGTTGAAAGCTTCCACTGCCTCCGCATCGGTGGCCGGCACATATTGCACGCGGCCGATATCGTGAAGATGAGCGTGCTCCGGCCCTATGCCCGGATAATCCAAACCGGCGGAGATGGAATAGACCGGGGCGATCTGGCCGTATTCGTCCTGTAAGAAGTAGGACTTCATGCCGTGAAAGATGCCCAAGCTGCCGTTGCTGATGGTGGCAGCATTCTTAGGATCGTCGACGCCGAGGCCCGCAGCTTCCACGCCGATGAGCTTCACTTCAGGTTCTTTGATGAAATCGTAGAAGGCGCCGATGGCGTTGGAGCCGCCGCCTACGCAGGCCAGCACGTAATCGGGCAGGCGCCCTTCTTTTTCTTGCAATTGAGCGCGGATCTCTTCGCCGATGACCTTTTGAAAATCTCTCACCATGGCCGGATAGGGATGAGGCCCCATGCAAGAGCCCAGCACATAGAAAGTATCTTCGCAGCGGGCGGTCCACACTCGCAGCGCTTCGTTCACCGCATCCTTCAAAGTGCCGGTGCCCGATTCCACAGGCACCACCTCAGCTCCCAACAGCTGCATGCGAAAGACGTTCAATTTCTGCCGCTCGCAGTCTTCGCTGCCCATGTAGACCACGCACTCCATGTTCATCAAAGCGGCGCCGGTGGCGGTGGCCACGCCGTGCTGCCCCGCTCCCGTTTCGGCGATGACCCTTTTTTTGCCCATTTTTTTGGCCAAAAGGATCTGTCCCAACACATTGTTGATCTTATGGGCACCGGTGTGGTTCAGGTCTTCTCTCTTCAAATAGATCTTGCAGCCCCCCAAGTCTTCGGTCATCTTCTTGGCATAATAAAGAAGAGAGGGACGGTTGGCATACTCCCGATAAAGGCGGTGCAGTTCCGCCAAAAAGTCCGGGTCATTGCGGTAGTGCTCGTAAGCTTCTTCCAGCTCCAGCACCGCGTTCATCAAAGTTTCCGGTAAATATTGGCCTCCGTGGATGCCATATCTGCCCTTAGTCATGTTTTATCGAACTCCTTATCCTTGCTGTTATAAAAAACTTTCACGGTCTCGGCCGTCTATTTTAAGGAACGCACCGCCCGGCAAAAAGCCAGCACTTTTTCTCTGTCCTTGGCCCCGTTCGTCTCCACTCCCCCGGCCACGTCCAAAGCGTAGGCACCGCCTTCTGCGGCGATGGCTGCCGCATTTTCTGAGGTCAGTCCGCCGGCGATGAAGTAAGGCTTGGGGATGTGAGCTTTTTGCAAAAGGCTCAGGTCGAAGCGGCGGCCGCTGCCTCCGTAGCCCGGCGTGTAAGTGTCGAAGAGGTAAAGATCGCAGG
>CANQBR010000038.1 GCA_947589605.1 uncultured Phascolarctobacterium sp. | reverse complement strand
GAAGACCGGCCGCCTCATCGACGCCTTCATCGATGAAGCGCCGGCGGCGGAGGGCTGTGCTTGCGCCTCTGCTCTTGCCGAATTCGGCGGCTTTAAATTATAGGAGCTTTTATGTTGGATACTATGGTGTGGGGCGGCGACCGTTTGACCATTTTGGATCAGACCAAACTGCCCGCTGTCACTGAGTATATAGATTGTTTCGATCATCTGCGGGTCAAAGAAGCCATCGCCCGCTTGGAGGTGCGGGGCGCTCCCGCTATCGGGGCCGCCGCCGCCTTCGCCATGGTGCTGGGAGCTAAACACATCGAGCATGAGCCCTTTTTGTCTCAACTTGAAGAGATCGCAGCGGACCTCGAAAGCGCTCGGCCCACGGCTGTGAATCTCGCTTGGGGCTGCCGTACTGTTTACGAATTGGCCGCGAAACTTTACGGCGAGGGCCTACGTGGCACCCCTCTCGTAAAAAAGTTGGAGGCCAAAGCTCTGAGCATTTACGAAGAAGACATCGCCGCCAACAAAAAGATGGGGGACTTGGGAGCGGCTCTCTTGCCGAATGATGCCACAGTCCTCACGCACTGCAATGCGGGAGCCTTGGCCACCTGCGGCTGGGGGACGGCCATGGGGGTGGTGCGCAGCGCTTTTTATCGGGGAAAGATCAAAATGGTGTACAGCGATGAGACCCGGCCCCTGCTGCAAGGAGCCCGCCTCACCGCCTACGAATTGGCAGAAGAAGGCATCCCCGTCACCTGCATCACCGACGGCATGGCCGCCTGGACCATGAAACAAAAGAAGGTGGACTGCGTCATCGTGGGAGCTGACCGCATCGCCGCCAACGGCGACACCGCCAATAAGATCGGCACTTTCAACCTGGCCCTGGCCGCCAAAGCCTTGCACATACCTTTTTACGTGGCCGCTCCTGCCAGCACTTTCGATCTGCATTTGGCAGACGGCTCGACCATCCCCATCGAAGAGCGCTCGCCTTTAGAAGTGAAGACCTTCGCAGGCAGCGTCGTGGCGCCGGAGAAAGCGGCGGTGTTCAACCCCGCCTTCGACGTGACGCCGGCCGATTTGATAACCGCCATCATCACCGAAATTGGGGTCATCACGCCGCCTTATGAAAAAAATATCGCCCGCTTGCTGAGAAACGAGGTATAAAAAGAGGAGGACTCATGAGCATCATCGCCGATAAAAGTTTGGCCCCCTTGGGGCAGCAGCGCATCGCTTGGGCCAAGGCCTACATGCCTCTGTTGAACATCCTGAACGAACGTTACGGCAAGAGCAAGCCTTTTGCCGGCCTGAAGATGGTCGTGACCATCCACTTGGAGGCCAAGACCGCTTACTTGGCGCAAGTGCTGAAAAACGCAGGGGCTGAGGTGGCGGTTACCGGCAGCAATCCTCTCTCCACTCAGGATGAAGTGGCCGCCGCTTTGGCCGCAAGCGGCGTAGAAGTGTTCGCCACTCACGGCTGCGATCAAAAACAGTACGACGACTATCTGCGCAAAGCTCTCGCCACCGACCCCCACTTGATCATCGACGACGGCGGCGACTTGGTGAACATGATCAACACCGAACGCCGCGACCTTATCGGCAAGCTTTTGGGCGGCAGCGAAGAGACCACCACCGGCGTGCACCGTCTGAAGGCTTTGGCCAAGGCGGGGCATTTGGCCTTCCCCATGATCGCCGTGAATGACGCTTATTGCAAATATCTTTTCGATAACCGCTACGGCACCGGTCAATCATCGTTAGACGGTATCATCCGCACCACCAATCTCACTATCGCCGGCAAAAATTTGGTGGTGGCGGGCTACGGCTGGTGCGGCAAGGGCGTGGCCATGCGGGCCAAGGGGATGGGGGCCAACGTCATCGTCACCGAGGTAGACCCTATCAAAGCCATCGAAGCGGTCTTCGACGGCTTCAGAGTGATGCCCATGCAGGAAGCAGCAGCTATCGGCGACATCTTCATCACCGTCACCGGCTGCAAAGACGTCATCACCAAACCTCACATGGAGAAGATGAAAGACGGCGCTGTGCTGTGCAATGCCGGCCACTTCGACGTAGAAGTGAATAAGCATCATCTGGAAGAATCGAGCGTTGAGCCTCCCTTCGAAGTGCGCAAGAACATCACCGCCTATACCATGACAGACGGCCGCAAGCTGTATCTTTTGGGCGAAGGCCGCTTGGTGAACTTGGCCTGCGGCGACGGTCACCCCATAGAGGTGATGGACCTGAGCTTCGCCATGCAATTTTTGGCCATGCTCTATTTGGTAGAGCATAAGGGTAAACTGGAAAACAAGCTCTACGTTTTGCCGGATGAATTGAACACGCAGGTGGCGGCTTTGAAGTTGGAAGCTTTGGGCGCAGGCATCGATAAACTGACGCCGGAGCAGGCGGCTTACTTGGCCGCAGAATAAAGAGGAAGGCAGCGAGTCATCATGTATAAGAAAGAGAGAAGAGCGGTGGCAGCCATGGGGCGGCAGCTGCTCACAAGCGGGCTCACCGCCGGCACTTGGGGGAACATCTCTTTGAAAGTTGCTCCCGATGCTCTGCTCATCACTCCTTCCGGCCTCGGTTACGATAAACAGCAGGCGGAAGACATCGTGCTGTTGAACGGCGAAGGTGAAGCAATGAAAGGCAAGCGCCTCCCTTCTTCGGAGAAGGCGCTGCACATAGCCATCTATAAAGCCTGCCCTCAAGCTCGGGCCGTCATCCACACTCACGGGGTCTACAGCGGCGCTTTCGCCGCCGCACATATGAGTATCCCCGCCCTCACCGAAGACTTGGCTCAGGTGATAGGGGGCCCGGTGAATTGCGCCGCTTATGCACCGGCGGGTACAGAAGAGCTGGCCCAAGCGGCGGTGAAAGCTCTGGGAGAGCGCAGGGCCGTGCTGATGGCCAACCACGGCGCCGCAGTGTGGGGCACTACTTTGGAGCAGGCCTTCATGGCCGCTCAGCTGCTCGAAAAGGCCGCTCACGTCGCTCTGCTTGCCCAAATATTGGGCGGCGGCAAAAAATTGACGGCGGCTCAGAACAAGGCCATGCACGTTTTTTATGAAGAACATTACAGCAAACGGCAGGAAGGAGAGGAATGACGGTGAAGAAATTACTCATCCGCAATGCGGAAGTGACGGACGCTCCTGTCGGTGTCCCTCATTATATCTATATCGAAGACAATAAGATCGTCTTCGTGGCAAAAACTCTGCCGGAAGATTTCGACTTCGCCGATGTGGAAGTGTTGGAGGGCGGCGGCAAGCTGGCCACCCCCGGCTTGGTGAACACCCACGGCCACGTGGCCATGACTCTTTTAAGAAGTTATGCCGACGATCTGGACCTGATGGACTGGCTGCAAAACAAGATCTGGCCCGTCGAGGCGAAGATGAAGGCGCGGGACATCTACTGGGGCTCCATGCTGGGCATTTACGAGATGTTGAGGGGCGGCACCACCTGCTTTGCCGATATGTATGCGGAGATGGATGAGGTGGCCAGGGCCGTCGCCAAATTGGGCATCAGGGCCAATCTCAGCCGCGGCCTCATCGGCGCGGCCCCCAACGCTCAGCAAGCTCTCGCCGAGAACAAACAGCTTTTCAAAGATTGGCACAATTACGATCGAGGACAGATACGAGTGACCTTGGGGCCTCATGCTCCCTACACCTGTCCCGATGACTTCTTGCGGCAAGTAGTCGATGTTTCTTTTGAACTGGGCGCCGAAGTGCAGATGCATTTGTGCGAGACCAAGGGAGAGATCGAAGACAGCTTGAGAGACTTCGGCATGACTCCCATCGCGCGGATGGAAAAGATCGGCCTCTTAGAGAGAGGCGTCATCGCCGCCCACTGCGTCCATCTGACAGAAGAAGATATGGACATCATGGCCGCACGCAAAGTGCGGGTGGCCCTCAACCCTCAGTCTAATTTGAAATTGGCCAGCGGCATCGCCCCCGTGCCCGCTCTTCTCAAAAAAGGCATCTGCGTGGGCATCGGCACCGACGGAGCCAGCAGCAACAATAATTTGGACATGTTGGAAGAAGTGCGGCTCACCGCCATGTTGCACAAGGCGACGACTTACGATCCTCTCACTCTTCCCGCCGCCGCAGTGTGGAAAATGGCCACGGAGGAGGGGGCCAAGGTGTTGGGCTTCAAAAACTTGGGCCGTTTGGAAGCGGGGGCCTATGCGGACCTCGTGCTGTGGAAAATGAACGGGCCCCATTGGTATCCCCGTCACAATAAATTGAGCCTTTTGGTCTACGCCGCCTCAAGTCAGGATGCGGACACGGTGCTGGTGAACGGCAAAGTGGTCCTAAAAGACGGGCACCTGACCGCCTACGACGAAGAAAAGATCTGCGCCGAAACGGCGGCCTGCGCCAAAGCTCTCTTGGAAAGATAGGGCAGCGCTCTTTTTTACGAGGAAGACACAAGGGGCGAAGAGAAAAAATTTCAGCGCTCTCTTTCATAGAGCGGTCGGCAATCTTTTGAGCGGCAAAAATTTTTCCGGAAAATTTTTAAAGTAAGATCGCCGCGGCCTCGGGCCTGCGGAGAAATATTTACGAGGTGATCAAAAAATGACTACAATGAAAGCACTCATCCCTCTCGGCATTTCCGCCCGCCATGCTCATCTCACCCGGGAACACATGGACATCCTCTTCGGCAAGGGCAGCGAGCTCCATCCCAAAAAGAAGATCGGCCAGCCCGGGCAGTATGCCTCCGAAGAGCAGATCACCATGGTGACCCCCAAGGGCGAGATGAAACTGCGGATCATCGGGCCCCTGCGTCCCTTCACTCAGATCGAGCTTTCTATGACCGACGCCCGCAAAGCAGGAGTGAAGGCGCCCGTTCGCAACAGCGGCGACATCGCCGGCTCCGCCGGCGCCAAACTGGTGGGCCCCTGCGGTGAAGTGGAGATCGCCGAGGGCATCATCATCGCCGCCCGCCACGTGCATCTGTATCCCGAGACGGCGGAAAAGCTGGGCCTGAAAGACGGCGACATCGTAGACGTAGAGACGACGGGGGAGAGGGCGCTCACTATGCACAACGTGCTGGTGCGGGCCGGCATCAAACACGCCGACGAGATCCACATCGACACCGACGAGGCCAATGCCTGCGGTATCGGCGGGGACGGGCTGAGCCTGAACATCGTGTGGGAGAAATAGCGCCCGCTTGCGAAAGGATATAATGAAATGAAGAGGGGCTGTTGCCTTGCGAAGATGCTCGCAAAGCGACAGCCTCTTTTCAGTTTGGAGTTTGGAGTTTGGAGTGTGGAGTTGAGAGCACGCCGCCCGCTGAGTTTATCAAAGCGTTAGGCGTGCTCGTTGCCCGCCGCAGCAGAGCCTTTCATTTGAATGCTCAGCTGGTTTTCCGTCTGTGCCGGGGAAGCTCGAGACAGGCTGCGGCGCGCGATCGAAAGAAAATTTTCACAGCGGTCGCTTCTCTTGCGGTATAATGAAATTAAGGACTGTTTTAAAAAAATTTTATGACACGCCATAAAAAATTTCGAATACATTTTTTGAGCAGAGAAAGGGACCATCATGTACGAATTGGTGCAACTGAACGAGAGTGACTTTTACATCGAGAGCCCGGCCAAGATAGGCCTGGTGAAGGTGAACGACAACGAGGTGTGCCTCATCGACAGCGGCAACGACAAAGACGCGGGGCGGCGGGTGCGGCAGCTCTTGGACCGCAACGGCTGGCGCCTGACCGCCGTCTTCAACACCCACGCCAACGCCGACCACATCGGGGGCAACAGATATCTGCAGGCTCAGACGGGCTGCAAGGTGTATGCTCCGGGCATCGACTGCGCCTTCACCCGCCGCACCGTTTTGGAGCCGGCCTTTTTGTACGGCGGCTATCCCCCCAAAGACCTGCGCCATAAATTTTTGCTGGCTCAGGAGAGCGATGCCCAAGAATTGCGGGCGGAAGTTTTGCCGCCGGGCTTGGTGCCCGTGAAACTGCCGGGGCATTTCTTCGACATGACCGGCTTTCGCACCGCCGCCGGCACCGTCTATCTGGCAGACTGCCTCGCCAGCCGCGAAGCGCTGGACAAATACGGCATCGTCTTCATCTACGACGTGGCGGCCTATTTAGAGACTTTGGAGGCGGTGAAGAGCATGGAGGCGAAAGTTTTCGTCCCCGCCCACGCCCCGGTGACGGACGACATCGCCCCCTTGGCCGATTACAACATAAAAAAAGTTCGGGAGATCGCGGAAAAGATAGAAGAGCTGTGCCGCGAGCCTATCTCTTTCGAAGCGCTTTTGCAGAAACTTTTCCTCTGCTTCGGCCTCGCCATGACTTTCGAGCAGTATGTTTTGGTGGGCAGCACGGTGCGCTCCTATCTGGCTTGGCTGAAAGACACGGGCCGGGTGACGGTGCGTTTCGAGAACGCTATGCTGCTGTGGGAGCGGGTTTAAAGAGAAAAGCGTCAGAATTTACGCAAGGGGCAGCTTTAGGCGGCCGCATTCGTAATTTTGTGGCGCCGAATAATTCTCTGTGGTATAGTGAAAGAGCAAAGCAAAAATTTTTGCGGGCAGGGGAGCGATAGCAACATCCTTTTTGGACAAATACGGCAGAATATCGATCATATCAACATAATGATCACAGCGGAGGTGTCTGCTTTGTCAAAAAACAAAAATGAGATCGGTATCATCCGCTCAAGTGCGGTAGAATATCTTACTTATGCTGCGTCTGTCGGTGAGCGGAAAGACAGCATAGAACTGCGTTATGAAGATGAAAATATATGGCTGACACAGAGAATGATGGCAGCGTTATATGGTGTTGATGTGCGTACGATCAGTGAGCATATCAAAAAAATATATAATGATTCTGAGTTGGAAGAGTCGGCAACTATCCGGAAATTCCGGATAGTTCAGTTTGAGGGCTCCCGGCAAGTGCAAAGAGAATCGAACCATTATAACTTGCAGATGATAATCGCTGTCGGATTTAAGGTCAACAACGAACGGGCGGTGCAATTCCGCAAATGGGCAAATGGGATAGTTAAAAATTATACGATCAAAGGATGGGCGATAGACGAAGAACGTTTAAAGAATGGAGGCTCTGTTCTAACAGTAGAATACTTTGACCGTCTGTTAGAACAGATCCGTGAGATCCGCCTTTCGGAGCGCAGGTTTTATCAGAAGATCACGGATATTTATGCTACATCCTTGGACTATGACCGTAATGCGAACACAACAAAGCAATTCTTTGCAAAGGTTCAAAATAAAATGCACTACGCAGTACACGGGCATACTGCGGCTGAGTTGATATATGAGAGAGCAGATGCACAAAAGCCGCATATGGGGCTGACTACATGGACTGCCGCTCCTGAAGGCAAAATCGTAAAGAGTGATGTAAGCATTGCCAAGAATTATCTTAACGAACAGGAAATACGGTCATTAGAACGAATCGTGTCGGCATATCTGGATCTGGCAGAAGACCGGGCAGAAAGACACATCCCGATGACGATGGAAGATTGGAGCAAACGACTCGATCTATTCCTGATGTCTGATGAGCGGGAGGTCTTACGGGATACGGGAAAGATCACGGCGGAGATCGCCAGATCCAAAGCCGAAACGGAGTTCGAAAAATATCGTATCATTCAAGACAGATCATTTATGTCGGATTATGACAAGTATTTGCTTGAATTAGAAATGAATACAAAGAAGCTGTGAGCTATGGTAAAGAAACTGTTTGATCATGTGATCGGCACCCACCGTTCGTTGGCTATTCTTTGCAAAGCATAGAGCAAAAACAAGACTTCCTATCTGCCCCCGCAGCTGCGCTCGGCCCATCAGGCCAACGACCGGGCCGTGGCCGATGCCTACGGCTTCGTGAAGGGCCACCCGGCCCGCACCTCCGAGAGCGCCTGCGTGGCCGAATTGTTGAAGCTCTACCAAAAACTTGTCGACGAAAAAAAGATGTGAGCAAAAATCTGCGATCTTTTGAAAACTTCTGCGGTGCCGGAGCGTAAGGCTTCGGCACTGTGCATTTTTGCAAAAGAGGAGGGCAGGCAGGGCTTGTTGTCGGCTTTTTGTGGTATAATGAAGCCAGATAGATATACTTTTATATTCAGGAGGTAAAGATCATGAAAAAGTCTGTTTCTGCCTTGCTTATAGCAGCAGCTTTCTTTTCTGTCGCTGCTGCACCGGTATCTGCCTATGAATACGATAAAGATGCCATCAAGAAAGAGTTCAAATGCAAACTGCAAGAGACGGCAGCTTACGTTTTAGCCGATCTTGCACAAGCTATGACTATTTCCGACAACATTTTTGAAAACGATCTGCTCCGTTTAGAAGTAAAGCCTTATATCACAACGGAAGATGAGAGCTTTGGCTCATCTGTAAGAAAGAGTTTAGGAGCTAACTCTGTCATTATGGTCACAGGTGGCGGAATGGCCGGTTACGCAATGTATATACCTGTTTTGCCTTATTTGGAAGCTACCATCACCAATAAGACCGATCAGCCCTTAGAGATCGATCTGGACAGAAGTCAGATCACTATCGGCGGCTATTCGGGCCGCGGCGTTATGGCTGGTGTGAAATTTAGCGAGGCCAGCAACGCCATACAGCCTCCTTTGATCATTTTCCCCAATGCGACAAAGACCGTTGCCTTGTGGCGGACAGATTTTACTTTCTTTGAAGGCACCATAATAAAAGATCCCCGCTGGCTCCCTCCCTTCGACTTGGCTTTGAACACCAATATCTTGGGCGAGACGATCTTGAAAGTGAACGACAAATATATCGCCTTTGTTCCCTCGGCTGTTATCGACGAAAGCAAGCTGCATTGGCGCAAGATCAAAAAATAATGTAAAACTTCAGCGGTGCACGGCCTTCCCGGTCGTGCGCCGTTCTTTTTTTATGATCGTCAATGATGAGAGGGTAGAGTGCGATCGCTCTTGATTTTTTCAAACGAATTGCGATGTTTAAGGGTGAGGTACTTTAGCCTCGAACTTTTTCAGACGAGCGTCGATGCTAAAAGGTGATGGTCTTCGACTTCGACTTTTGCAAAAAGACGGCGTTGCTCGTTTCAATTCACAAATTCTTTCACAAAAAATTTCCCGCTCCATGCGCAAAACTGCATATATTTGTTTGACGGCGGGAAATGTTGGGTGTAAAATAAGTTCAGTAAGAGTTTGCTCCTTTAATCGGGTCCCGTGAGACTTCAAGGCAGAAACTTCCCAGTCGTTGCTCAGGCCTTCTGGTGTCCGCTCGGGACGCCGGAAGGCTTTTTTTGTACAGGAGGTATAAAGTGCATGGCTAAAAGCGACATATCTCTGGGCGGCAGAGATATATTGGATCTCAGCAGCCTCAGCAATGAGGAGATCGCTTTGATCTTGCAAACTGCCGCGGAAATGAAAAAGATCATGAAGAGGGACATCAAAAAAGTTCCTTCCCTGCGGGGAAAGTCCGTCATCAACCTCTTCTACGAACCCAGCACCCGCACCCGCACCTCATTTGAATTGGCGGGCAAATATTTGGGCGCCGATGTGGTGAACATCACCACCTCCTCTTCCAGCGTGGTGAAAGGCGAGTGCCTGCGGGACACCATCTTGACGGTGCAGTCCATGAACTGCGATGCCATCGTGATGCGCCATCCCATCGAAGGCGCGGCAGCTTACGCCGCCAAGGTGGCCAAGCCCGTGGTGATCAACGCCGGCGACGGCGCTCACGCTCATCCTTCCCAAGGTCTGCTGGATCTCTACACTATCAAAGAAGCAGGGAAGAACGTAGGCCCCGGGCTGAAGATGGCTATTTTGGGCGACATCCTCTACAGCCGCGTGGCCCGCACCAACATCGTGGCCTGGACTCGTTTGGGCGCCGAAGTGCACGTGGCCGGGCCCATGACCCTCATCCCTCACGATATCGAAGCTTTGGGCGTGAAAGTCCACAGCAGGATAGAAGACGCCATCGAAGGAGCCGACGTCATCGACGTGTTGCGCATCCAATTGGAGCGGCAGAAGAAAGGGCTCTTCCCCACCACCAGAGAGTACGCTCGGGTGTGGGGCCTGAACGAAAAACGTTTGGCCTTGGCCAAAAAAGACGTGCTGGTGCTGCACCCCGGCCCCATGAACAGAGGCTTGGAGATCTCGTGGGAAGTGGGCTACTGCGACAACGCCTACATCCGCGACCAGGTGCAGAACGGCGTGGCCGTGCGCATGGCTCTATTGTTCTTGACTTTGACGGGAGGGAAGCACTTTGAGAACCTTGATTAAAAACGGCAGGGTAGTGGACCCCGCTCAAAAGTTGGATGCGGTGCTGGACATCCTGATCGAAGACGGCCGCATCAAAAAAGTTGCCCCCGCCATCGACGCAGCCGCAGACACCGTTTACGATGCCACAGGTTTGGTGGTGTGTCCCGGCTTGGTAGATATCCACACTCACTTGCGGGAGCCGGGCTTAGAAGCTAAAGAAGATATCATCAGCGGCACCATGGCCGCCGCCGCCGGCGGCGTCACCACCGTGGCCTGCATGCCCAACACCAAACCGGTCATCGACACTTCCATCATCGTCAGCGGCATCAAAGAAAGAGCCGCCAAAGAAGCTTATGCTCACGTGGAAGTGATCGGCGCCATCAGCAAGGGCGAAAAAGGCGAAGAACTGTCCGAGATGGTGGACATGGCCCAAAAGGGAGCCATGGCCTTTTCCGACGACGGCCACTATGTGAAGAGCACCCGCCTCTTCCTCTTGGCTGCCCGCTACATCGCCCCCTTCGGCAAGGCCCTCATCTGCCACGACATCGACCCCGAATTGGACGCGGAAGGCTACATGCATGAAGGTGCCGTCTCCGCCCGCATCGGCGTGCCCGGCGTGCCTGCCATCGCCGAAGATATCTGCGTGGCCCGCGACTGCATCATCTCAGAATATACGGGAGCTCACGTCCACATCGCTCACGTGGCCTCCAAAGGAGCCGTCGACATCATCCGTCAGGCGAAGAAGAAGGGCATCAACGTCACCTGCGAAGTTGCGGTGCAGCACCTCACCCTCACCGACGAAGCCTGTGCGACCTACGACTCCGCCGCCAGAGTGAACCCGCCTCTGCGCAGCTTCGATCACGTAGAAGCTCTGCGCGAAGCAGTTTTAGACGGCACCGTGGACGCCATCGTCACCGACCATGCGCCCCATGCTCCCGAAGAAAAAGATATGGAGTTCCGCTATGCTCCCAACGGTTTCTGCGGGCTGGAGACTTCACTGGGCGTGATGCTGACGGATCTTTATCACACCGGCATCTTCGATCTTGCCACCATCATCGATAAAATGAGCTGCAGCCCCGCCAAACTCTTCGGGCTGGATGCGGGAACTTTGCGGGAAGGGGCGGCGGCCGACCTTACCGTCATCGATCTGGATAAAGAATGGACAGTAGACCCCGAGAAATTTTATACCCGGGGCAAGGCCACGCCCTATGCAGGCAAAGTTTGCCGGGGCAAAGCGGTGGCCACCGTGCTTTCCGGCCGCTTCGTAATGAGAGATGGTGTAGTATGCACGAACAAGTAAGACTCGGAAAACTTTGTTTGATCGACGGCAGCGTTTATCACGGCCGTCTCTACGGCGGCGAAAGGCAGGCAGTGGGGGAGGTGGTGTTCACCACCGGCATGAGCGGCTATCAGGAGACCCTCACCGATCCTTCCTTCTGCAGCCAGATCGTGGTGATGACCTATCCTCTCGTGGGGAATTACGGCATCAACCCCATGTTTAACCAGGGGCGCCGCTCCTATTTCGCCGGCTATGTGATCGGCGACCTGTGCGACTATCCCAGCAACTGGCGCAGCGAGGCCTCTTTGGAAGCTTTTCTGAAAGAGCAAGACCTGCCCTGCCTGACGGGAGTAGACACCCGCAGCATCACGAGAAAAATCCGCAGCCACGGCGTTTTAAAAGGCGTCATCGTGCCGGAAGAGACGGAGGAAGAAGAAGTGCAGGCTCTGCTGGCCGCTCCCGATGTGCACGACCAGATAGCGCAAGTCACCACGCCCGATATCTACACTTTGGGCCACAGGAGCAAAAAATACCACGTGGCGGTGCTGGACTTGGGCATCAAGCAGAACATTTTGAACTTTTTGCAGCTCTTCGACTGCCACCTCACCGTGTTCCCCGCCTTCACTTCTGCCGAAGAGCTCTTACGCTATGACCCCGACGGCATCTTCCTCTCCAACGGGCCCGGCGACCCCAAGGACGTGCCGGAAGTGATCGAGAACATCAAAAAGCTGATGGGGCAGCGGCCCATCTTCGGCATCTGCATGGGCCATCAATTGCTGGCCTTGGCCAACGGCGCCGACACTTACAAGATGAAGTTCGGCCACAGAGGCATCAACCAGCCGGTGAAAGACCTGCGGCAAAATAAGATATACATCTCTTCTCAGAACCACGGCTTCGCCGTGGACGAGAAGTCGCTGGCAGGGAAGGGCATAACCGTCACCCACATCTCCATGAACGACGGCACCATAGAAGGGTTGGAATATCGGGACCATCCTTCTTTCGCCGTGCAGTATCATCCCGAGGCCTGCCCCGGCCCCGGCGGTCACGAATATCTCTTCCAACATTTCATCGATCTAATGGAGGGCCGCCACCATGCCTAAGCTGAAAGATGTGAAAAAAGTTCTGGTCATCGGTTCGGGCCCCATCATCATCGGCCAGGCAGCCGAGTTCGACTACGCCGGCTCTCAGGCCTGTCGGGCGCTGAAAGAAGAAGGGCTGGAAGTGGTGCTGGTCAATTCCAACCCCGCCACCATCATGACCGATGTCCACATCGCCGATAGGGTGTATGTGGAGCCTATCAGCGTGGAATTTTTGGAAAATATCATCAAAAAAGAACGCCCCGACTCCCTGCTTGCCACTTTAGGCGGGCAGATCGGCCTGAACATGGCCATGGAATTGGAAGAGAAGGGCATTTTGAGCGAATATCACGTGCGTCTTTTGGGCACCCAGATCGCCGCCATCCGCCGGGGCGAAGACAGAGAGCTGTTCAAAGAGACCATGGAGAAGATCCACCAGCCCATCCCCGAGAGCACCATCGTAGAGACGGTGATGGCCGCCTGCAGCTTCGGCCGCCAGATAGGCTATCCCCTCATCGTCCGCCCCGCCTACACTTTGGGCGGCACCGGCGGCGGCATCGCCAACGACGAAGACGAACTGGTGGACATCGTGCAGAAGGGCCTGGGCTACAGCCCCATCGGCCAATGCCTCATCGAGCGGAGCATCGCCGGCTGGAAAGAGATCGAGTACGAAGTGATCCGCGACGCCAACGACAACTGCATCACCGTCTGCTCCATGGAAAATGTGGACCCGGTGGGCGTGCACACCGGCGACTCCATCGTAGTGGCCCCGGCGCAGACCCTCAACGACAGAGAAGTGCAGCTGCTGCGGCAGGTGTCTATCGATATCGTGCGGGCTTTGGGCGTGGTAGGCGGCTGCAATGTACAGCTGGCCCTCGATCCCTATTCCGAAAATTATTACGTCATCGAAGTAAACCCCAGAGTGAGCCGTTCTTCCGCCCTGGCCTCCAAGGCCACCGGTTATCCCATCGCCAAGGTGACCGCCAAGATCGCCGTGGGTTATACCTTGGACGAGATCGAGAACGCGGTGACCAAAAAGACCAAGGCCTGCTTCGAGCCCACCCTTGATTACATCGTGTTGAAGTTCCCCCGCTGGCCCTTCGATAAATTCGTCACCGCCGACCGCACCCTGGGCACCCAGATGAAGGCCACCGGCGAAGTGATGGCCATCGAGCGCAGCTTCGAAGCCTCCATGCTGAAAGCCATCCGCTCTTTGGAGATAGGCCTCACCCACATCCAAATGCCGGAACTGACCAAACTGAGCGACGAAGAAGTGAGAGAGCGGATCAAGCTCATCGACGATCAGCGCATCTTCGCCGTGGCGGAAGGTCTGCGCCGCGGTGTGACCATCGACGAGATCAATGCCATCACTCAGATCGACAAGTGGTTCCTCTCTAAGATCCAAAACATCGTGAAGATGGAAAAAACTTTGGCGACTCATCCTCTCACGCCTTCTCTTTTGCGCAGAGCCAAACGCCTGGGCTTCGCCGACAGCGTCATCGGCGGCATCGTAGGGAAGACGGCTATGGAGATCAGAACAGAGAGGAAAGCCGCCGGCATCATCCCCACTTATAAAATGGTAGATACCTGCGCCGCCGAGTTCGAGGCCGCCACTCCCTACTATTATTCTTGCTACGAAGAGGAAGACGAAGTGGCGGTGACGCCTCATAAAAAAGCGGTGGTGCTGGGCTCCGGCCCCATCCGCATCGGCCAGGGCGTAGAATTCGACTATTGCTCCGTCCACTGCGTGTGGGCCTTGAAAGAGCTGGGTTATGAGACCATCATCATCAACAATAACCCGGAGACGGTGTCCACCGACTTCGACATCTCCGATAAGCTCTACTTCGAGCCCTTGACCACAGAGGACGTGCTGAACGTCATCGATAAAGAAAAGCCCGAAGGCGTCATCGTCCAGTTCGGCGGCCAGACCGCCATCAACTTGGCCGGGCCTTTGGCCGCTGCCGGCGTGAATATTTTAGGCAGCAGCGTGGACAGCATCGACAGAGCAGAGGACAGAGAACGCTTCGACGAACTGTTGAGCGAGTGCGGCATCCCCCGGCCCAAGGGACACACGGTGTTCGACACCGAAGGAGCTTTGGCGGCCGCTCACGACGTGGGCTATCCCGTTATGGTGCGCCCCTCTTACGTGCTGGGCGGCAGAGCCATGGAGATCGTCTACAACGACGAAGAGCTGAAGCACTACATGTCCAGCGCCGTGAAGGCTTCTCACGAACACCCGGTGCTGGTGGACCACTACATTTTGGGCACCGAAGTAGAAGTGGACGCCATCTGCGACGGCAAAGAGGTGCTGCTGCCGGGCATCATGCAGCATGTGGAGCGCACCGGCGTCCACAGCGGCGACTCCATCGCCGTTTATCCGCCTCTTTCTTTGAGCGAAGCGGTGATCAAGACCATCATCAAATATACGAACCAGATGGCGCTGGGCCTGGAAGTGAAGGGCATGATCAACATCCAGTACATCGTGCGGGATGAAAACGTGTACGTCATCGAAGTGAACCCCCGCTCTAGCCGCACCGTGCCCTATCTCTCCAAGGTCACCGGTGTCTCCATGGTGGACGTGGCCACCATGTGCGCCATGGGCCGCAGTTTGAGAGAGCAGGGCTACAAACCGGGCCTGCGGATGTTCCCCGATTATTACGCCGTGAAGGCCCCTGTCTTCTCCTTCAACAAGATGAGCAACGTAGACATCACCTTGGGTCCGGAGATGAAATCTACCGGCGAAGTGATGGCCTGCGACTATCAATTCAGCCGGGCCCTCTACAAAGCCTGCATCGCTTCCGGCATCAACGTGCCCCACGAAGGCTCCATCCTCATCACCGTGGCCGACATGGATAAGGAAGAAGCGGCAGAGATCGCCCGGGGCTTCGAAGAGCTGGGCTACGTGGTGACCGCCACCGGCGGCACGGCCAAATATTTGGAAGAGCACGGCATCGACGTGGTGAGGGCCACCAAAGTCAGCGAAGGCTCGCCCAACATCATCGACGATATCAAGGCCGGCCGCATCTCCATGGTCATCAACACCACCAACCACGGCCGCGATGCGGAAAGAGACGGCTTCAAGATCCGCCGCTCCACGGTGGAGCACGCCATCCCCTGCCTCACCAGCATGGATACCGCCAGAGAACTGCAGCGGGTGATGACCGCCATGCGCCGCCGCAGAGTGGTGAGCGTCATGGCTCTGCAAGACCTCACTTATGACGATTGAGAGGCAAACTTTATGACTCATAAAGCCATCGAAAAAGCAAAAGTGGTGGGGCAAGAGCAGCTTTCTCCCACGGTGCAGCTGATAGAAGTTAAAGCTCCGGCCATCGCCGCCGCAGCACGGCCCGGCCACTTCGTGAACGTGCGAGTGAGCGAACACGCGGCGCCCCTTCTGCGCCGTCCCTTCGGCGTGGCAGGCGTCGATAAAGAAAGAGGCACCTTCTCTATGATCTACCGCATCATCGGGGAGGGCACGAAAATACTGGCCGCTGTCAAAGAAGGAGACATTTTGGACATCGTGGGGCCCTTGGGCAACGGCTTCGACCTTAACTGCTCTAAGCCTCTCGTCGTAGGCGGCGGGCTGGGCCTCGCTCCGCTTTTGTACCTCTCGCAAGTTTTAAAAACGGCAGACGTTTTGATGGGAGGCAGGAGCGCCGACGAACTTTTTTGGCGAGAGCTCTTTGCCGAAAAGGCCGAGAAAATTTTTCTCACCACCGACGACGGCTCTTTAGGCACGCAGGGCACGGTGCTGGCCCTTTTGCCCCGGCTTTTGGAAGAAGGAGGCTACGACCGCGTCTTCGTGTGCGGGCCGGTGCCCATGATGAAGGCGGTCGCCGCCGCTTGTATCAAAGCAGGGGTG
>CANQBR010000037.1 GCA_947589605.1 uncultured Phascolarctobacterium sp. | reverse complement strand
TATTTTGCATGATTAGGGAAGGGGAAAACCCTTCCCTTTATTTTATTGAGTTTGCCAACGAAAATTATACACTAACGGGTTGAGAGCATCGATGAGCGAGCCTCTTGAGCAAACGAAAACGACGGCCGCGCTCTGCGAAAGTTGCGTGCCGTGCTCATCGTCAACGGGGGACCGATCACAGTCAAGGCCCGAGCGTAAAGTTTATCGGCGGATTTTGCAGATCGACAGCAGATAGGGTCGATTCGATACTTATTCAGGTCTTGACTTTTTGCACTGCATAGCAAAAACTTTAAAATTTTTCAACTTTTTGCACTTCATTGCAAAAACTTTTATTTTTGCGAAGTTTTTGCACTGTTTTCACCGCAGCTCGGGCAGCGGCCCTCGCCGCTTTTTCTTTTTTCGCGCCGCTTCGCTCTGCGATCTGCTCTTTTTTTGTGCGAACTTTTCTCTTCGCCACACACTTTTCACAAGTGAGCCCGACCTTGCGTTGACAAACACCCTTTCTATAAGGTAAAATGGTTTTGTGTTATCGGCGCTATAACTATCTTCAAATTGTAAAGCGCCTCTCTCTCACTTTTCATGCAGTGCCTATTTTCGGAGGCTTTATGTATTTACCCTCGGCGGAAGGCCGCCGCGCTCTGACTTCGATCCGCACATTTTTCACGCATATCGCAGCTAGTTGCAAAGTTGCTTTAGCGTCCTGTTTTGCTTATATCAAGGAATTTTGGCTGGACTGCCTGCGCCGCAGGCAGGCGCTGCTGCAAAAGATCGTTGCCGATCTGACGAACAAACGGGCCGAAGTGACTGCGTCTTGGACCAAGGTCAACAGGGCCTGGCAGGACAACCAGCACTTCACTCTGCTCTTCATCCCCGCCAACGGCCGCAACGTAGCCAAAAAGCACGTGGCCCGCAAGCATCTGCAGCGCAGTTTCATCTGTGCCGGCGCCTTGCTGGCCGTTTTGATCGGCGGCTTCGGCTTCACGGCCAAACAAGCCATCCTCACCGCCGAAGAGAAGCGGGAGCTGGCAGAGTTCAAACAGATCAAGCAGGCTCAGGAAGAGACCATCCGGCGTTTGGAGCAGATGGCCGAGAAAAATCAGCAGGAACTGGCTCAGATCCATAAATTGGAAGAAGAGATGCGCAAGCAAATGGCCAGAGCGGCATCTCTCTGCCCCCCAAGACCGACTCTGCCGCCACTGCCCAGGGCGGCCCCGTGGAAGGCACAACCAAATTGAGCGTCACCTACGCTCAGACCCGCAATGTAAACTGGAGCGCCCAGGCCAAAAAAGAAGACTTCAATAAATTGATCACCGCCATGAAACAGGAGAATTACCGCAAGGAGGTCACCCCCTCCCTGTGGCCCACCGACGGTGGCGAGATCACTTCCTACTTCGGCTACCGCAGCAATCCTTTTGACGGCTACAGCAGCGATTTTCATCCCGGCGTGGATATCGCCACCTACTACGGCGCCCCCATCTACGCCACCGCCTCCGGTTACGTGCGGCAGGCAGGCTGGTACGGAGGCTACGGCCGCTATGTGCGCATCGGCCACGACTCCGGTTATGATACCGCCTACGGCCACATGAGCTCCATCGCCACCTACGCGGGGGCCTATGTGGAAAAAGGCGACATCATCGGCTATGTGGGCAGCAGCGGTTACAGCACCGGCCCCCACGTCCACTACGAAGTGATCGACGGCGAAAGTTTCCGCAATCCTCTCCGCTTCGTCAATTAGAGAAAAACATAACGGCCCCGCAGGAGCGTGCTGCTCTTGCGGGGCTCTTTCTTTTTTTCGCCCTTATGGCCGTCCTCGGTTGCAAAGTTTTTTTCTTCGCTGTACAATAAAAAGCAACGCAAAAATTTTTTCGACGGAGGTCCGGCTGTCATGAAAAAATATATCGAGCTGCTGAAGGCGGGAGGAGCCGAAGAAGTGCGCAAGGTGCCCACCGAGAAGATCGTTACTGCTCCTTGGACGATCTACCGCTGCCGCTTTGGCTGCGACACCTACGGCAAGAGCCACTGCTGCCCGCCCAACGCCCCCACCTGGCAGGAGACCAGAGCTATTTTAGACTGTTTTTCTTACGGCCTTCTCTTCACTTGCCGCCGAGAAAACAGCGTCACTCCTTTGGCGGTGAAAACGGCCCGGGAACTTTTCATCGACGGCTATTACAAAGCTTTGGCTTTCGGCGCCGGCCCCTGCAAAAAATGCGCCTCTTGCAACCCCAAGAACTGCAATTTCCCGGGGCAGACGGTGCCCGCCATGGAGGCTTGCGGCATCGACGTTTTCCTTACGGCCCGGCTCAACGGGATAGAAATTAAACCTTTGCACTCGCCGGCTGCTGTTCCCACCTACGTGGGCCTCGTGCTGGCAGAATAGTTTTCGCCGCTGCCGCCCGGCTCGCAGAGGCTGCAATATTTTAACACGGAGCTTGCGTTTTTCTCCCGCATTTTTACAGGATGCGGGATATTTCTTTGCTTTGCTTTAAAAATAGACTATAGACGGCGTCTCTTCAGAGTCGAGTTATTCGGGAGTTAACGCTGCAATTTTTGCAAAAAAAGCAAAAGTTGTTGCGTTAACTTGCAATTTTCGCAGATGAGGATTATAATTTAATTGAACAGAAGGAGGGACGCATCGTGAAGCTTTACCGCAGAGAAAACTATCTGAAAAAGATCCGCGGTTTTTATCATGCCGAAGATCTCATCAAAGTGATCAGCGGCGTCCGTCGTTGCGGAAAATCCAGTCTTATGGCAACTATAGCGGAGGAACTTCGCGAAAGCGGCATCTGCGACGAGAATATCTTGTACATCAATCTGGACCTTCGCAGCTATAGAAATATAAATAAGGCAGATCAACTGGAAAAATTGATCGAAGAAAAGGGCAAAGCCGTCGGCCGTAAGTATCTGTTCATCGACGAGATCCAAAATGTTTCCGGTTTTGAGGCCGTGCTGAACGGCTTTCGCGAAGAAGGCGGTTGGTCCATTTTCATAACCGGCTCCAACTCTTATTTGCTCAGCGGCGAATTGATCACAAAACTGACCGGCAGGTATCTGGATTTCGAACTCTTCCCTCTGACTTTCGAAGAATATGAAAAACTGAAAGCCTTTTACCGTAAACCTATCGATCCTCTGCCCGCCAACGAAATGAACAATTATATCTTGGAAGGCGGCTTTCCCCGCACCGTGCAGCTTGAAGGTTTGGCCGATAAACGGACCTATGTGCAAGGAGTAGTACGGGAGATCCTCGAAAAAGACCTGCGGCGCAGAGTCAAGATCCGCGAGAAAGAAACTTTTGAAGCCGTCAAGACCTATATCATCAATAACTTCGGGGCAACGACCAGCATCAACAGTCTCTGCCGCGCTCTGCAGAATTCCGGCCTCAAGGTAACGAGGCCTACCGTCGAGAGATATATAAGAGCACTGACAGATGCCAAAATTTTATATGAATGCCCCCGTTTCGATATGCGCTCCAAAAGGTCTTTACACGGAGACAAGAAATATTATCTGGCCGATCTCAGTTTTTACTTTGCCCAAAACACAGACAACAGGATCAATTACGGACCGGTCTTGGAAAATATGGTCTACATTTACGCCAGAGCGCTGGATCATTCCGTAAGCGTGGGGCGGATAGGAAGAGCGGAGTGCGATTTCATCCTTCGCAATAACGAACTGCAATATTTTTACGTGCAAGTGGCCTACACCATCGCTTTGTCGCAAGAGACCGAGGATAGAGAGTACCGTGCCTTGGAAGCCATCAAAGACAATTATCCGAAATATGTTATGACCACCGATCCCTTCTTGCAAAAAAGAAATGGGATCAAGCATGTGAATTTGATCGACTTTATGAAAAACGGCGAATGTTTCTGAATCTTCGCTGGGAACGCCGCAATTTTTTTCTTACGGCCCGGCTCAACGGCATAGAAATTAAACCTTTGCACTCGCCGGCTGCTGTTCCCACCTACGTGGGCCTCGTGCCGGCGGAATAGTTTTCGCCGCTGCCGCCCGGCTCGCAGAGGCTGCGATATTTTAACACGGAGTTTGCGTTTTTCTCCCGCATTTTTACAGGATGCGGGATATTTTTTTGCTTTGCTTTAAAAATAGACTATAGATAGCGTCTCTTCAGAGTCGAGTTATTCGGGAGTTAACGCGGCAATTTTTGCAAAAAAAGCAAAAGTTGTTGCGTTAACTTGCAATTTTCGCAGATGAAGCTCACGATTTAATATTTTTTCTTACAGCCCGGCTCAATGGCATAGAGCTCGCTCCTTTACCTTCGCCGGCTGCTGCGCCCGCCTATGTGAACCTCGTGCGGGTAGAAGGACGGGCGCCTCTGCTGTTGACAGCCTGCGTCCCTTGCGCTATAGTTAAGGCGAGGTGAAAAAGCGTGCGCATCTCCAGCCGTCTTACCATTGCCATCCATATGTTGGCCTGCATCGAGACTTTTAAGGCTACCCGCAAAGTGACCAGCGATTTTTTGGCGGGGAGCATCAACGTCAATCCCGTGGTGATCCGGCGGCTGCTCTCGCGGCTTAAAGCAGCCGGCATCATAAAAGTGGCCCGAGGCACCGGCGGTGCCGAGATCGCCCGGCCTTTAAACGAGATCACCGTGCTGGATCTTTTCACTGCCGTGGACTGCGTAGAAGGGGGAGACCTCTTCCATTTTCATGAACATCCCAACCCCGACTGCCCCGTGGGCCGCAATATCCACACTGTTTTGGACGGCAAATTGCTGCGGGTGCAGCAGGCCATGGAGGCAGAGATGCAACGCATCACCATGGCCGACATCATCGGCGAGACCCGCGACATCATCGCCGCACAGTCCTGAGGCTTCCGTGCTCCTTGCAGCGCGGGAGCAAATTTTTTTGTTTTTTGTTTTGATGTAACTATTGACATTACATCTATTCGGTGTTATGCTCTTCTTGTGACTGCGAAGGTCACAAGAAATAGGCGGCAAAAAAGTTTTGCGCCGCCGGTTTTTCCCGGAGGTATGCACTATGAAGAAAGCTATCGAATTTTTACAGGCCAACCCCGTTCAGTATCTGGCGACCGTGGGCCGCGACGGCAAGGCTAAGTGCCGCCCCTTCATGTTCCTGTTCGAGGCGGAGGGAAAGCTGTGGTTCTCCACCAACTGCAACAAAGACGTTTATAAAGACATGCAGGCCAACCCCGATATCGAGGTCTGCATCGCCAGCCCTGCCTACGCTTGGCTGCGCCTGCACGGCAGCGCCGTTTTCGAAGAGAACGCGGCGATAAAAGAGAAGGCCATGGGCAACCCCATCGTCAAGGGGCAGTACGGGGCTGCCTCCAACCCCATCTTCAAAGTTTTTTATATCGCCGATCCTCACGGTGTCATCGCCGATTTCTCCGGCAAGCCGCCTTACGAATTTTGATCTTCCCGCAAAGTTCGGACCGCCGGCGGGGGCTGATGCAGCCTCCGCCCTTTTCTTTTTGCTCAAAACAACAAGGGACGCATCTTGATCGTCCCTTGAAAATTTTTGCTCACCTTTTTAAATTTTCGTCAGTTCCAATACTGCTCCACCTTCGCCGCTGCTTTATCTATCTTCTACCTCCTTACGCCGTGACTCTAAAAAATCTGCCAGTACATTTTCTCCGATACAACGGTCTATTATCGTCTTGACCGTTTTTACCGTGGGCCCGCTTTTGCGCCGCTCTTCATCGCCTTTTTTATCGCCATTTCCGGAAAAGGGATGATCCTAATTTTTCGGCCGTTTACTGTTATCGCAGCAGCCAGCGATCGTCTTGTCGACAATCGACCACGTGATCGACATAGACGACGCCGTCTGCCACCTGAAATATGACAAGGTAGCGCTTGTCGAAGATCAAAAAGCGATATACATATTGAGGGATGAATTCCCCTCGCAGCCACGGGCAACGGTTCGGCATATACTCCAACGAGCGCAACGCTTCCTCAAAATGCGTCACTAAAGTCTCGGCAGCAGCAGGACTGTTTTCGGCCAAAAAGGCTGTGTGGACGCTTAGTTGCTGCAGCGCCCGCTCGGCCACTATCACCGTGTACTCATTCTGCGGGTTCATTTTCTGCTCTCTCGCCTATGGTTTTGCGCAGTACGGCTACAGCTTCGTCGATGGTGAAGCCCCTGCTCCCTCGCCGTCTGTCTTCCTCCGCAGCTAATAATTCTTCACGCAACTTCAACATTTTTTCTCTGCGGTCATAAGTTTCTATATCCATCACCACCAGATCGCCCTCGCCGTTTTTGGTGAGAAAAATAGGCTCGGCGGTTTTTCTGCATTGCTCGGCGATCTCGTTGTAATTTTGCCGGATAGCGGCAGAAGGACGAATGATCATATTACTGACCTCCTTCTAAATTTATGGTAATATTCTAACTTGATTCTATCAATAAAATACTATTCAGTCAAGAAAAGCTGCAGCTGATCATAAAAATGCGTGCCGGAGCTGCACTGAGAGTTCCCTCTTTCCCACTTCCTCCACAGAAAAATTTTCCCGTTATGCCCTCTCTCACAGCCCCGCTCTTTTGCAAAAAGAGGAAAGGGACGCATTTCTGCGTCCCTCGAAATTTTTTGCAGCTTATGCAGTTGCCCTCTTGCTTTTTAGAAAGTGAACACCAGCTCGGACCACAAAGTTTTTACCTTTTGCTCATCTACGATTGTTCTGCTACCCAAATCCTTGGTCTTCAGATCGTAGTACTCAACTGCTCCCACGATGTTCTTGGCGAAGGCGTAATTTGCGCCCAGCATCCAGCCTTTGAAGCCACTGTTGAAAGTGCCCATCCTATTATCTGGCCCGTTAAAATAATGCCCATTCCATTTATAATTACCGTTCATGGTGTGGGCAACTTCCGTGCCTCTGCCCTGATCGTAATATTTTCCGTACACGCCCCAGCTGCCCGGCTTATTGGCTCTTGCTCCTTTGTAATCGAGGCCCACGATGATGCCGTCGTCATCTAATGTGTAAACCCCTCTGTCACGAACAACTTTATCCAAGCTGGTTTTCATGTAATCGGCGGTAAGCGTAAGATCATCATTTATATCATAGCTCAGCCCTACGTTCCACACTTTATTGTCTTCTAGGTCTGTCCTTTCTATAGCAGCACCATTATCAAAAACTACATTACCGTCTTTAAATATAGTGAAGCCGGCATTAGCGCCGAAAGTTCCCCATTTCCCCACTACATTGGCACCATAGAATTCTCTGTAGTTCATAGCTAGCGAGGTAACATCGGTGGCGAATAAAGAGTCATCCTGTCCGGTAGGCTTGCCGCCGAAGACGGTCAGCTTCACATCCTTGCCGTAAGAAGCCTGGATCATATCAGCCCGCTCGTCATACAGGTTGCCGTTCACCAAAACGAGATTCTGCCTGCCAGCTGTGATCTCCACGCCGCCGATACGACCCTCGATATAGGCCCGCTGGAAGTCCACTCTCTCGTCCCCGGTATCGCTGTGAGCGAAGTCTTGGATATTCTCCAGCATGCCTGTGTAGGTCCAGTCGTCGTTGATCTGCCCTTGGAACCAGATACGGCTGCGCAGGGCGGAGGTGGAAGCGTCCAAAGAACCAGCCGAACTCAAACCGGCAATTTTAGGATTAAAGCTGTTGTTTTTGATGTCAGCGTAGTGAAGGCGGATCTCCCCTGCTATCTTCACGGCGTCGGCCTTCTTCTCCAAGTTGGCGACGCGAACGCCCAAAGCGTCCAACTCGTCGGCAAACTCTGCGGCCAATTTATCCACGTTGGCGCCCTTGGCCATAGCCTTGGCCACGATCTGCGCCATCTCGTAACGAGTCATCAATTTGTCGCCGCCGAAAGTGCCGTCGCCGTAGCCGTCGATAACGCCGGCAGCAGCCAGTTTCTCGATGCTGTCATAAGCCCAATGACCTGCAGGCACATCGCTGAAGGGATTTGCCGCATAGGCAGAGGCGGCCACGCCCAACGCCATGGCCATGGCAAAGATAAGACTTTTCTTCATCATCTTGCTCCTTTTTTGCTCTTTGCAAAATCCTAGGCCGCCGGTCCCCGCCAAAGTGTCCGTGTTCCCTTTGCGCATCGCCCGGCAGCGGAGAGTTTTGCCGTTTACCGAACGAGGAGAAAACTTCGTCCTCGTTTACCGCAAGTATAGCATACTTGTACCCCCCCACAAGACTTTTGTGAATTTTCTTAAAAATTTTCTGGAAAGCAAAGCTCAGAAACGAAAACTGCGCAAAAAAAAATAAGCGGCCTTCATCCTTGGCCGCCGTCGTCGCTGTCTTTTTCGAAAAGTCGTAGGAGCTCGCACATGATCGCCGAGTGAGATCACCCGCAGCATAATTATCTTTTACTTTTCTGCGATCTTATAGCTGTACGACCCTCGCTTTTTCACCCAGACTCAATACCGAAAGCCTCTTGCTTTTTTATTTTTGCTCAAGGCCGTGTGCCTTTCGCCTTTTCCCGTGGACTTGCAGTCGTAAGCCTTTTGCTTTTTCTCACGGACTTACGGTCGAGACCCTTTCTCTTTTTCCCGTAGACTCAAAGTCAGGAGCCTTTTGCTTTTTCTCGCAGACTCAAGGCCGAGAGCCTTTCGTCTTTTATCGTGGACTTCAGTCGTAAGCCTTTTGCTTTTTCCCGCAGACTTGCAGTCGAGAGCCTTTCGCTTTTTACTGCGGACTTAAGATCGAGAACCTTTCGCTTTTTCTCGCAGATTTATGATCAATTGCTCTTGCCCTTTTTGGCGCAAAAAAATCAGGAGCGCTTGCGCGCCCCCGTGGGTAGTTACCTTTTAAATTTTTATCGCAGACTTTTTCAGTCCGGCACCAGCCCTTCGGCGTCGTCCCACAGCACCACGTTGTCGCTCGCCAAGGACTCCTGCACTCTTATCACCCGCTGGTTCTCGCTGCCCCTGAAGCGCAGCTGAGGATTCTTCTTCTCGATGACGAATTCTCCGTCCACCAAGATGTCGATATAGCTCAACAGCTCCCGGGTGATCTCGTAAGGACCCAGCTTGCCGGTGAGCATGTCCGCATCGAAGAGATAGCCGCTGTAGGCCCAAATGCTCTTTTCGGGGAAGCGCTCCTTCACCCGCCGCACGAAGGGCAGCAGCGCCGCCTGATTGACCGGCTCGAAGGGCTCGCCCCCCAAAAGACTCAGCCCGGCGATGTAGGCCGGCTCCAAGTCTTTCAAGAGCTCCTCCTCCACCGCTTCCGTGAACGGCTCGCCGTATTCGAAGTCCCATGCCTCAGGGTTGAAGCAGCCCTTGCAGTGATGGGTGCAGCCGCTGACGAAGAGGCTCACCCTGATGCCGCGGCCGTTGGCCACGTCCATCTTTTTTATCTTCGCATAATTCATCTGCTCTACCTCTTACAGGTGCAGCACCCGGGCCTTGATCTCCTTGGTCTTGCCTACGTTCCAGAAGTTTTCGCCCAAGTAGCCGCAGGTGCGGCGGGTAACGTTCATCAAAGCGTGATCCTTGTTGTGGCAGTTGGGGCACTCCCACTCGTTGTCGTCGTTGATGATGATCTCGCCGTCAAAGCCGCACACATGGCAATAGTCGCTCTTGGTGTTGAATTCGGCGTAGAGGATGTTGTCGTAGATGAATTTCACCAATTCTTCGATGGCCTCGGTGTTGTGGCGCAGGTTGGGGATCTCCACATAGCTGATGGCGCCGCCGGAAGAGATCTTCTGAAATTGGCTCTCGAAGGTGAACTTGCGGAAAGCGTCGATAGGCTCCCTTACGTCCACATGGTAGGAGTTGGTGTAGTAACCTTTGTCGGTGACGTCTTCGATGCTGCCGAAGCGCTCTTTGTCGATGCGGGCGAAGCGGTAGCACAGGCTCTCCGCCGGAGTGCCGTAGAGGGCGAAGCCCAAGCCGCTGTCGGCCTTCCATTTTTCGCAGGTGGCCCGCAGGTACTCCATCACCTTCACGGCGAATTTCTCCCCTTCGGGAGTGGTGTGGCTCACGCCCTTCATCAACTTGGTCATCTCGTAGACGCCGATGTAGCCCAAAGAAAGGGTGGAATAACCGTTCATCAGGAACCGGTCGATGGTCTCGCCCTTTTTCAGGCGGGCGATGGCGCCGTACTGCCAGTGGATGGGGCTCACGTCGCTCTTCACGCCCTTTAAGGCTTCATGGCGGCAGAGCAGAGCCTGATGGCACAGCTCCAGCCTTTCGTCCAGCAGCTTCCAGAATTTTTTCTCGTCCCCTTGGGCCACGATGGCTACCTGAGGCAGATTGATGGAGACCACGCCCTGGTTGAAGCGGCCTTCGAACTTGTAATTGCCGTTCTCGTCCTTCCAAGGAGAGAGGAAGCTGCGGCAGCCCATGGGAGAGAACACGTTGCCTGCGTAATTTTCCCGCATCTTTTTGGCGCTGATATAATCGGGGTACATCCTCTTGGCGCTGCACTTCACCGCCAGCCGGGTCAGGTAGTCGAACTTGCCCCCCTTCAGGCAGTTGTGCTCGTCCAGCACGTAGACCAGTTTGGGGAAGGCGGGGGTGACGTAAACGCCCTTGTCGTTCTTGATGCCCTGCAGCCGTTGCCGCAGGATCTCTTCGATGATCATGGCGTTCTCTTTCAGGTAGGGGTCGTCCTCTTTCAGGTTCAAAAAGAGGGTGACGAAGGGAGACTGGCCGTTGGTGGTCATCAAAGTGTTGATCTGATACTGGATGGTCTGCACGCCGCCCTTCAATTCGTAGCGCAGCCGCTCGTCGGTCAGCCGCTCCACGGTGGCGTCGTCCAATTTGCCGCCGCCGTTGGCGATGATGTTCTCTTTGAATTTTTCGTAGCTGCGGCGCAGATACTTGCCCAAGTGGCAGATATCCACCGACTGGCCGCCGTATTGGCTGGAAGCCACGGAGGCGATGATCTGGGTCATGACGGTGCAGGCCACCTGGAAGCTCTTGGGGCTCTCGATCAGCTTGCCGTTCATCACGGTGCCGTTGTCCAGCATGTCGCCGATGTTGATGAGGCAGCAGTTGAAGATGGGCTGGATGAAATAATCGGCGTCGTGGAAGTGGAGCACGCCCTCTTCGTGGGCCTTGGATATCTTCTCCGGCAGGATGAGGCGCCGGGTAAGGTCTTTGGATACCTCGCCGGCGATCAGGTCCCGCTGAGTGGCGGCCATGACGGCGTTCTTGTTGCTGTTCTCCTCCATCACGTCTTTATTGTGATTGCGGATCAAAGAGAGGATGGATTCGTCGGTAGTGTTGGCCTTGCGCACCAGCGCTCTCTGATAGCGGTAGATGATGTAGGCCTTGGCCAATTCGAATTTATTGGCATCCATCAGGGAATGCTCCACCATGTCCTGGATGTCTTCCACCAAAAGGCGCATCCGGTGCTGGTGCTGCACGCTGTCGGCGATGCCTTTGATCTTTTCCTCTTCGATGCGGAATTGAGGCTCCACGGCCGCGTTGGCCTTGCGGATGGCGTTTACGATCTTACTGCCGTCGAAATCTACGGTGGTCCCGTCTCTCTTGATCACCTTCATGCTCCGTCTTCCTCCTTCGTATTTCGTTTCAACGCTCAAAGCGATAAATTCTTTTTATCTGCCTGCGCCGGCGCGGCCTTCGTCCTCGCATTCGCAGGCTTCTTTCATTTTCGCACAATATATCCCCCTTGTCAAGGGGGCTTACATCTACATCTTGTGTTTTGCAAAATTTTTCCCGAATGGGCCTTTACCCTTGCCGAGGGCGCTTCTCGGCCCTTTTTCCGCTGCGGCCGCAAGCTTTTTCGCGGCAGACGGCGCAAAAATTTTTCCTTAGCGGCCGCAGACGATCTTTTCGTAATTGGCTCTGTCGGTGGCGCCTTCCGTCAAAAGGCAGAGGACGACGCTTTTGCGGTCGAGCCCTAAACTTTTCTTCTCGCCCTCTAAACTTTTTTCTTCCGCCAAAGCGATGAGGCAGCCCAAGCCGGCGGCTCCGCTCTCTCCCCCTTCCGCTGCCGCATCGCCGGCTGCGGGGCGGGCCAAACGGCACATGGCCTCGGCGGCGAAAAAGTCGCCCATGGCGCAATAAGCGTCTGCGTGGGGGGCCAGCAGCTGCCAAGCCAAGCTGCAGGGGAGGCCGCAGCACAGCCCCGCCATCATGCTCTCCAATTTGCCCGTCACCTGATGCAGGCGGCCGTCGCCGGCTGCAGCCGTGGCGAAAAGGCAGGCGGCGTCGGTGGGTTCAACTATTATTATTTTCGGCAGAGGCAAAGCTTCCCGCCGGGCTTTGTTCACCAAACAGGCGGTCACCGCCGCCGCCATGGAGCCCACTCCCGCCTGTAAGAAAACATGGGTGGGCCACTGCCCTTGCAATTCTTCCGCGATTTCCGCCGCCATGGTGCCGTAGCCTTCCATGATGGCCAAAGGAATTTCAACGTAGCCGGGCCAGGCGGTGTCCTGCACCAAAAGGCCTCCGGCCTCGGCGGCGGCCTTAGCGGCCTCCGCCACGCATTCGTCGTAATTGCCCGGGAAAATTTCCGCCCGTGCCCCCAAAGCTTTGATCTTTTCCAAACGCTCCGGCACCGTGCCTTGAGGCATATAGATGCGGCAGGGCAGCCCCAAAAGAGAAGCGAACCAAGAAAGACCCCGGCCGTGGTTGCCGTCGGTGGCGGAAAAAAGAGAAAGGCGGCGCAATTCGGGCCTTTTCTCCAGCGCCTTTTGCAAAGCGGCGAAGCTCACTTCCTCCGCCTGAGCTTCTTTCGCCAAATAGGCGGCCACCGCATAGCTGGCGCCCAATGCTTTGAAGGCGTTCAGTCCCAAGCGGCGGCTCTCGTCTTTCAGATAGAGGGCCCCCACTCCCAGCTGCCGGGCCAAGCCCGGCAAAGAGAGCAGCGGCGTAGGGGCGAAGCCGGGCAGCGAGCGATGGAAGTTCCTCACCCGCTCCTGCTCTTTAGGCTCGAACTTTTTCAACAGAGCCGCGACTTCTTCTCCCGCTTTCTGCCGGGGCGGCCGGATGATCTCAAAATATTTGTCTTTCGATGCCCACATCGTTTCTTCTTCCTTCTTCACTGCTTTTTTAAAACTGCCTCTCGGCCCTGTCTGAAAGTTGCGGCATTTTCTCTGCTCCTGAGCAGAGACTTATATTCGGCGTTTTTCGCAGAGTTTTTACTACGTCACTTCACGCTTTTCTCTTTTTCTCTCAAGGCCAGGCCCCGAGCGAATTTGCTCCGTCCTTCTTCTTTTAGAGGCACCGTTTCTGCCATGCGCGCAAAAAGTTTTTGCAAGTCTTCTTCGCTGCCCTTCATCAGTTCCAGCTCCACTTCGTCGATCGCTTCTTGCTGCCCCGCGGGTGTGGTGATGCTCCCCCGATCCACCGCCAATTCTGCAATCAAGTCTCCCTCTTCTATCACATAAAGTGACCTGTCCACTTCCACGGTGAAGAGAGGCTCGATCCCTCCCTCTTTTTCGGCGAGCTCTGAAAGGTCGAGCCCCAGCCCCAGTTCGGCAAAACCCGTCAAAAGAGGCGTGAAATTTAAAAGCGCTTGGTTCAATTCCAAACGGCGGCTCAAGCCCCCCTCTTTTTTTAAAGTTCTCTTGGCAGTGGCTTCGAATGTGCCGTCGCCCTTGCTCCTCACCCTGTAGGCCACGCCGTTGCGGCGAAAAGCACCGCCGGGAGTATCGTAATAAGTGCTGACGATGTGCAGCACTCTGCCCCCTCCCGGCCGCAGGAGGCTTTGCAGCCACGGCTGCCGCAGTAAAAAGTCCAGCTCTTTGCGGCCCACTACGGCTTTGATCTCGATCTCTTTTTTATCTTGCGCCATTTTCTTCACCCTCTCTTGCATTTTCTTCTTTGCGAGACCAAAAGCGGCCCTTTTTGCGCCGCCACAGGAAAAGGGGCAGGCCGAAGGCCAGCGCCGCAACTATAAGAGCGATATAAAAGCGGCCTTTCCCCACGCCGTCCGCCAAAAGATTGTAGGCCACTGCCCCGGGCAGCATCCCCAGCAGCGTGGCCCCGGCATAAAGGCCGTAGGGCAGCTCCAGGCTCCCTGCCAATAAACTCACCGGGTCGTAGGGGAAGATGGGCACCGTCCGCAGCCACAGCATTTTCGCGAAGCAGTCTTCGCCCGCCAGAAAGTGCCTCACTCTTTCTCCCCAGCGCCCGCCGAAAGCAGTTAAAAGCCAACTGCCTCCTCCGAAGCGGCCCAAAAGATAGCAGGTGGTGGCGCAGCCCAGGCCTCCCGCCAGCACCAACCCCGTCCCCGCCGCCGGGCCGAAGAGCACGCCGGCGCTGAGATTCAAAAGCAGCGTGGGGAAAAAGAGCAGAGGCCGCAGCGTGTAGAGCAGCACGTAGGCCAAAGGGGCCACGGCCCCGTAGCCCGCCACGAAGAGCCGCACGTCCTCCGTGCTGCGCAGGCGGGGAATGTAGGGCGACGTGACGAGAGCGTAACAAAGGGCCGCCGCGACGGCCGCGCTCAGGCCGCAGCGGAGCAATGCTTTTTTGTCGGTGGTGGCTGCCGTTGCTTTCATGCTTATATGATACCGCCTTGCCGCTGCCCTGTAAACCCTCTCGCCTGCGGCCTCGGTGAAATTTCATTTTGCCTCTTTACAGAGAACCGCCGAAAATTTATAATATAGGCGAAAATACGAGCATCCTTCGTGATGCGAAAGGAGAGATCAGCTATGCTCTACAGCTTCGAAGGTCAGTTTCCCGAAATAGATCCCGCCGCCTATGTTTTCAACAGCGCAACTTTGGTGGGCAAAGTGAAAGTGAAAAAACACGCCTCCATCTGGCCCAATGTTTCCATGCGGGGCGACGTGAACCGCATCGAAGTGGGCGAAAACAGCAACATCCAAGACAACGCCGTGCTCCACGTGGCCGACGACCACGCCTGCATCGTGGGCGACTATGTTACCGTGGGCCACTTGGCTCTGCTCCACGCCTGCACCGTAGAAAATAACTGCCTCATCGGCATGGCCTCCACCGTTTTGGACGGGGCCGTCATCGGCGAAGGCTCCATCGTGGCCGCCGGCGCCGTTGTGACGAAGAACACTATCATCCCGCCCCACTCTCTGGTCATCGGCTGCCCCGGCAAAGTGGTGAAGACTATCGGCCAAAAGGAATGGGACAACATCCACGCTCAGGCTGTCAAGTATAAAGATCTGTGGAGCAAACGCTACGGCTTTTTGCCCACCATCGGCGGCGAAAGCTATCACGGCGAAAAGATCGTTTAAAATTCTTCCGAAAAAAACAGCAGACACCGGCTCGCAAGAGCCGGTGTCTTTTTCTTTTGTTTTCGCTCATCCCTTGCCGAGTCCGTCCACCCAACTCCACACTCCTTCCCCTTGTGCATCCAAATGATTTAGATGACACTGCTGGGGAAGCCCGGCACACTCCTCACTCAATATGCCCAGTTCTCTATTTTCAAATTCGGCACCCGCTGAAACTCGCGTACATTATTGGTGACCAAGGTGAGCCCCTCTGCCAGTGCATGGCCGGCGATCAACATATCCAAAGGCCCGATGAGCAGCCCTCTCTTTTGCAGATGAGCTCTCAGCTCGCCGTATTTTGCCGCAGCCGCTGCCGTAAAGGGCAGAATGCCTATAGGAGCCAAAAAACGGATCAGCGCCTGCTCGTTCCTCGCCGGCTCTAAACTGTGCTGCATGCCGTATTCCAATTCGGCCAATGTGATAGAAGAGATGCAGATGCCCTCGTCCGCTTTTTCCCAAAAACGGCGCAGCACGCTTTCCGGCTTTTTCTTCATGATGTAGATGCAGATGTTGGTGTCCAGCATGTAGGTCATAGGCTCTCTCTCTCTTGCTGGAGGCCCTGCTCTCTTCCGTTCTCGAAAATGTCGGCGGTAAAGCTGTTCAGTCCGTCCGCAAACGTTTGCTGCAATTTTTCTTTGGGAACGAGCAAAACGGCAGCGCCTAGTTGCTGTATCACTACTTCTTCCGCATCGAAACGAAATTTTTTAGGCAAGCGCACTGCCTGGCTTCGCCCGCTCTCGAATACTTTAGCCGTTTCCATTGCCATCACCTCTCATATGTAGTATATATCGCGATATATATCATTGTCAATAATTTGCGCTCATCCCTCGAAGCCTCCTCGGCACTGGTATTTTACTTTGCAGAATGTGCAGGAAGGAGGAAGCGTTAGGCGTGCGACTTAACTGCTGCGCCGGGCATGTAGCGCCCGCCCGTTGAGCGGTCGCCGGGTTCGTATATCGTCGGTCATTGAGCTTGTCGCCGGGCACCCTCAGCAGGATCATTCAAACTTGCACGAGGTACAAGAGGGTGAAATGCCCGACGCAGCAGGGCGCCCTAACGCTTCGACAAACTCAGCGGGCGGGCGCCCAACTCCACACTCCACACTCCAAACTCCAAACTAAAACAAAAAAGCCTTCGCCTCACGGCGAAGGACGTGCTCACTTCGGTCCGACTGCTTCTATCCCGCTGTCGGTGAGCGGCCGGATCGCTGCTCTATTCGTTTGTCCGCAAACAACGGGGAAGTATCCCTTGCGGTCCCG
>CANQBR010000036.1 GCA_947589605.1 uncultured Phascolarctobacterium sp. | reverse complement strand
GAATGCAAAATGAAAAAGTCTCTTATCTTTGCCATGGCTATGGCTCTGGGCGTAACTGCCAGCGCTTATGCCGCCAACCCCTTCTCCGATGTGCCCGCTGGTCACTGGGCTTATGACAGCATCGAGAAGCTGGCTGCTGCCGGCGTTATCGACGGCTACGGCGACGGCACTTTCGGCGGCGACAAGCTGATGACCCGCTACGAGATGGCTCAGATCGTGGCCCGGGCTATGGCTAACGGCGCCAACGTTGACAAACTGGCTGCCGAATTCGCCGATGAGTTGGATGCTCTGGGCGTTCGCGTTGCCAACTTGGAGAAGAAGGCCGACGCCGTTAAGATCACCGGCCAAATCCGTGCTCATTATCAAAGCATTCATGGCTATCACAAACTGGGCACTGGCGATGATGCAGGCAAAGATACCGGTCATGCTCCCGGCAGCGTACTGCGTTCCCGTCTGTTCTTCAATGGCCAGATCAATGATGACTGGACCTACACCGGCATGATCGAGAATCAGCAAAACCTCATCGATAAGGTTGGCAATGAGACCACCGACTTCCAGCGTGCTTTTGTAAACGGCAAGTTGGGCGGACTGAACATCGAGGCAGGCCGTAACCACATCGCTTTGGTAGGCAACGGCGGCCAGATTTACGGTAACCGCGCCGACTATGTAAAAGCTTCCTATGGCAAAGAAATCAAACTGACCGGTATGGTCGGTAAGTTGGCCAACAAATTGGCTGCTGGAAAAACTCAACCTTTTGGTGAGGAATTTTGGCTGGCTTCCGTTGGCGGTAAGATCGGTGTAGTAAATGCCGAAGTTACCTACATGGATGTTAAAGATCAGACTAGTGGTGCTTTTGCTGCCGCTAAGGCTGATAAAGACAATAGCATTCTGGGTATCGATGTGAAATTCCCCATCGTGAAAGACTTGACCTTAGAAGGCTTGTGGCTGAAGGCTGAGGAAGACGATCAGGACGGTAACAATCAAGGCATCTTCGCCATGCTGAAATACAAAGGAGCCAAGGCTAACAAACCCGGCAGCTGGGGCGCATACGCTAAGTACTACAACATGGCTGGCAGTGTTGTTGTTCAAAATGGCGAGGATAACACCTTCCCGAACAAGTTCCTGGCTAACGGTTTCGAAGGGTATGCCATCGGCGCCGAGTACGCACTTGCCAAGAACATGGTAGCCCTCATCGACTACGAATATCTGGAAGACAAGAAAGACGGCCAAGAAGACGGCGCTGCTCTGTGGAGCCAGTTGGTGATCACTTTCTAAGAAGCGGCACAGCGGCAACTGCGCAAGTTGCAAAAAACGGAGGAGCACGCAAGTGCTCCTCTTTACTATTCGAAGGCGGATTAACTCGCTCGCATGAAAAATTCAAAGCGTTGACTTTATCTTTCAAGCTTGTTACAATAAAGGTGCTTTGATCCGTCGCCGATCTCATGATGGGAGCGGCGGGACCGCAAGGGGATACTCCCCGTTGTTTGCGGACAAACGAATAGAGCAACAAACGAGCCGTTAGCCGACAAGCGGTATATAAACAGTCGGACCGAAGTGAGCACGTCCTTCGCCGTTAGGCGAAGGATTTTTTATTTTAGTGTGGAGTGTGAAGAGTGGAGTGAGGAGTTAAGAGTGCCGCATACTGAGCAGAGGCTTTGGCTCACGTAGCGGCCGCCCGTTGAGCTTGTCGAAACGTTAGGCCGCGGATGAAAGGCCCTGCTGCGCCGGGCACTTCGACAGGCTCAGTGACCGGCGATATACATGTCCGGCGCAGCAGCTAATCAGCAAGTTTTTCTTCTCATTTTGCCCCTGAAAATGTATAATAAAAGTACGGTCACATCAGGGGCAAGGTGAGCAAAATAAAAAAATAAAAGGAGGAGACCCGATGCCCCGGATGAAAAGGACCGTAAAAGACAGCGTTTTCACTTATCTTTTTCAAGACCCGCAGTACACCCTGCAATTGTATAAGTCGCTGCACGCAGAAGACGACGGCGTCGAAGAAAAAGACATCGAAGTGATCACGCTGACCAACGTCTTGGTCGACGACATCTACAACGATCTGGGCTTTTTGGTGAAAGACAGGCTGATCATTTTGGTGGAAGCCCAGTCGACTTTTTCCCCGAATCTTCCCATGCGCATGCTGTTTTATTTGGCAGCCACTTACAACGCCTACAGCTATGAAAAGCTATGGAGCATGCACGACGCCAAAGCGCACCGCTTCCCCAAAGTGGAAATGTATGTTATTTACACAGGGAAGGGGGAAGTGCCGGCTGTCTTGCGGCTTTCGGATCTTTGCGGAGGGGACGAATTCGCGGAACTGAAAGTGAAAGTGCTGCGGGGGACTGCCGCCGACAAAAGCGACATCGTGAACCAATATGTGCGCTTTTGCAACATCGCCGATGAAGAGCGGCGCAAAGGCGGACCCACAGTGGAAACTGTAAAGAGGATCATCGACCGCTGTATCGAAGAAGGAGTGTTGCCCGTCTTTTTGGCGTCGCGCAGGAGGGAGGTAGAAAATATCATGGTAGTTTTATACGATGAAGCGAAAGCAAGAGAGATCTACGAGTACAATGTCAGAAAGGATGCGTTGGAAGAGGGAGTAGAGAAAGGCAGAGCCGAGGGCATAGAACTGGGCATTTCAAAAGGCAGAGACGAGGGTACCGAAAAAGGCATCTCTGCCATGGTCGCCACCTTGAAAAAGTTTGCCGGGGAAAAAAAGGTAGTGGCACAGGAATTGGTGCAGAACTTCCACCTTACTCCCGAGGCAGCGGCGGCCAAGGTGGAGCAGTATTGGAACTGACGAAAAACAGAATAAAGAATAGAAAACGGAGGGACGCTCAAAAGGCGTCCCTCTTTTCAAAAAAACTTCTAAATAAAAAACGTCTGCTCAGCGGTTTTAGCAGCTGCCGTGCAGACGTTTCTTTTTTTGTTTCGAAGAGCGCGCTCAGGCCTTCTCTTCGTCGGCTGCGATAACTTTGTTGATGTCCTCGATGAGAGCATCCACGTCGATGCCGTGAGCGCCGGCGCCTTGGCCGATGGTCTCGAAATGCGCGGCCATGCAGCCGATGCAGCCGAGGCCGTAATTCATGAATACTTCTATGATCTCGGGATGGGCTTGAACGGCTTCGATGATGCCGGTATCTTTGGTGATCTTTGCCATAAACTTTACCTCCTGCTCAAAAAAGCGACTTCGTTGTTAAAGAGTTTAAAAACGATCGCCCTAATTATAACACCAAAGAGGCAAAGTTGCCACGACGATGAAAAAATTTTCCGGTCCTTTGCCTTTGCTGTCATTTGTCAAAGTAAACGCAAAGGCAGATAGAGGCTTTTTGCCTTTGCTGCGACGAATTTGCGTTCACGTCGACGATCGACTCATCGCCCGCATAAAAAATTCGGCAAATTTGCAAAAAGCACCTTGCTTTTTCAGCAAAAAGAAATTATAATGGGGAAAAGTGGGGAATAGTGGTGAAAGTGTCTGCCTTTGGGAGGCAGGCGCCACAGAGAGGAGGCGGTCTTATGTTTTTAGGTGAATATCAGCATTCTCTGGACAGCAAGGGCCGTCTTGCCATTCCCGCCAAACTGCGGGAAGAATTGGGCGCGGGCTTTGTGATCACCAAGGGCTTGGACAATTGTCTTTACATTTATCCTCAAGAACAGTGGCAGAAAGAATGCGCCAAGCTGGCTTCTTTGCCCACTTCCAAGAAAGCGGCCCGAGACTACGCCCGTTTCTTCTTCAGCAGCGCCGCCGAAGCGGAGTGCGATCGGCAGGGACGGGTGCTGCTGCCCCCGAGCCTGCGCCGCTATGCTTCTTTGAATAAAGACACGGTGATCGTAGGGGCCGGCAACAGAGCGGAGATCTGGGACGCCGAAGCTTGGCAAAAATACAACGAAGCAAGTTCCGCCGCAGTGAACGCCATCGCGGAAGAACTGTCGGACTTGGGGATCTAGCGTCATGAGCGGCTCTATCCCCTTTGCTCACACCAGCATCATGGTCCCGGAAGTCGTGGCGGCCGTGGTGACAGACCCCGAAGGGATCTATGTGGACTGCACTCTGGGCGGGGGCGGGCACAGCGAAGCCATCGCCTCGGCTTTGGGGGCGGGGGCGACCCTCATCGGCATCGATCGAGACAGCGAAGCATTGAGCGCCGCTGCAAAAAGGCTGGAGGGCAAGCACCCCTGCAGGATAATTTTGCAAAAAGCCAATTTTTGCGAGTTGGGCAGCGTGCTGGACGGCTTGGGCATAGAGAAGGTGAACGGCATCTTCTTCGACTTGGGCGTATCCAGCTATCAATTGGACGCTCCCGAACGGGGCTTTTCCTACATGCAGAACGGGCCCTTGGACATGAGGATGGACGCAGAGAACGGCAGAGAAGAGAACGCCGCGCACATCGTCAACACTTGGCCCGAAAAAGAATTGGCTCGGCTCTTCAAAACTTACGGAGAAGAACGGCGGAGCAAGGCCATCGCGAGGCTGATCGTCGCCAAGAGGGCAGAGGAGCCCATCACTACAACTTTTCAATTGGTCGATATCATCAAAGAAGCAATACCTAAAAAATATCGCCTCGAAGGGCCGCACCCGGCCAAACGCACCTTTCAGGCCATCAGGATCCAAGTGAACGGTGAATTGAGCATTTTGGAAGGGGCTGTGCGGGAAGCGGCAGAGCGTTTGCAAAAAGGCGGCCGTTTGGCCGTGATCACCTTCCACAGTTTGGAAGACAGGATAGTGAAGCAGACGATAGCGGAGCTGGTGAAGGGCTGCACCTGCCCGCCTCAGTTGCCGGTGTGCGTGTGCGGCAAGAAACCGCTCTTAACGGGGGCCGGGAACACGACGCCTTCGCCCCAAGAGGTGGAGCGCAACCCACGCAGCCGCAGCGCCCGCCTGCGCTATGCTACTAAGCTTTGATGAAGTTTCTTTATAAAGAAAAAGGTGGATGGAATGCTGGCACGTCGATTCGAATATTATGAGGAAGACTACGCTCTGGAGGCGGAGCGGCAACGGCAGCAAGAACTGCAAGAACGCAAAGCCAAAAAAGAGCAGGCGGAGTGCCGTGCCCTGCGCCGGGGCCTGTTGCAGTTGGCGGCGGTGGTTTTTTGCGGCTACATGGCCTGCGTAGCCTTAAGCAGTTGGGCTATGTATGAAGGCAACAGCTTGGTGGCTCTGCAGAAAGAAGAAAAGCTCATCGGCCGGCGCAACAGCGAATTGAACATCGAAGTGGAGCAGTTGAAAAGCCCCAACCGCATCATCAGCTTCGCCGAGGGGCAGCTGGACATGAAAGTGGCCCGCAGCACCATCTACGTAAACGCCGCGGCCAAAGGGACGGGCAGAAGGGAGAACGTGCTGCTGGCCGGTAAATAAGCATAGCGTTTTGCAAAGACTTGTGCTATAATCTGCATAGAATAATTTGAAAGGCGGCCTTGCGGCTGCTCTTTCATTTGGAGGTAGAGCTTATGGAAAAGAGTCTGGCTTCCTTGGCTGCCCTGTTGCCGGAGGCTCGCCGCTTCGGTCCTGCCGATGCGCGCATCTCGGACATTACCGCCGATTCCCGCTCAGTAGTGCCGGGCAGTCTCTTTATCTGCTTGAAAGGGGCCACGACAGACGGCCACGCTTATATAGCTCAGGCTGCAGAGAAGGGGGCAGCGGCCCTCTTGGTGGAAGATATACCGAATAAATTGCCCGAAGGAGTTGCTGTTTTGCAGGTCGCCGATACGAGAGCGGCCATGGAAACGGTCGCTCCTTATTTTTATGACTATCCCGGCCGCCGCCTGCGGGTGATAGGCGTGACCGGCACCAACGGCAAGACGACCACCACCAATATCATCCGGCAAGTTTTGCGCAAGGCAGGGCATAAAGTCGGCCTCATCGGCACCATCAACATCATGATCGAAGAGAAGGCCACAGTCAGCCACAACACTACTCCCGATGTGGTGGAGCTGCAAAAGGCGCTGCACGAGATGGAAGAGGCCGGCTGCGATTATTTGGTGATGGAAGTTTCAAGCCATGCGCTGGCTCTGAACAGAGTGGCGGGCATCGAATACGACTGTGCTGTCCTCACCAACATCACTCAGGATCATTTGGATTTTCATAAGACCATGGAAGCTTACCGTGACGCCAAGAGCCTGCTCTTCGAGGGCTTGAGCGGCGGCACGAAAGCGCATAAACACGCCGTCTTCAATATGGACGACCCGTCGAGCGCCGTCATCCGCGCCCGCACCGCTGTTCCCGTGCTCACCTACGGCTTGGGTGCAGAGAACGACATCCGACCCCTTGATCATCATATCGCCGCCAAGCACATGGAACTGAGTTTGGCCACGCCTCAAGGGACGATGGACCTGCATTTGAAGATCACCGGCCTTTTCAACGTGTACAATGTGATGGCCGCCGTGGCCGCTCTTATGGCGGAAGGGATAGAAAAAGATACGATCGCTTCTGTCTTGAACGGCTTTGCCGGCGTGCCCGGCCGTTTCCAATTGGTGGAGGCGGGGCAGCCTTACACCGTCATCGTCGATTACGCCCACACTCCCGACGGCTTGGAGAACGTGCTTCGCACCGCCAGAGAGATCACCAAAGGCAAATTGTGGGTCGTCTTCGGCTGCGGCGGCGACCGAGACAACAAGAAGCGGCCCATCATGGGGCGCTTGGCTCTTGCCTTGGCCGACTGTGTGGTGGCCACCAGCGACAATCCCCGCAGTGAAGATCCCGAAAAAATTTTGGATCAGATCTGCGTTGCTTTCGCCCCACTGCCCGCCGATAAAAAAGTTTGGCGGCTGGCGGATAGGCGGGAGGCCATCCGTTTCGCTTTAGCGAACGCCGCTGCCGACGATGTGCTCCTCATCGCCGGCAAAGGACACGAAAATTATCAGATCCTCAAAGACAGGACCATCCACTTTGACGACAGAGAAATAGTTGAAGAGTATTGGAGGGAGAAAAAATGAAGTTAGAGGCGACTTTTGCGGCAGAAGCCACCGGCGCCCAAGTGCGGGGCAGTCTCGCAACTTCTTTTTGCGGCATCACCACCGATTCCCGCCAAGTGGAAGCGGGGCAGCTCTTCGTGGCCCTCAGCGGGCCCAACTTCGACGGCCACGACTTCGTCGCCGCAGCCGTGAGCAAGGGAGCTGCGGGGGTGCTGGTCTCCAAAGAAGTCGACGTGCCTGAGGGCATCACCTGCTTCAAAGTGAAAGATACGTTGAAAGCTTATCAAGCTTTGGCCACGGCATATCGGCTGCAGTTCGAAAAATTAAAGGTCTTCGCCGTCACCGGCTCCAACGGCAAAACTTCTACCAAGGATCTTTTGGCCGCTTGTTTGAGCAGCAAATATAAAGTGGTGAAGACCCAAGGCAATTTCAACAACGAGATCGGCCTGCCCAAAACTCTCTTCACCATCGAAGAAGATACGGACGTGGCCGTGGTGGAGATGGGCATGAGGGGCTTGGGGCAGATAAGAGAACTGTGCGCCATCGCCCGCCCCGATGCCGGGCTCATCACCAATGTGGGAGAGACCCACATGGAATTATTGGGCAGCTTGGACAACATCGCCAAAGCCAAGGCGGAGGTGGCAGAGCAACTGCCTGCTTCGGGCTTCGCCGTTTTGAACGGCGATAATGCTTACGCTCTGCGGGCCGCCGCCCTTACGAAGGCCAAAGTGCTGACCTTCGGTCTGGGGCTCGACTGCGATTACCGAGGCAGCGAGATCGTTACTTCGGCTTTGGGCACCGGCTTCACCTGCACGGAGAAAAACAGCGGCCGCAGCGTGCGGGTGCGCCTGCAGGTGATGGGAGAGCACAATGTTTACAATGCTCTCAGCGCCATAGCGGGGGCAGCCTGCTACGGCGTGGAGATGGAAGCTGCGGCCAAGGCCTTGGCCGGGGCCCGGCTCACCGGCAGCCGTCAGGAGATTGTCTACATAGGGCCCATCACTTTCATCAACGATGCTTATAACGCTTCCCCCGCCAGCATGGAGGCGGCTCTCAAAACTTTGGCCGAAGCAAAAAAAGTAGTGAAAGGCCGGAGCATAGCCATCCTCAGCGACATGGCGGAATTGGGTGCTGTCAGCGAAGCGGCTCACCGGCGGGTGGGCAGCTGGACTGCCAAATACGGCGTGGACGAATTGGTGGCCTACGGGCCGGAGTCGGCGGCTTTGGCCGAAGAAGCAAAGGCGGCCGGCGTATCCGTCCACTATTTTGCCACCCGGCAGGAGGCCGCCGGCTGTGTGCGGCAATTGGTGCGGGCGCAAGACGTGGTGCTCTTGAAAGGCTCCCGCATCATGCAGGTCGATAAGATGCTGGAACTCTTCAAATAGGAGGCTGTCGATGTTCGCTTTTATGGGAATAGGCGCCACCGCCTTCATCTTCTGCGCCCTCGTGGGACCCCTCCTCATCCCCTTTCTGCACCGGCTGAAGTTCGGGCAGAGCATCCGAGAGGTGGGGCCGGCCAGCCATCAAAAGAAAAGTGGCACGCCCACCATGGGCGGGCTGATGATAGCGGCCGCCGTTTTGGTTGCTCTGCTGGCTTGGGAGCGGCCCAGCCCGGCCATAGTCATCGCCCTGTGGCTCACTTTGGGCCACGGTCTGATCGGCTTCATCGACGATTACATCAAAGTGGTGAAGAAGAGGAACCTGGGGCTGACGGTGCGGCAGAAGTTTTTGCTGCAGTTTTTGCTGGCCGCTTCCTATGTTTATTATGCGGAGACTTATCTGCACAGCAGCAAGCTGTGGGTGCCTCTCTTCAATGTTGATATCGATTTGGGCCCGGCCTACTATTTATTGGCCTTCCTGCTTTTGGTGGGCACCACCAATGCGGTGAATCTCACCGACGGGCTGGACGGCTTGGTGAGCTGGGTGACCCTGCCGGTGGCAGCGGTCTATGCCTATATCGCCGCCTGCGGGCCCGCCCCCGAACTTTCTTCTTTCGCCGCCGCCCTCTTCGGCAGCTGCGCCGGCTTTTTGCTCTTCAATCACTATCCCGCCAAAGTTTTCATGGGGGACACCGGCTCTTTGGCCTTGGGGGGAGGAGTGGCGGCCCTCGCTCTTTTGACCAAGACCGAACTGCTTTTGATCGTCATCGGCGGCGTCTATGTGTTGGAAGCGGCCAGCGTCATCATCCAAGTAACTTATTTTCGTTACAGCCACGGCCGCCGCATCTTTCGCATGGCTCCCCTCCATCATCATTTCGAACTGGGCGGCATGAAGGAGACAGCGGTGGTCTTCGCCTTTGGCTTGGCCAGTTTGGTCTTTTCTCTCACAGGCCTCGGTCTGTGGCTCCTTTAGGAGGTGAAGAAGATGGCTCTTCCCGCTTCTGTTATCGTTTACGGCGCCGGCATCAGCGGCTGCGGTGCTGCCCGGGTGCTGGCGGCAAGAGGCTGTGCCGTCTATCTTTATAACGATGTGCCCTGCGAGATCTCCAAAGAGCTGGCCGAGCTCTTGGCAGCTCACGGCGGCGGTCTTTACGTGGGGGCCGCCGCTTACGAAGGGTTATTGGATAAAGCCGAACTCATGGTCCTTTCTCCCGGCGTGGCCTGCGATAAAGAGAGCGTGCTGGCCGCAGAGAATAAAACAGAAGTGATCGGCGAGGTCGAGCTGGCCTTCCGCCTCTTTAAAGGGCACATGGCGGCCATCACCGGCACCAACGGCAAAACTACCACCACCACTTTGGTGGGAGAATTTTTCAAACGTTTGCCGGTGCCCAGCGCCGTGGGGGGCAACATCGGCGCGGCTCTTTCCGCCGAGATCGATCACCTTCCCGCCGATGCTTGGGTGGCTGCGGAGATATCAAGCTTTCAATTGGAGAAGGTGAGCACCTTCGCTCCCGCTATCGCCGCTGTGCTGAACCTCACTCCCGATCATTTGGAGCGGCACCACAGTATGGAAGCTTACGGCGCCGCCAAACAAAATATTTTTCTGCGGCAAAGAAAAGAGCAGGTGGCCCTTCTCAACTACGACGATCCCGTCGTGCGCTCTTGGGCCGAAAAATGTCCTTCGCAAGTTTGCTTTTTCAGCCGCAAAGTCAATTTAAAAAACGGTATCTGTATTCGCAACGGCAGTTTTGTGATAAAATGGAAAGGCGAAGAACACAGGGTGTGCCCCGTCGCCGCCTGCCGGCTCTTCGGCGGGCATAACGAAGAAAATATTTTGGCGGCGCTGGGTTGCGGCTATTTCGCCGGAGTGAGCGTCGGCGACATGGCCGAAGTCTTGGCCGCTTTCACCGGGGTAGAGCATCGGCTGGAATTCGTGCGGGAGCTGGACGGCGTGAAATATTACAACGATTCCAAGGCCACCAATACGGATTCCGTGATCAAAGCTTTGGAGGCTTTCGATCATCCTCACATCGTTTTGATCGCCGGCGGCTACGATAAGATGACGGACTTGGGGCCCATGATGGCCTTGGTGAAGAAAAAGACGGAGGCCCTCATCCTTTTGGGAGCGGCTCGGGAGCGTTTTTATCGGGCAGCGACGGCGGCGGGAGTGGAGAACATCCGTTTGGCCGACAGTTTCGAAGAAGCTGTGCGCATCGCCCACGGCTTGGCCGCGGCGCCTCAGGTGGTGCTCCTTTCACCGGCTTGTTCTTCCTTCGATATGTTCGAAAATTATCCCCAGCGCGGCCGTTGCTTTAAAAAATTAGTGGCGGCACTGCCCTCCAAAAGGCAGACGAACGACTGACGCGACCTGAGTGCGGGAGGCGAAAGTATGAAGATCATCATCACCGGCGGCGGTACAGGCGGCCACATCTATCCGGCCCTGACCATTGCCGACGAGATCAAAAAACTGCAGCCGGAGGCCGAACTTCTTTTCGTGGGCACGGAGAACGGTCTGGAAAAAGACATCGTGCCCCGCTACGGTTATCCTTTGAGATTCATCCAAGTGGCCGGCTTCAAGCGCAGCCTGAGCCTGGACACTTTCCGCAGCATCTATAAACTGCTCCACGGTTTGGTGGATGCCCGCCGGGTGCTGCAGGAAGAAAAGCCCGATCTGGTCATCGGCACCGGCGGCTATGTGTGCGGACCTTTGGTCTTTTGGGCCGCCCGCTGGGGCATACCCACCTGTATCCAAGAACAAAACGCCATGCCCGGCTTCACCAATAAAACTTTGGACAAATGGGTGCGGCAGGTCTACCTGGGCTATAAAGAAGCGGGCCAATATCTTCACGGGCCGGCGGAAAAAATTTATACCGGCAACCCCATCCGCAGCAGCATCCTTTCTTGCGGGCGAAAAGAGGCCGTGAAAGAACTGGGCCTCGACCCGGATAAGAAAACGGTGCTGGTCTCCGGCGGCAGCAGGGGAGCCCGCAGCATCAACAGAGCGATGCTGGATGTGGAGCTGGCCCTCAGCGGCCGCAGCGATGTGCAGGTGCTCCACGCCACCGGCACCGCCAATTACGAAGCTTACATGGCGGCTTTGAAGGCCAAAGGCGGGGTGGAAAACAACATCATCATCGCTCCTTATCTTCACGATATGCCGCGGGCTTTGGCGGCGGCCGACATAGCGGTGTTCCGCTCCGGGGCCATAGGTTTGGCTGAATTGACGGCCAAAGGCATCCCCGGCATCTTGGTGCCCTATCCTTATGCCACGGCCAACCATCAGGAATTCAACGCCCGGGCCTTAGAGGCGGCCGGCGCTGCCAAAGTGATCTTGGATAGAGATCTTACAGGCGAAAGTTTGCAGGAGGCCATCGAATACCTCCTCCTTCACGATAAAGAATTGAAGGCCATGGCCGAGGCCTCCCGCTCTTTGGGCAAGCCCGAAGCGGCGGCGAAGATCGCCGGTTTGGCCTTGGCTCTGATCGAAAAATGAATTTCTTTTTAGCGGGACTTGAACGCAGAGAAGGGAAGATGAGTTTGTCCGACGCTTTGTTGACCGACTATCATCATGTACATTTCATCGGCATCGGCGGCATAGGGATGAGCGCTTTAGCCTACGTCCTCGCAGAGCGGGGCTTTGAGGTGAGCGGCTCCGACCTTAAAGGCTCCCACATGGCGAGCCTGCTGGCGGAAAAAGGGGCGAAGATCTTTTTGGGCCATGCCGCTTCTAACATAGCGGGAGCGGATGCGGTGGCAGTGTCCACCGCCATCAAGGCCGACAATCCCGAACTTGTTGCCGCCAGAGCCTTGGGCCTGCCGGTGCTGCACCGCAGCGATGTGCTGGCCGCTCTTTTAAACGACGCCTACGGGGCGGCGGTAGCCGGGGCCCACGGCAAGAGCACCACCAGCGCCATGCTGGCCTGCATCGCCGTAGAAGGAGGGGCCGACCCCACCGTGGTGATAGGCGGAGAAGTGGAAAGTTTGGGCGGCAACGCCCGCAGCGGCAGAAAAGATCTGGTGGTGGCCGAAGCCGACGAGAGCGACGGCTCCTTCCTGAAATTTTATCCCGGTCTGGCCGTGGTTACCAATATCGAGAACGATCATTTGGACCACTACGGCAGCGAAGAGAAGATCTACGAGGCCTTCGTCCGCTTCGTCGCCAACGTGAAAGAGGGAGGCAAGGCCGTCCTCTGTACAGATAATGCCAAAGTGGCCCGCTTGGCGCGGGAGACGAAAACGCCTTGCATCACCTACGGCCTTAAGGAAGCGGATTATACCGCCGCGAATATTTCTTTCGGCGCCGCCGGCACGAGCTACGATCTGTATGCTCACGGCAAATTCCTTACGAAAATAGATCTTTTGCTGCCGGGAACGCACAATGTGCTGAACTCTCTAGGAGCTTTCGCCGCAGCCATAGAGCTGGGCATCGACGGAGAAAAGATCGCCGCTGCCTTGGGCCGCTTCCCCGGAGTGAAGCGGCGCTTCGAGACCAAGGGGCGCGTGGGAGGAGTTTGGGTCGTAGACGATTACGCTCACCATCCCACGGAGATAGGGATGACTTTGCAGGCGGCGAGGCAGACGCAGCCCAAACGTTTGCTGTGCGTCTTTCAGCCTCATCGCTACACCCGCACCCAGCTCTTGTTCGATGATTTCTGCCGCTCGTTTGCCGCGGCGGATGAAGTGGTGCTTCTCGATATCTACTCTGCGGGGGAAGAGCCTATCCCCCACGTGAGCAGTTCTCTTTTGGCGGCGGGCATCGAGGCCGCCACGGGGCAGAAGGTGCGCTATCTTCCCGATCCGGAGCAGGCCCGGGCATATTTAGAGGATGCCGTTTTGCCCGGCGACTTGGTGATGACCGTAGGAGCCGGCGACGTATACAAAGTGGGTGAGGCCCTGGTGAGCCGATTGGAGCAGAGAGCATGATGGAATTCAATAAGCAAGATACCATAGCCGTCCTGGTGGGCGGACCGAGCGCAGAAAGAGAGATATCCCGCAATACCGGCGGAGCGGTGGCCGAGGCCCTTTCGAGCTTGGGCTGCAATGTCGTCAAATTGGAATTGGAGCCCAAGACCGTGGCGGCTCAGCTGGCTGCTTTAAAAGCGAAGGCGGTGTTCAATTGCGTTCACGGCCTGTACGGAGAAGACGGCCGCCTGCAAAGCATTTTGGAAGCGGCGGGCCTGCCCTACACCGGCAGCGGCGTTTTAGCCAGCGCCATCGCCATGGATAAGGCCGCCAGCAAACGTTTCTTCATCGCCGACGGCATCAGCACCCCCGCCTGCCTCATTTTCGGCAAGGCCGACCTTCGAGACAAAGGGGCCTGCCTGGAAAAGATCAAAGCAAAATTTTCTCTGCCGGTGGTGCTGAAGGCAGCCAGCCAGGGCTCTTCCATCGGCGTGGCCATCGTGAAAGAAGAGGCCGCTTTGGCCGCAGCTTTGGAAGATGTTTCTCATTATTCCGAAGAAGTGGTGGCGGAAGAATATATAGCCGGCAAAGAACTGACGGTGGCGATCATGGAAAAAGAGGGAGAGCCGACGGCCCTGCCCATCATCATGATCGCTCCTCACAGCGGCGCCTACGATTTTCATTCCAAATACACCAAGGGAGCCACCGACTATTTGGTGCCCGCTCCCTTGCGGGAGGAAGAGACTGCGGCCGTGCAGGAACTGGCGCTGAGGGCTTACCGTTGCTTAGGCCTCTCCGGCGTGGCCAGGATAGATGTATTGTTGAATGCCGAAGGCACTCCCTTCGTCATCGAAGCCAACACGGTGCCGGGGATGACGGTCACCAGTTTGGTGCCTAAGGCGGCCGCTGCGGTAGGCATAGACTTTCCCGCTCTCTGCGCCCTCATCTTGGCAGGTGCTCATTACTGAGCCGTTTCGCCGCAAGGAGGGTCTATGAGCGGAACTTTCAGGGAACGGCTGCGCCGCTCCCGGCGGCAACGGCGTTTGCGGCTGTTGCGCTTTCTTTTGATCGCGGCCTTCTTGGCGGCAGCGGCCACGGGGCTCTACCGCTGGCTGCATCAGCCGGGGCGGGCCTTGGGAGGCGTCGAGATCGGCGGCAGCACCCAAGTTACAGAAGAAGACATTTTGCAGATAGCCGGCAGCCAGGCCCCTTTCAACTGCTTCAACGTGAGCGCCGCACAGGTGGAAAAAGTGCTGCGGCAGGATGTGCGCTTCAAAAATGTGCGGGCGTCCTACAGTTGGCCGTGGGGCATTTTGAAGATAGATATAGAAGAAAGACAGCCGGCTCTGTATGTAGCCAACGCTTATCACAGTTACCTGCAATTGGATCGCGACGGCATGGTGATAAAAGTGACCGTTGCCCTGCCCGATGCCAAAGCGCCCCTCTTGGTGGGGGAGGACTGCGGCAATGTGTTCGTGGGCGACACCATCGCCAACGAGAGAGTGGCCGCCATCCTTTCTTTTTTGGGGCAGTTGGACGGAGCGGCTAGGGCTAAGATAGCGGAGATCGCCGTGGACGACCGGCACTTCGTCACTGTCAGCCAGCGGGACAGCTTCCCCATCCGTTTGGGAGCGGCGGCGCAGATCCCCGCCAAGGCCGGGCTCTATATGACGGTCTTCAACGAGATCAAAGGACAGAAGATCGACGCTCTTTATATCGACCTCAGCTTCGGCAAGCCCTATATCAAATTCAAAGGGGCGGCGCCCACGGCGGTCGAGAGCTGAACGGGCGAGCTAGGCAGCATCGCTAAAATAGGCGGTAAAAATTATATTTTACTATATATTGTATAAAAGCAGGAAAAAAGGCCTGTTACGGTGAACTGTCTAGTTTAATAGTTTTTAACGCGATCGTTCGACACAGCAGGCTATTTTACCCAATGACCAAGGGGAGGAAGGCTCAAAATGTTTGAAGAAGTTGAACTGTCCAGTCCGAATCTTGCCAAGATCAAAGTGATAGGCGTGGGCGGAGGCGGCAACAATGCCGTCAACCGTATGATAGCCGAAGAAGTACAGGGCGTGGAATTCATCGCGGTGAACACCGATGCTCAGGCTCTGGTGCTCTCTAAGGCAGAGAATAAGATTGTCATCGGCGAGAAGCTCACTAAAGGGCTGGGGGCCGGAGGCAATCCGGAGATCGGCAGCAAGGCCGCGGAAGAGACGAGAGAAAAAATAGCCGCCGCATTGCAGGGGGCCAACATGGTCTTCGTCACCGCCGGCATGGGCGGGGGCACCGGCACCGGCGCCGCTCCCATCGTAGCCGAATGCGCCAAAGAAGCAGGCGCCCTCACAGTGGGCGTAGTGACCAAACCTTTCCGTTTCGAAGGCAAGCGCCGCATGAACCAGGCCGAAGCCGGCATAGCGGCTTTAAGAGATAAGGTGGATTCTCTCATCACCATCCCCAACGACCGCCTGCTGGCCATCATCGACAAGCGCACCTCCATGATCGATGCTTTCAAGATGGCCGACGACGTGCTGTTGCAGGGCGTGCAGGGCATCTCCAGCCTCATCGCCGTGCCCGGCCTCATCAACGTCGACTTCGCCGACGTGCAGGCCGTGATGGCCAACACCGGCAGCGCCCTGATGGGCATAGGCACCGGCAAGGGCGAAGGCGGGGCCAAGGCCGCAGCCGAAGCAGCCATCAAGAGCCCGCTTTTGGAAGCTTCCATCGACGGGGCCAAGGGCGTGCTCATCAATATCACCGGCGGGCCGGAGCTTTCCCTCTTCGACGTGAACGAAGCAGCTCTCACCATTCAGGAAGCAGCAGCAGAAGATGCCAACATCATCTTCGGCGCCGTTATCGATGATAAGTTGATGGACGAGATCAGGGTCATCGTCATCGCCACGGGCTTTGACACCGCAGGCCCCGCTGCCGATCATAAAGGCACTTTGATCAACACCTTCCGGCCTCAGGCCGCTCCTGCACCCAATCAAGCCGGCAGCGACGACAGGGCCGGCGCCGGGCTGTTCGGGCCCGCTCCCAAAGACAGCACCACAGAGATACCGCCCTGGCTGAAACGGTGAGATAGGAGGGAGCACTTATGAAGTGTCCGTATTGCTCGCACCGCGACAGCAAGGTAATCGACAGCCGCGGAGTAGAGGACGGTTGCGCCATCCGCCGCCGGCGGGAGTGTCCCTCCTGCGGCAGGCGCTTCACCACCTACGAACGCTATGAAGAAAACCCGCTGGTGGTGAGCAAGAAAGACGGCCGCCGGGAGCTTTTCGACAAAGCCAAGCTGCTGGCAGGCCTGTTGAAAGCTTTCGAGAAGCGGCCGGTATCCTACGAAAAAGTGCAGGAGATCGCCAACAGCGTAGAGCGGGACATACGCCTCTTAGGACTGACGGAAGTGGAAAGCTCCACCATAGGCGAGGTGGTGATGGGTTATCTGGAAAAAACGGACCAGATCGCCTATGTTCGCTTCGCCTCGGTATACAGACAATTCGCCGATGTGAAGAACTTCATTCAGGAATTGGAGAGGATCATGCACAAAGAGAAGGGCGAGTAAGACATTAGGAAGAACCAAACACAAAAAGCTGTCTCTTGCGAGGCGGCTTTTCTTTTTAAGGAAGAGACTCAAAGGGCACGGCAGCGTGCTCTTTTCTCTTATCTGAGACGAAAAAAGAGAAAGCAGTCTCGACCTCCTCTCATTTGCAAAAAGCAAGAGCCACCGCACTCCTCTGATTTTGAAAAGAGTAAGGGCGCTTACATCCCTATAATTTTGAAATGAGCAAAGGCCCTCGCACCTTTCTCTTTTTGAGTTAAGTAAAGGTCCTCACGCTCTTCTCATTTTGAAAAAAGTAAAGGTCTCGGCACCCCTCTTATTTTGAAATGAGCAGCGGTCTCACGCCCTCGGGTTTTCCGGAAAAGACCCGCCTTTGAACAGCGCCGCTTTTTCAAAAAAGTCGACTCTGAAAAAGTCGGCGCAAAAGCGTAAATTCGTAAAGAAAATTACAACA
>CANQBR010000035.1 GCA_947589605.1 uncultured Phascolarctobacterium sp. | reverse complement strand
CCCCATAAAAGGCCAAGGCCTGACTGTTGAAGATGTTCAAACTGCGGCCGCACCACAAAGGCAGCTCGGGGAAATTTTTCGCCAAGTGCCACAGGCCGTTGTTTTCTATATAAACATAGTCCGGCTCCAGCTCGGCCCACTCGCGAAAGGTGCGGGCGTAAAAGTACAGCTCTTTTTCTTTCACGATGCGGGGCGTGGCGAAGGCCAGCTGTCTCCCCTGCCGGCGGCAGAGAGCGGCGACTTTTTCGTGATCGCTGCGGGTGAGCGGGCGATGTTGAAAGCAGTCTCCGCCGAAAAGGATGCGTTGGGCTCCTGCTGCCAGCGCCGCTTCTGCTTTTTCTGCCGTATCGCAGTGAACGCTGAGGAGGCTCTCGAATTTTCGGGGCGAGCGTTCGAAATGAGCGCCGTCTTTTTGCCTAAAAGTATCTTCAACGGAGCCGTCGTTTTCTGCAAAGCCGCTTTTTGTTTTTGCATATGTTCCTTCAGCGGCGGCTTCTGCGGACGTTCTTTTGCTCTCAAGAGGCGGAAAGGCAGCCAGCCGAGCCGCCTCTAGAGCAGCGAGGGCCTGTCGTCTCACTTCGTTCAATTGGCTGAGCGGCAGCATCACGCCCTCGTCCAGGCAGATCTCCGCTTCCTGCAGGCGGTAGTCCGTAGTGCCCAAACGCTCCAGATGTTGATAGACGATCTCTTTCGTCAAGGGCCGCTTCAAAGCCGGCTGCGCCGCTGCCGCCGTGACCGCTTCTCCTTTGTTCCCTTCTTCGTCTATATAACATAAGTGCAGGGGCTCTCCCGCTTTTACGCTGACTCTGGCTTTGAGAGGCAGCTTGCTCTTCTCGGCCCCGGCGCCGAAAAATTTTTGCGCATAATCGGCCAGCGCTTTATCCAAAGTGCGGAAGACCCGATCGCCTCTTCCCACTCCTTTGGGCACGGCGATAGCGGCCGTTTCCCCGGCCTCGGCTCTCTCCCGTTCTTTTCCGTCCACGTTGATGGCGGTGACGGTGCTGCCCTGCCGGCCGCCCACCTTCACCCAAAATTCCAGCCCGTCGCCTAAGTGGAGAGCTTTTTCCAATTTGATGCGGGCCCGGCCTTTCTCGATGTCGACCACTCTTCCCAGCAGCACGCCCCGGTTGTTGGGCCGAGCGGTGCTCATCATGGTCTTCCCCGGCCGTTTTTCCAAATAGGCGGTGGTAAAATCTCTGTTGAAAATTTGTTGGATGTTGTCCTTATCGGCTTGGCTCACGAAATAATGTCCGGCCAGATAACTGTCTACGGCCCGGCGGTAGATATCCACCACCACTGCCACATATTCCGGCCGCTTCATCCGCCCTTCTATCTTCAAACTCATCACGCCGGCGTCTAAGAGCTTCGGCAAAACATCCAGCGTGTTCAGATCTTTTGGGCTCAAAAGATAGGGCCCCGGCTTGCCCGGCAGGATCATTGGCTCGCCCTTTTCATTTTGCAATACATAGGGCAAGCGGCAAGGCTGGGCACAGCGGCCCCTGTTGCCGCTGCGGCCGCCTATCAAACTGCTCATCAAACATTGGCCCGAATAGCAAATACACAAAGCGCCGTGGATAAAGCATTCTATATCCTCACCCATGGCGCAGGCTGCTTTTATTTCTTCTAAATTCGATTCTCTGGCCAAAACGCTTCGCTCGAGCCCCGCTTCTTTGGCGAAGGCCACGCCGGCCGAAGAAGTGATGGTCATTTGGGTGCTGGCGTGCAGCGGCAGCTCCGGCACCAAACGGCGGGCCAGCCGCACCACGCCCAGATCTTGCACGATGAGACCGTCTGCCCCGCAATCCCGCAAAAAAAGAAGATAAGAGCTCAGTTCTTCAACTTCGCTGTCGTCTGTCAAAGTGTTGACGGTGACGAAGACCCGCACCCGCCGCAAGTGAGCAAAGCGCACCGCCCGCCGCAGCTCCTCCCGCCCGAAATTGGCGGCATAGGCTCTGGCTCCGAAGGCAGTGCCTCCCAGATAGACAGCATCGGCGCCGGCGTTCACCGCCGCTTCCAAGGCTTCCCACGAACCGGCCGGGGCCAACAGTTCAATTTTTTTCATGGTCTTAATCCTTTAAGGCCTCACCTTTCAGCTTGGCGTATTTTTGCCGCACGTCGTACAGCTCGGCCGCCAAGTCGAGGGCTGCCCACACCGCCAATTTTTTGCTGTTGATGCCGGTCTTGCCTGCGGCCAGCCTCTGCATCTTGCCGTCCACCATGCCTACGATCTCCTCCACCTGAGCGGCGGGAGCATCGGTCTTCAGGCTGTAGGGCTCGCCGAAAATGTTGACCTTGATCACCTGCGACTGTTGTTTTTCGCTTGCCATATCAAGCACCTACCTCCACCGTCAATTGAAAACGATCCGCGATATAAGTTTCCCACGGCCGTTTATAGGCCATATCGATAACATGCCTTCCCGCTCCGGTGACGGCCAAAAAAATTATCTCCGTCCCCGGCGTGCCCACCCGGGTATCCCCTGCAGGGGGCATCACGAAAGAACTGCCCACCTTGCTCACTCCTTTGTCGGCGGTGAAGGTCCAGCCGTAACCGGTGGAGGGGTTGGCATCCAGTTTGAAAGCGATGAGCCCGCCCTTTGTCAAGTGCAGCGTCTTGCCTTCGCACTCTCTGGTGAGCCGAGCTATTTGCAAGATCCGCCCCGCTTCGCCGATGCGCAGATATCGCAGCAAACTGCTGTACGGGAGCAGCTGAACGTAGGGGCCGTCGGCCTGAGCGGCTAAAAGCAGCCCTTCTTCGCTGTACAGAAAACCTTTGCTGCCGGCCAAAAGGCTGTTCAGCCCTTCTTCGTTCATGAAGAAATCGCCGATCGTCAGCTCTTTGCCGCTGGTGAGGTCTAAATTCAAAGCTTTGTAAAAGGTGCCCCTGCTCCCCTCTGCTTTCAGCAATAAACCTAAAAGGCTGGGCCGATTGAGGGCCACTTCGTAGCTCAGGCTGCCGCTGCCGGTCTTTTCCGCCAGCAGACGGGCGGCCTCTCTGATCAGGTTGTTGGCCTGCTTCTCCAAAGCTTGAGAGTTGGAGCCGTCGATATAGGGCAGAGTGCCCCTCACTTCTTTGTAGCGGACGTCTGTGGACAACACCGTGGTCTGTTGATCTGCAGCGCAGGTAGCGGCCAAAGAGAAGACCAACAGCAGGCCGAGCAGCAGACGCATGATATTTTTCACGGCGGCAAGACCTCCCTTCGCCCGAGGCTCTCGTTCTTTAAGCGTGAGCTCTTATATAAGCGGCGGCCGCAGCCAGCCGCTGCAAAGTTTTTTCTTTCCCCAAGAGCACCATCACATCGAAAAGGCCGGGGCTGACGGTGCGGCCCGTCAAGGCCAGACGGGTGGGATGCACCAGCTTGCCCAAAGAAAGGCTCGTCTTTTCCGCTAAAGCATTGTAAGCGGCCTCGGTGCCTGCCAAGTCGAATACCGGCAGAGCGGCCAGAGCGGCGGCGCAACTGTCCAAAAGCTCCGCCGTCTCCGGTTTGAAGTGTTTGGCTGCGCCCTTGGCATCATATTCTTCCACGGGCCGGAAGAAATAGGAGGAAGCTTCGGCGATCTCCTGCAAGGTCTTCACCCGCACTCTCACCACATCTACCAGATGAGCGAAATATTCTTTGTTTTCTGCCAGCCACTTTTCATCGACCAGCCCGGCCTGCAGGAAGAAGGGCTCCGTCTCCGGCAGCAATTCTTCCAAAGGGAGCAGGCTGAGATATTGGCCGTTGAGCCAAGTCAATTTCTTCGTATCATAGATAGCCGCCTTCTTGGACATTTGCTCCAATTCGAATTGAGCGACTGTCTCTGCGGGACTGAAGATCTCTCTTTCGTCGCCGGGTCCCCAGCCCAAAAGGGTCAAATAGTTGACGATGGCCTGATGAGTGTAGCCTTGAGAGCGGAATTCTTCTACCGAAGTGGCGCCGTGCCTCTTGCTCAATTTAGAGCGGTCCGGGGCGAGGATCATAGACATATGGCCGAAGTGAGGCGGCTGCCAGCCCAAAGCTTCGTATACCAGCATTTGCTTGGGAGTGTTGGGCAAATGTTCCTCCGCTCTCAGCACATGAGTCATCCCCATCAGGTGATCGTCGATGCACACCGCGAAATTATAGGTGGGGATGCCGTTGCTCTTCATGATGACGAAATCGTCGAACTGATCCATGTTGAAGGTGACGGAGCCGTGGATGAGATCGTCCACGGTGATGCTGCCCGTGGCGGGGATCTTCAAACGCACGGAAGGTTTGGCCCCCGCCGCCAGTCTTTTCTCGACTTCTGCGGCGGAAAGTTCGCGGCAGGTGCGGCCGTAGCGGAAGGGCTGCTTGGCCAGCCGCTGTTTTTCTCTTTCTTTTTCTAAGTCTTCGCTCGTGCAAAAACAATAATAAGCTTTGCCGGCGTCGATCAATTCTTTGGCGTAACGCTGATAAAGTTCCAGTCGTTCGCTTTGATAGTAGGGGCCGCAGGGTCCTCCTTTTTCCGGGCCTTCGTCCCAATCGATGCCCAGCCATTTCAAACTGGTGATTATCTGGCTCACGCTGTCTTCTTTCAGCCGGGCCACGTCCGTATCTTCGATGCGCAGGATCAACTTGCCTCCCTGCTTGCGGGCAAACAGCCAATTGAAAAGGGCCGTCCGGGCCCCGCCGATGTGCAGATAGCCCGTGGGGCTGGGGGCAAATCTCACTCTTACTTCCGTCATAGAACCATCGTCTCCTTTAAACGGTCGTCGGCATCGCGCCGCCGCTCTTTTCTGACTTCAATTATATAATCAAATCCTTTTCATGACAATAGTTTGACCGAGCCCTCTCCCTCGCGGCAAAACCGCAGAGCGTCAGCCCTCTCGGCGGCTCTGCCTGCGGTTGCTGCCGGTCTTGGGAGCTTTGCGTTTGTTTTTCACTCCGCTCCTGCCTCGTTTGGGAGCGGCCTTTTTGCTTTTGACCGCAGCTTTCGGCTGCCTGGCCAAAGTGTCGCCCGCCAAATTTTGCCGCACCATGCGCACGCCCAACTTCGTCTCCAAAGCCCGCAGGCGGGCCGCTTCTTCCGGCGTATACAAAGTGACGGCGCAGCCGGAGCGGCCGGCTCTGCCGGTGCGGCCGATGCGATGCACATACCACTCCGGGCTGTTGGGCAGATCGTAATTCAGCACGTGGGTGACGCCCTCCACGTCCAGCCCGCGGGCGGCGATGTCGCTGGCCACCAAGATCTGCAATTTGGCCCGGCGAAAATCTTTCATCACCGTTTTGCGTTTGGCGGGAGAAAGATCGCCGGTGAGGAGGCCCGTCTCCCAGCCCTGCCGGGCTAAAAAGAGTTCCGTTTCCGCCGCCTTCTCTTTGCTTTGGCAGAACACCAGCATCAAATAGGGGTTGAGGCGTTTGATGAGGGCGATGAGAGCCTGCTGCTTTTTTTCTTCGCTTATCTTGATGCAGATCTGTTCGATCTCTTTGACCGTAGCTTCTTCGGGATCAAGATCGATGATCGCCCGGTTGCGGGTGAGCGCCTGCCCCAATTTCCTCACTTCTTCGGAAACGGTGGCCGAACAGAGCACCGTTTGATGCTCTTCTTTGGTGAGGCCGATGAGAGTGGCCGCATCGTCGATGAAGCCCCGCTCCAACATCTCGTCCACTTCGTCCAGCACCAGATAGGACACGCCCGCCAGTGAAGCGGTTCCCTGCCGGCAGTGAGCCAGGAGCCGCCCCGGGGTGCCCACCAAAATTTGGCTGCGCCCCGCCAATTTGCGCTTTTGTTCTTCGTAGTCTCTGCCTCCCACCACTGCCAGCGCTTTCACCGGGTCATAGGCCGAAAGGCGGCCCACCTCCGCCGTTATCTGCAGCGCCAGTTCCCGGGTGGGAGTGATGATGAGGGCCTGAGGATAGTCTTTGCTCCTGTCCAATTTTCGCAAAAGCGGCAGCAAAAAGGCCAGCGTCTTGCCGGTGCCGGTGTGGGCCCGGGCGATGACGTCTTTGCCGGCCATGATGGCGGGGATGGCCTCCCGCTGGATGGGCATGGGCTCTTTGAAGCCCAGTTTTTGCAATTGTGCCTGCAGGGCGGCGCCCAATTGCAAACCGCCGAAACCTTGGGGCATGATCTTTTCCTCTCTCGAAAAATGTATGAGCTCGCGAACTTTTTCTTAAGACAACGGCGCTCTTAAACTTTCGTAAAAATTTTCGACCTAAAAATTTTCAAACGAAGCTCTTCGAAAAAGTCTTCGTTTTTGATCGAAGACGCAATTCTTCACGGGGAACATTATAACATAGGAAGATTTTTTTGACAAACCGAGGGCCTCGCGCCTTTAGCTCGGGGCAAAGGACTTCAAGCTTTTTCTTCCAGCCATTTTTGCAAAAGAGGAGCGGCGTAACGCCCCAGGGCCGCGTAAGCGGCGCAGGTGGGATGGACCCCGTCGATGTAGGCTTTGCGCAAACCGATAAGATCTTCTCCCAGAGCCGGCTGCAGGTCGAAAAGGCGAACGGAGGGCGAAAGCTCAGTTGCGAGAGCTTCCCGCAAAGGATAAAGATAACGGTTCAACTCTTCTTCGCCGCTGACGAAGGGCAGCACGACACCCAGCCGCAGCCCTTCTTCTTCGCAAAAGGCGGAAGCTTTGACAAAAGTTGCGATTGTAGCTGAGCGGGCCGCTCCTTGGATGATGTCGTTGGCCCCGCCCAAAAAAATTATGTGGCTCACATACGGGGGCAGCGTCGGCCGATACTGCCGCAATCTGTCTAAAATGTCGTCGGTGCAATCGCCGCAGAGGCCGTAATTCAATAATTTCAGCGCCCTTTTTCCGTCGCCTGCGGTAAATTCTTCCGCTGCGGCGCACCAACTCGCTCTCTTGCCGTAGGGAAAGCCTTCGATCAAAGAATCGCCGAAGCAGGCAGCATAGAGCATCTCTTTCGCCTCTCTTTCTTTTTTGAACGGTCCTAAAGAAAAAGCACCACCCGCTTTTCGTCAGGTGGTGCGAAAAATTGCTGCGTCAAGGCCTGCGCCCTTAAAAATCGGCGGCCAATTCCGCCAAGGTGAGGGCGAAGGCGGTGGTGCGGGGCACCACGGTGTTCAGGTCCACGCTCTCGTGGTCCGTGTGCTCGTCGTAATTTTCGATGCCCAAAGCGTCCAAGGTGGGCACATATTTGGCGGTGCGGTTGCCGTCGGTGAGGCCGCCGGCCACCCACTCGGACACTTCGCCGCCGAATTCTTCTTTCACGATGCGCTTATAGACGTCGATCATCTTTTGAGATTTTTCCGTCTTCTGCATGGGCCCGGTGACGATGCCGCCCGTAACGGTCACTTTGGTGCCCGGCACTGCGATCTTCCCTGCCAGAGCCTTCACCGCCTCGTCGATGCGCCGCTGTTCTTCGATCTTGAAGCAGCGGATGTTCACCTCGCAATAAGCATCGCCGGGGATGACGCTGATCTTATCGTTAGTGGAGCCGATGACCCCTACGTTCACCGTGTTCTCGGGGATGAATTGACCTGCGTCAACTATGCCCCGGGCTTTCAAAGCGGCGGGCGTGAAATCGGCCGGGTCCCCGGGCATGGGGCTGGCCAATTTATGCAGCTCGGTGATGGTGAAGGCCAATTGGTGGATGGCGTTGGCGCATTCCTGCGAGGCGTTGCCGTGATGGCCCCCCTTGCCTTCCACGGTGATCTTATATTTGGCGTTGCCCTTGCGCTGAGTGACGATGCCCCAATCGGGCCGGGCCACGTCCATGATGATGGCGAAGTCGGCCTGCTGCGACAGTTCGGCCACGATGGCTTCCGCCGTGGGAGAGCCGCCTTCTTCTTCCCCGTTGGTATAATAGATGATCTCCTTAAAATCTTTGAAGCCGGCGTTCACCAGCGCTTTCAAGCCGTAGATGACTTCTACCACCGTGGCCTTGTCGTCGCCCACGCCGGGGCCCCAGGCGAAGTTCTTTTCGTCGATGGTGAAGGGACGGCGGGCGGCCTCGCCTTTTTTGAACACCGTGTCCACATGGGCCACCAAGAGGACGGTCACTTTGCCTTCGCCTTTCAGACGGGAGATGCAATGGCAGGCTCTGTCGTTGTAGCGCAGCTCGCACTCGGCGCCTATCTCTTCCATTTTGGCGGCCACGAATTTGTTGGCGGCCTCGGTGCCTTCCCTGTCGCCGTTGCCGGAATCGATGTTGGTCAAAACGGCCAAGTCCCGCACGTAATTGTCGTAATTGTCGGCGATGAATTTTTTGACGGCTTCTTTCATCTTTGCTTCGCTCCTCTCCCCGCGGGGATCTTTCCTTTTGTTCTGAGCTTTTTTATTCTAGCAACGGCCGTTTATTTCCTGTCTGCAGGCTGCGGCGCCGATGAAAATAATTTGCGAAAGCTGCGGAGCCTTTTCTTTGCAAATGAAATAGGGGACGCTTGCGCGTCCCTCGCATCAAGTTTGGATTTTTCGCTCTGCCCCCCCAACTTCGGCTCACACTTTTTCCCGCCAATCGTCACGAAAGCCGTAAGCGCTCATTTTTATCGTGGGGTATTTTTCCAGCAATAAAAGCAGCGAAGTTTTCAATTCGCCTTCTTGTCCGTAAAGAAAGCATCATTCAGATAATCGGCGGGAGCATGGATCTTTGCGAATTCATAAGCGTACATGGATTTTATTTGCACTTCGATCGTCAAAAGCTGTTGAAATAATATGCTCCTGAACTCATGATCGAAATCGTGGATCTCTGCTATATCTTGAAAAGAAGCAGCCTCAAAGAATCTGTCATTTTCTCGAAGAGTGAGAGAATAGCCGCTGATACGATAATAATTATTGCGGTATAAAAAAGCTCCGGCCCGTGCTTCATCATCGATAATAAGCCCTCGCGACCGAAGTATTTTCAGTTGCTCTTCTATCGTTCTGAAAGGTTTTGCCGTCATCGCATGTTCCCTGTAAATAAATCGCCCCCAAGTGTGCATGCGTTGCCGCAGAGGCCTGGGGGAAGCTCACCATTATTGTACCATAAATCGACTTTTTGTCAATCTTTTGTTTCCGCTTTCAAAGGGGACGCTCGCGCGTCCCCGGGCCCTTTTCTTTATTCCGTTTGCAGATCAAAATATTTTTTTAAGACCAGCAGCGAGCACAGGTCTTCTTTGTCGGGCTCTCTGAACCGATCGACGAAGGCGTGAGCGTTTTTTACGATCTCCAAAGCTTCGTCCGTATGGCGGATGTAATATAGCAATTTTTCTTCCAGATCGGAATAATCGTCTTTGATAGCGATATAGTGCCGATCCGGCTGCAGCTTTCCTTCCATGAACCAGGTCTCGTACTTCGGCCTCGGCATCACCGCTGCAGAGTTGGAAGACAGCACCCATTTCAGATTCGTCGCCACATCGTTGCCTTCCAAGCACAAGATGAACTTATATCTTAAATGCTCGCCAATGGGCAGACTGCCTTTGTTCCATTCGGGCGGGACGTTCTTCCCCCCCACATTTCCGAGATCGCAGAGGGGATGACCGAAGTATTTCTCGTAAAAACGCACCCTGTGTCGTTGATGGATCGCCCCTCTGCCGATCAACATATTTTCCTTGTCGCAGAAAGCGATCCGATCCTTCACGAAATAGAAATGCCGCCGTTTGTCCAATTTCAAAACTACGGAATTTTCGTTGTTCCCGCCGATGGGCCTGCTTTTCACTATTTCCGGTACCTTCGGTATCGTCGTCACATCGCCGAAACGAAAGGCGATAGTTTCGTCGCCGTCAAAATAGCGGGCATAGCGATAGGTATCGAAAAAACAGGCGGTCGGTTTATATGACCGCATCAAAGTAAAGTCTTTGATCTTTGTAACGCCCTCATAGCGTATTTGAGCTTTATCCAAGTGCTGTTCGTTGGCATAATTTTCCAAAGCGGCAAGGGACCAAGGCCTTGCCAGCTTGTTATAATAAGCTACCCGCGCCTCTATCTCTTCCCTGTCGAATTTTTTCGCCAGCGCCAGCTTCTCCGCCAGCCTTTGCCTGTAAAACCGGTCCGGGATGCAATAAGCAGCCAAATTTTTTATGTTATACCAAAGCAAACTGTTTTTATCTTTTCGTGTTTCTATGTATGAAAGCAAGCCCATGTCATCATCCCTCTGCTCGCGCCCGCTCTTGCCGTTCCGAAAGCAAGGCCCGTCCTCTTTATTTCCCGTCTCTCATTATAGCATATGGGGGGTAGCTCCAACAATTTTTTTGCGACCTATGCAAAAGCACCGCCTGTTTTTTTCAGACGGTGCCTTTTGACCTCACGCTGTGAGAGTTTGAACTTTTTCGTTGCGGCTCGCATCGTGAGCGCTCGCGCTTTCTCTCTTCGACTTATACTGTGAGAGCTCGTGCTTTTTTCGTCAGACTTGTACAGTGCGAATTCGTGCTTTTTTATTTTGCTCGCACCGCAAGGACTTGAACTTTTTCGCTTTACCTTCTCGCCTCAAAACTCCACACTCCACACTCCACACTCCACACTCCACACTCTTCGCTCCTCCCTCTTGCACGCACAGTTGATTTAATTAGCTGTGCTGAGGGAGCCCGGCACACTCCACACTCCAAACTCCACACTCCAAACTCTTCAAAAGCCGTAGGTGGCCTGCAATTGGGCGCTGACGCCTTCCCTCTTCCCTGCGTAGCCCTTCACGTTGAAGTCCAGGCTCCACGGGCTGTGGGGGCTCTCTTTGAAGTTGATGCCCAGCTCCAAGATGCCGGTGCCGCCTCTCAAGCCGTCCGCATCTACCGGCACCCCGGAAGTTTTCAGGTGCGCATCGCCGCCGAATTCGTATTCGTAGGCCAGGCCGCAGTAGTAACGATAGGCCCCTCCCCTATCGGTCGTCACTCTGCCGCCGAGCCTTACTCTGTCGCTCTTGATGCCGTCCAGCTCGTAAGGGTCGCCGGTGGCCAGTTCCCAACTGTCCTTTTCGGTGTAGGTGTGGAAGTATTTGCCGTACACGTCGAGGACGCTGTGCTCGCCCACGGGCACGCTGCGGCCGATGCCGGCGTGAAGGCCGAAATATTTGGTTTCCGTCTCGTAACCGTAGGTGTTGCCACTGTCGTCCATAACGCCGTTGGCTATGTTGTTTTTCAAAAGACCGCCCCGCATGCTTCCTTCAAAATAAACGCCGTTCTTTTTTCGCAAGCGGGCCGCGAGGCCGCCGCCGTTATAGCTCATGCTGCCGTCGCCTCTGAAATTGGTGGCGCTGCCTGCTGCATCATAAAAAGTGTTGTAGAGGCGATAATTGCCGGTGCCGGTCTCGAAGAAAAGAGCAACGTTCAGCTCTTCGTCGTTTTTGCCGATGCGGCGAGCGTTGTCGATGCCGGTCAAAAAGCTCCAACCGTTCAATTTCAGCCCGTTGCCCAAGTCGTAGGTGCTCTTGGTGCCGGAGCCCAAGGCGAAGGTCTTGATGCCTTCCTCCCTATCTCTGCCCAGACCGTTGAGAGCTTCGTGGATCAGGTCTTCGCTGACGTTCACAAAGGAGAGGGCCATGGCTCTGGCTTCGGCGAGGGGCTCATTTTGCAGCTGCGATTCCACCGAATCGATCTCCACCACCAGCTTGTTGTTTTCTTTTCTGTGCTCCAAGGTCCCCCGCAAAGAAGTGCCGGCGGTGAATTCGTCGATGGTCACATCATCGTCCTTCACCTGCAGCTCCAAGCCGTCTGCTCTTTCCAGCAAAGTCATTTTTTTGCCCACGCCCAGCTCTCTGCCGTTTTCTAAAGTGAGCCGGTCCACGCTGATCGTCGTGTCGGAAAGATCGCTGCTGACGCCGTCGGTGATGGTCAAGACCGTTCCACCGTCCTGCCACGGCAGGCATTTGAAAACTATCTCGTTAAGATCGTGAAGACTGTTCACGGTGCCCTGCCAGCCGTCCACCAGCAGAGCGTTGCCGCTGCCTTTCGTGCCGCCGCCTTCGATGTGAGCGCCGTAGAGGTCGGAGTTCTCCACCTCCGCGCCTTTAAGAAGTGTTATGGTGTTGTCGATGACGGTCGCCCCTTCTCTCAGCTCCTCGGCGTAGGCACCGTAGACCTTGCCTTCCACCTTGGCGGAGAGCACCACCTTATTGCCGTTAAGGTCCCCCCCGCTGCTTCTGCCGCCGTAGATATCGCCCTCTATGCTGCCGCCGCTGATGCTCACGCAATTTTCGGCAACTTTGCCGCTGCCGCTGTCGGCTATGCTTTCATCTTTATCGGCAAAGCCGCCGTACACATCGCCTGTGATCTTGCCGCCGCTGATATTCACCTTATTGGCCAGAACGTCGCTCATCCCCTTTTCGCTGTAGCCGCCGGCCACCCTCTCCCAGACCCCTCTCGCCTCATCATAAGTATAGATCGTGCCGCCCTTGATGTTCACTTCGTTATCTTCGATGACGCCCGTCGCTTTTAGATATATGCCACCGCCGTAGACCCCGGCGTTGACTTTTGTGTCCTCTCCTTCCACCGTCACTACGTTCTTGCGGACCTCCATATCATATTTTGTGTCAAACATATTATCGACTTTGGCATAGCCCCCGTACACGCCGCTGACCGTGACAGTGCTGCCGCCGTCGATCAGCACATCGTTGCCGATGGCCTTGCCGCTTCCGTGATTTCGCCCGCCCACCACATATTCTGCTGTGATGTTGCTCTTTGCGGTTATGATCACATGGTTGTTCGTCACCGCACCGTCATTGCCGGAATAGCCGCCGTACACGCCGTTAGTGCTGGTTGTATTTCTCCAGCCGAAGGTGCTGTCGCTGATCATTACGGTGTTCCCGGAAGTATCGTCCAAATTGTAAGGTTTGTAATTCTTGGCGGTGCCGCCCCGGACATCGACAAGCTTGAGCGTGTCCGTCACTCCCGTTATCGTGACCGTGTTATCGTTCCAACTCGTGTCGGAGTATACACTAGCGCCGTGCCATGCGCTCTTGGGATCGGTACCGCTCATGCCTCCGCCGGTGTAGGTCACGTTTTCTGCATGCACCGCCGTGCTAAGAAGCAGGACCCCCGCCAGCACACTGAGCAAGATGCTTTTTTCGATTTTTTTCTTTTTATATCTGCGCATCTTTCATCGCCTCGCTGCAAGCCTTTGCTCTTCACCGTCTCGGAAGAAAAATTTCAAATATATTTTATCACTTCGACCCAAGTATTGAGCAACTTTTTTTATTTTACGGAGACTTTTTTAAAATTTTATTCGCCTGCGCACGAACCCTGCGTCTCTTCTCCTTTTTCTCTCGAACTCGCGACCAAGCGCCTTTTATTTTTTCTCTCAAACTTTCGACTGAACTTCTCTCCCTTTTTCTCTCGCACTCGCCACTGAGCACCTTTTACTTTTTCTCTCAAACTTTCGACTGAACTTCTCTCCCTTCTTCTCTCGCACTTTCGACTAAGTGCCTTTCGCCTTTTCTCTCGCACTTACTACCGAGCGCCTCTTGCTTTTTCGCGCAACCTTTCTGCCGAACTTCTTTTCTTTTTTCCTCACACTTACTGCAAAGCGTTTTCCTTTTTCCTGTGAGCCCCGGCAGCTGCGCCCTTTTCTTTGCAGACAAAAGGAAAAGGCCCTCCCCGCAGGGAGAGCCTTTAAAGTTTCAACGGCTCGGCTTATTTTATTTCTACGGAAGCGCCGGCCTCTTCCAATTTTGCTTTCAGGGCGTCGGCATCGGCCTTGGAGATCTTCTCCTTTACAGCTTTGGGAGCGCTGTCTACCAACTCTTTGGCTTCTTTCAGGCCCAAGCCGGTAACTTCGCGAACGGCCTTGATAACGGCGATCTTCTTGTCGCCTGCGGAAGTGATGATAACGTCGAACTCGGTCTGCTCTTCGGCAGCTGCTGCCTCGGCAGCGGCGGGAGCGGCAGCTACTGCTACGGGAGCGGCAGCGCTGACACCGAATTTCTCTTCCAAAGCTTTTACCAATTCAGCCAGTTCCAATACGGTCATCTGCTCGATTGCTTCAATGATTTGCTCTTTAGTCATGATCTTTACCTCCGTTTTTTTGTTTTCACTCAAACTGCTTCATGCAGCCGGCCTCTTATGCGGCCTCTTTTGCTTTGCGTACAGCGTCCAATGCGTAAACCACTTGGCGAATGGTGCCCTGCAGCACGCCCACAAGGTTGCTCATAGGAGCGTTCATGCTGCCCAATACTTTGGCCAGCAGCACTTCTCTGGGCGGAAGATCGGCCAGAGCTTTCACCTCGGCAGCGCTGATCACTTTGCCGTCCAAAATGCCTACCTTAACGATAAGGTTCTTGTTCTGTTTGGCAAAAGTGTTGATCACTTTAGCGGCGGCTACCGGATCTTCCCCTGCTACGGCGATGGCCGTGTTCTTGGCCAGGGCCGGCTCTAAGCCTTCGATGCCCACTTGCTCGGCAGCTATCCTCAACAAAGTGTTCTTTACCACCAAATAAGTGACGCCTGCCTGCCGCATTTGCCGGCGCAGCTCGGTGTCCTGAGCAACGGTGAGGCCGCAGAAGTCTACTAAAACGGTGCATGTGGCTTTGCTCAGCAGCTCCTGGATCTTTGCTATCTGGGCTACCTTCTCCGCTCTGATGACTGCCATGGATCGCACCTCCTTCTCGTAAAATTTTCCCAAATCAAAAGACCTCTCGGCCGCAGCCGGAGGTCGAAAAATTTATTTCACGCTCCAGCCTCGGCAGGCGGACCCTAAAGTCCTTACGCTCGCGGCACCTGCTGTCTATGGCCCGATCAGTTTCTGAATTTGTTTTTTAAGCGGCGACGGTTTATTTGTCGCTGGTCACCTTCAACACATCCACAGGCACTCCCGGTCCCATGGTGGTGGCGAGAGTAACGGCCTTGATGTACTGGCCCTTGGCTCCGGAAGGTTTCACCTTGATCAAAGTCTCGGCCAAAGTGATGTAGTTGGCCAGCAGCTTCTCCTCGCTGAAAGAAACTTTGCCGATGGGGCAGTGCACATTGCCTGCTTTATCGGTGCGATAGGAGATCTTGCCTGCTTTGATCTCGTTGACGGCTCTGGTCACGTCCATGGTCACGGTGCCTACCTTGGGGTTGGGCATCAAGCCCTTGGGACCCAAGATACGGCCGATGCGGCCCACGAGGCCCATCATGTCCGGAGTGGCGACAGCCACTTCAAAGTCCAGCCAGCCTTCTTTGATCTTCTCTACATATTCCTCGCCGCCTACATAGTCGGCGCCTGCGGCTTCGGCTTCGGCCACCTTCGGCCCTTTGGCGAAGACCAAAACTTTTTTGGACTTGCCGGTGCCGTGGGGCAGCACTACTGCGCCTCTCACCTGCTGGTCGGGATACTTGGGGTTAACGCCCAGACGGAAGGCAGCTTCAACGGTGCCGTCGAAACTGGTCACGCTGGTCTTCTTCACCAACTCTACCGCTTCTTTGGGGGAATAGAATTTTCCCGCCTCGATAAGTTTTAAAGCTTCCTGATATTTTTTACCCATGTTTCCTCCTCGTGGTACTTACGGTGCCGGTCCTCCGGCTGCCTCCCACCGGGAACACAACTGTGTTCCCCACGTCTTCAGTCTACGATATCGATGCCCATGCTGCGGGCAGTGCCTTCCACCATGCTCATGGCGGCCTCCAGGCTGGCGGCATTCAGATCGGGCATCTTGAGCTCGGCGATCTCTTTCACTTTGTCGCGCCCTACTTTGGCCACTTTCTTCTTGTTGGGCTCACCGGACGCCTTCTCCAAACCTGCTGCCTTCTTCAACAGAACGGCTGCGGGAGGAGTTTTGCACACAAAGGTGAAGGAACGATCCTCAAAAACGGTGATCTCTACGGGGATGACCAATCCCACCTGCTGAGCGGTGCGGGCGTTGAATTCCTTAACGAAACCCATGATGTTGACGCCTGCCTGGCCCAAAGCGGGACCTACGGGGGGCGCCGGAGTTGCCTTGCCGCCCGGCACTTGCAGTTTTACCACCTTGACAACTTTTTTCGGCATATTCTTTTTACACCTCCTTCCCGGTCGATCGATCCCTTAGGGGATCATCTGCACAGCACCGCCGGCCGCAGGCCGGCGGCAGCGGTAAGCTTATTTAACGGCTTCCACCTGCTCTACATCCACTTCCACCACGGTCTGGCGGCCGAAGAACTCCAGCATGACTTTCAGTTTGCTGTCTCTCAGCCGTTTCTTTTTGTTGATCTCTACGATCTTGCCCACCTGATCTTGGAAGGGACCGCTGACGATACGCACCGTCTGCTCCAGCTGGTAGTCGATAGTGAAAGGAACGAGAGGTTCGTCCTCCTCAGGCTCGTTCGGCAACAAGCCCATGGAGCGGAGGATGATCTTCACTTCGCTGTCGGTGAGAGGAGTAGGTTTGGTCCCGGACCCGACGAAACCGGTGACACCGGGAGTGTTGCGCACCGCATACCAAGTCTTATCGGTGACGATCATCTCCACCAATACATAACCGGGAAAAGTCTTGCGCTCCACCGTGCGCCGTTTGTCGCTGGCGCCCTCCACCACTTTTTCCGTAGGGATCAGCACCTGAAAGACTTTATCGTCCATCTCCAGGCTCTTCACCTTACGTTCCAAGTTGGCCTTCACCTTATTCTCATAACCGGAATAGGTATGGATAACATACCAACGCTTTTCTTCCATTCGTCAAACCTTTGCAAATCTTTTAACGGGAAGCGTCGCTTCCCCTCTCGCCCCGCACGGCGGCTCTTCATAGAGCCGGCGACCTCCGGCCGGAGCGCACCTCTAGCGCAACAAGAGGCCGAAGATGACGCTGAAGATCGTATCGATCACATAGATAAGCACAGCGCACAGGACGACAGCGATCAAAACCACGATGGTATTGCTGATGAGCTCCTGCTTGGTAGGCCAAGTGACTTTTTTCAACTCTGCCTGCGTCCCCTGCAGGAAACTTACCAACCAGTTACCGCTTCCCCGCCCGGGGTCGGTCTCGGGAACGGCCATAGTCTGAACCTCGCTCTCACTTTCTCGGCACAGCCGGCACCGAAGACCTTATTTGGTCTCCTTGTGCAGAGTGTGCTTCTTGCAAAACTTGCAATACTTGCTCAACTCGATACGATCGGGATCGTTCTTCTTGTTTTTATTGGTCTGATAATTTCTCTGTTTGCACTCGGTGCAGGCCAAAGTTACCAGATTGCGCATCTCTAACACCTCGCTTACGCAGCAAAAAATAAAGGACGTAAATTGTCGCCTATATAGATTACCACAGTTATAGGGCAATGTCAAACAAATTTTGTTGCGGCGCAAAGGGCTTTCGTAGAAAATTTTCGCGCGCAGCAAAAGGGCTGCGGGTCTTTTTGCCTCCGTTTTTTCAAAAAGCGGCGACGTTGTACCCTCGCTCCTCTCGACTTCGGCGCCGCTGGCTGTTATAATGGTCTACGAAAAAAAACTATCGAAGGAGGTCCCCCCTCTTGCAGCCTTATCCGATGCATTTTGCCGCCTCCGTTTTTCTTTTCGACGACGGCCGCGGCGACTACAACAAAAGTTACGAGCAGCACGATCGGCCTCAGGACGATTTCGATTATGCCGATTATTCTACAGACCATTTGGACAACAACTTTCGCAATTTGGAAAAGAAGCGGCGCAAAAACAAAGGAGAGATCCTGCGGGACCTGCTCACTCGCTGGGATTGAACTTTTTCGTTTCGCTCCCGACTTTGAGGACCGATCTTTCTTTACCGTCCCTGCTTTTCAAATTTTTTGCGTCCGCGAGAAATGCTCTTCTCTTTTCACCCGCAGTTCAAGCGCTCAACGATGAGAGAAAGGTTTTGCTTCACCGGCGAGCGGTCTTTGAAATTCCCCTTCGCGATCACGATCGTTCGTTTAGATGATCATAAAGAAAAAATATCCCCCAGCGTAGCCGGGGGTTGACTCAACCCTGTAAGGGCACAAAACCGGCAGCACTCTCGCGCCCCGAAGACCTGCCAGCCGCACCTTCTTCACATGGCGGCCCCTGAAGGGGCTCTTTTATTTGCCTTTC
>CANQBR010000034.1 GCA_947589605.1 uncultured Phascolarctobacterium sp. | reverse complement strand
CCTTGGCCTTTTATGGGGAAGCAGGAGCCCGGGGAGCCTGCCTGAGCTGCGAGCTGAACATGGAGCAGTTGGAGGCATTGGCCCTAAAGAGCGAGCTCCCGTTGGAAGTTATCGTGCAGGGACGGCTGGAGATGATGGTGTCGGAATATTGTCTGCCCGGCAGTTTTTTGGGAGGAGCGGGGCCGGGGCCTTGCAGTTGGCAGTGTAAAGAGCGGCTTTTTTTGGGTGACCGCAAGGGCGAAGCCTTCCCCTTGGTGGGCGATCAGACTTGCCGCATGCACATTTTGAATGCTCACGATCTTTCCATGGCGGCCCACGTGAGCAAATTGCAAAAGGCGGGGCTGGCGGTGCTGACTATCGATGCCCGGTATTACGATGTAAAAGAGACAGTAGCTCTCACCAAGCTCTATCGGCAGGCACTGGCAGGGGCGGTCCCGGAAGAAAATATCCCCGGCACCACCCGCGGCCACTTCTTCCGGGGCGTTTTGTGAAAACAGCAGCCTCACATTGAAGCAGTCGACCGTAAAAGCAGGCAAACGAACGAACACTGAGTTTTTGACAGCGATGAGGTAGAGCATGGCCCGATATGCGATCAAAACGTTGGAATTCGATAAGGTGAAAGAATTGCTGGCGGCCAAAACAGCCACCGCTTTGGGGAAGGCCGCCGCTTCGGCCCTGCAGATCGAGGGAGAACTGATGGCGGCCCGCTCTGCTCAAGAAGACACCGCTCAGGCCCTCGCTCTTTACGAAGCGGGAAAAAATCTTCCCTTCGGCGGAGCAAGAGATGTGACGGCTTTGCTGAAACGGGCGGAGATCGGCGGCAGTTTGGACCCGAGAGAACTGCGGCTGGTGCAGGGCACGGCCTTGGCCCAGGGCACTATGAAAACTTTTTTGACGGCCAACGCCGAGACCGCCCCCGCTTTGGCGGAAAAGGGCAAAGGATTGCAGAACTTCACCAAATTGGTGCGGCAGATCGACAGCGCCATCGACGAACACGACCAAGTGAAGGACGGAGCCAGCCCCAAACTGCGGGGCCTGCGCACCGCCATCGCCGTGGCCAAAAATCGGGTGAGGGAAAAACTGGACGCCATCCTCCGCGACCCGAGCAATCAAAAATATTTTCAGGATAATTTGGTCACCATGCGGGGCGACCGTTACGTTCTCCCCATCAAGCAGGAGTATCGGCTGAACTTCCCAGGCCTCATCCACGATCAAAGCAGCACCGGGGCCACTCTCTTCATCGAGCCCTTGGCGGTGCTGAATCTGAACAACGACATCAAACGCTACGTCAGCGAAGAAAAAGCGGAGGTAGAGCGCATCCTCCAACAGTTGAGCGCGAGCGTGGGGCAAGACGGTCCCGCTCTTGCGGAGGGCCTTGCGATCTTGACTGAATTGGACCTGATAAGCGCCAAAGCTCTTTTGGCCATGGAGCAGCACGCCGTCCGCCCTGTTTTGCTGAGAGAAGGGGCTTTGATGATCCAGCAGGGCCGCCATCCTCTTTTGCCTCGTGACAAGGTGGTGCCCATCGACATCGCCATCGGCGGCGAGCATACCTCGGTGCTGGTAACCGGGCCCAACACGGGAGGCAAAACGGTAGCTTTGAAAGCTTTGGGCCTTTTTGCTTTAATGGCCCAGGCCGGGCTCTTCATCCCCGCCTTGAACGCTCAGCTGCCGGTCTTCACCGCCGTCTATGCGGATATCGGCGATGAACAGAGCATAGAGCAGAGCCTTTCTACTTTTTCCGCCCACATGACCAATCTCATAAATATTTTGCGGGAAGTCCGCACCGGCGAGCTGGTGCTTTTGGACGAACTGTGCGCCGGCACCGATCCCAACGAAGGAGCGGCTCTGGCCATGGCCGTCTTGCAGCAACTGCGGGAAAAAGGCGCATGGGTGATGGCCACCACTCATTACAGCGAATTGAAGACCTTCGCCTACAGTCAGCCGGGGATGATCAACGCCAGCGTGGAATTCGACGACGTCACGCTGCGCCCCACCTACCGCCTTTTGCTGGGAGTGCCGGGGAGCAGCAACGCTTTCAATATCGCCCGCCGTTTGGGGCTGGACCCTTCTATCGTGGAGGGTGCGGGCCGCTTCTTGGACAGAGAGCACGCCCACATGGAAGCTGTGCTGAAGGAGCTGGACAAAGAGCGGCGGCACTACGAGAGCGGCAATAAAGAGATCGCCGAGCTGCAACTGGAGGCCCGGCAGCTGCGCAACCAACTGGCGGCGGCCAAAGCCGACTTCGAAAAGCGCAGAAAAGAACTTTTACGCAAGGCCAAAGAAGAGGCCGACGAGATCTATCGCTCCAGCCGCCGAGAGTCGGAGGCGATCTTAAAAGAACTGCGGGCCTTAAAGAGCGACTTCGACGGCGAACGCTTGGCCCAAGCAGCTCGGGAAGCCAAAGAAAAGCTGAACAAAAATTTCGCGGAAGAAAAAGAAGCGCCGGCAGGCAGTCCCTTAACGGAAAAGACCGCCAAAAAAGGTTTGACCGTTTATATCTCCGATCTGGGGCAAAAAGGCACCATCCTGGCTCTGCAGGGCAATGAGGCAGTGGTGCAGGCGGGTATCCTCAAACTTACTGTGCCTATGGCCAAGTGTCTTCTGACCAAAGCTCAGCCCATCGACTCGGTGCCCGGCGAAATGAAGCTGCGAAAAAAAGCAGCGGGCTACGGCCAACGAATCTTGGCTGCCCGCATGGAAGCAAAACAGGAACTGGACTTGCGGGGGCTGACTTTGGAAGAAGCGAAGGCTGTGGTAGACAAGGCCATAGACAACGCCATTTTGAGCGGCGTGAACACTTTGCGTTTGATCCACGGCAAGGGCACCGGCGCTTTAAAAGCGGGGCTGCTGGCTTATTTGAAAGAAAATCCTTCCGTGCGGCAGCTGCGGCCCGCTGCTTTAGAAGATGGCGGGGGAGGCGTCACCCTGATAGATTTATGAAAGAAGCGACAGGAAAACGAGCCCGCAGCGCAGAAATAAAGAAAAGATCCTCGGCGCGGTCCTTTACCGTTTCGCGAGGATGAAAAAAGCAACAAAAGTGAAAGGAGCTTACGCATATGACTTTAAGTATCGCCGCCAAACATGCCAAGGGAAAATCCGCTCAGGATAAAATTTTCGGCGCCAACGCCGCTGCCGTGGCCGCCGCCGCCAAATACGGAGCAGACAAGGTGACCAACGCCACTATCGGCGCCATTTTGGGAGAAGACGAGAAACTGGTGTGCCTGCCGACGGTGGAGAAGGTCTACAGGAGCCTGCCCACCAACGAAGTGATCGCCTATGCGCCCATCTCCGGCCTTCCCGATTATCTGGAAGCGGTGAAGCGGGCCGCTTTCGGCTCTTCCGTGCCTGAAGGCTACATCGCCGCCGTGGCTACCGCAGGGGGCACCGGCGGTATCCACCACAGCATTTGGAATTATTTGGATGAAGGAGAGACCGCTCTTTGCTCCGACTGGTACTGGGGCGCTTACAAGGTCCTCTGCGCCGATATGCACAGAGGCTTCACCACCTATAAGATGCTGGACGAGCACAACAAGTTCAATCTGCCCGCTTTGAAAGAAAAGGTGGAAGAGCTGCTGGCCAAACAAGACAACCTCCTCTACATCCTCAACACTCCCGCCCACAACCCCACCGGTTATTCTCTCAGCGATGAAGATATGGACGGCGTGCTGGCTGTTTTGAAAGAAGCGGCCGCCAAACCCGGCAAAAATATAGTTCTCCTTTTAGACGTAGCCTATTTGGATTACGCCGGCGAAAAAGAAGAAGTGCGCAAGATTTTCAAAAAATTGTCGGGCCTGCCCGCCAATTTGCTGACTATCGTCTGCTACAGCATGTCCAAAGGCTTCACCATGTACGGCCAGCGCACCGGCGCCATGATCGGCGTTTCTTCCAGCAAAGAAGTCATCGACGAATTTGCCGCCATCAATCAATACACCAGCCGGGCCACTTGGTCCAACATCAACAGAGCTGCCATGCGCACCTTGGTGACCATCTACAACGACCCCGAACTTTTGGCCGCCACGGAAAAAGAGCGGGACGATTTCTACAAGATGATCAAAGCGAGAGCCGATATCTTCACCGAAGAGGCCAAGGCCTGCGGCCTGCCCATGCTGCCTTACGTGGCCGGTTTCTTCCTCTCCATCCCCGCCAAAGACCCCGATGCCGTGTGCGACAAATTGCACGAAGAAAATCTTTTCTGCGTGCCCTTGGCTGCCGGCGTGCGGGTAGCGGTGTGCGCTGTGCCCGTGGCCAAGATCAAAGGCATGGCCGCCAAGATCATGGCCGCCATGAAGGCCTGCGGCGAGGTTTAAAACAGTAATGTCCATCATCCTTTCCTATCGAGACCGGCAGTTCACTCTGCCCGACGGCGGCACTTTGGCCCCTTTGGCCAAAAAGATCGAAAGCTCTTCTCCTTTGGTGGAAGGCATTTTCAACGGCCGTCCCTGCGATCTCTCCCGTCCTTTGACGGCAGAGAGGGCAGTGAACAGTTTGGATTTTGTGGAAGTGAATACGGAAACGGGGATGCGCACCTATGTGCGCACCCTGCTTTTTCTTTTCTTGGTGGCTGCACAGCAGACGGCGCCTCAAACAGAGTTTGAAGTGCGCAACACTTTGGGCAGCGCCCTCTATCTTTGCGCCAAAGGAAAATTGGCAAAAGGCACCATCGAAGCCATAGAGGCGAGGATGCGGCAGTTGGTGGCCGAAAAAGCGCCTTTCGGTTTGCAGCGCATGAAGAAAGAAGAGGCGTTGGCTTTGTGCGGGGCTCACTGCGGCCCCGATACGCTGGCTCTTTTCGACGCCATACCGGCGGGGAGCACGGTGACGGTGAACAGCCTGTGCGGCCGTTACGGTTACTTTTTCGGTTCTCTCTGCCCCGATGCGGGCTACGTTCCCTATTTCGAACTGCTGCCCTACGATGAAGGGTTGGTCATCAATTATCCCGACGTGGGCAGTTGGGACGTTTTGCCTCCTTTCGACGATAAACCTCTTTTGCAGAGCTGCTACGAAGAGACAGAGGAGTGGGCCAAACTCATCCGCTGCAGCACCGTAGGCCAATTGAACAAGATCATTCGAGCGGGCTACGCCGACGAGATCATCCAAGTGGCAGAGGCCCTGCACGAAAAAAAGCTGGCTTCGTTGGCCGACACCATCGACCGGCGTAAAGAAGAACTGCGGCTGGTGCTCATCGCCGGCCCCAGTTCCAGCGGCAAGACCAGCACCGCTCAAAGGCTGAGCATCCAGATGGCAGTGAACGGGCTGTTGCCGGTGCCCATTTCTTTGGACGATTATTATAAAAACAGAGCGGACACGCCCCGCCTCCCCGACGGCAGCTACGACTTCGAGTGTCTTGAGGCCATCGACCTGGACCTTTTCAACGAGCACTTAGAGCGTTTGCTGCGGGGAGAAAAGGTGGAGCTGCCTAAATTCAATTTTCGCACGGGGCTGAGGGAAGACAGCGGCAAAGAGCTCAGGCTCGACCCCAAGGCCGTGCTGGTGGTGGAAGGCATCCACGGCCTCAACGACAGGCTCACGGCGGCGGTGCCCCGCAAAAACAAGATAAAACTTTACGTCAGCGCCCTGACGCCCATGAATTTGGATGCTCACAACCGCATCAACACCACCGATGTGCGGCTGCTGCGGCGGATGGTGCGAGACAATACCTTTCGCAACAGAGATGCCGAGACGACCCTCGGCCAGTGGCAGGAAGTGCGGCGGGGTGAAGAGAGCTATATCTTCCCCTTTCAAGACAGCGCCGATGTGGCCTTCAATACGTCCCTCATCTACGAGCTGGCGGTGTTGAAAAAATTCGCCCGGCCGCTGCTCTTGGACATCAAAGAAGAAGCGGGAGAAAGCTACACTCAGGCCCGGCGGCTGTTGGATCTTTTGAATTTCGTGCAGCCCGTCGAACCGGAAGTGATCCCCAACAACTCCATCCTACGGGAATTTATCGGCGGCAGTGTGTTCAAAGCCGTAAATTGAAAACTTCACGCCAAAAAGGAAAAGGCGCGGCAGCTCTGCTCTTTTTAAAAAAGCAGCGGGGCACGCGCCTTTCTTTTTTTCCGAGAGCCGCGGGCTTCACGCTCCCGTTCTTTTCGAAAAACTCAAGGTTGCAATACTTCGCTCTTGCGGAAAAAAGCAAACGAAAAAATTTTTCGCGGCGGGCCCTTGCTCTTGACAGAAAGAAACTTAATTGATATACTGACCATATATTTTCAGAAGAAACTGCGAAGATCGGGAAGAGGACAGCGGATGCTTTCAGAGAGGCGGCGCAAGGTGCGAGCCGCTAAGCAAAAACCGTCCGGCTCGCCCGGGAGCTCCGCTTCCGAAAACTTTCTCGTCGGTGAGGAAGAGTTTAAGAAGCGGCGCCGGCCCCGTTAAGGCCCAGAGTATAACAATAGGGTGGTACCGCGTCGACACGCCCCTATCGGCCAAAGCCGGTAGGGGCTTTTTCTATAGCCTCGGGAGGAAAACTTTTTGAAAAAGATGGCGACGCTTTTGCGTCAACGTTTGCAGCAGCCAGAAATTTTGCTTTTGCCGGGAGTTTACGACGCTCTTTCCGCCAAAGTGGCCCAAGAGGTGGGCTATGAAGCCTTGGTGATGGGCGGTTACGCCATCGCCGCTTCCCGTTTGGCCGCCCCCGATATCGGCTATTTGTCGAGGACGGAGATGGCCATGGCCGCCAAAACGATCGCCGCCGCCGTGGACCTGCCCCTTTTGGTGGACGGCGACACCGGCTACGGCAATGCCCTCAGCGCCCGCCACACTCTGCGGGAACTGGAAGCAGTGGGAGCCGCCGCCGTGCTTTTCGAAGATCAGGTGTGGCCCAAACGCTGCGGTCACATGGCCGGCAAGCAGGTGGTGGAGGCAAAGGTCCACGCGGTGAAGCTGCGGGCCGCCGCCGATGCCAAGAGCGACCCCGACACTTTGCTGATAGCCCGCACCGACAGCAGGGCGGTCTTGGGCTTGGATGCCGCCATCGAAAGAGGCAGACTTTATTTGGACAGCGGCGCCGACGCTCTCTTCATCGAAGCGCCGCAGGACGAGTGGGAGTTGGAGAAGATAGGCAAGGCCTTCCCCGACACCGTCTTGATGGCCAACATGATCGAAGGAGGCCGCACACCCATCCTTACGCCTAAAGAATTGGAAGCTTTGGGCTTTGCTATCGTCACTTGGCCCTGCAGCCTCATCTATACGGTGACCAAGGCCCTGGGGGAAGTGCTGACGGCGCTGAAAGAAGAGGGCACCACCGACGGCGTGAAGGAGCGCATGCTGAGCTTTGCCGCATTCAACGCTTTTATCGGGCTCGACAAATACGAAGAGCTCGACAAAAAATATAAGGAGACTCCGTGATTAAGAGGGCGACGTTGCCCGGAGAGAAAGGAAGTTGCGTATGAAATTCTCCAAAAAAATGATGGCTGCCGCTACGGTAGCAACTCTTTTGGCTTTGACCGGCTGCGGCGGCGGTGAAAAGAAGGCCGCTCCCGCTCAGGATCAAAAAGTTACTTTGAAGATGGCCATCCATCTGCCGGCCAGTCATCCCCTGCCCAAGGCCATGGAGCAGTTGAAGACCAAGGTGGCCGCCAAGAGCAACAACACCGTAGAGATCCAGATCTATCCTGCCGGCCAGCTCTTCACCGACAAAAACATGAACGATGCCCTGATGACCGGCGGCATCGATCTGTGCCTCAACACCGTGGGCCGCTGGGCCAGCGTGGTGCCGGCCATGGACGTGTTCGACGTGCCCTTCCTCTTCCCCAGCTATGAAAAAGTCGATGCAGCCATCGACGGCGGCTTGGGCGAAAAATTGGGCGCCGAGTTGTTGAAGAAGGGAGTTCGTCCCCTCATCTGGGCCGACTACGGCTTCGTGGAATTCGGCAACAACACGAAAGAGATCAAGAGCCCGGCCGACTTCAAAGGCTTGAAGATCAGAGGCTACTCCAAGTACAGCGCCGAGACCATCAAAGCTCTGGGCGCTTCCAGCGTTACTCTGGGCGCCGCCGAAGTTTACATGGCCATCCAGAGAGGCACCATCGACGGGCAGACCAGCGGCGCTCCCGCTATGCGCGATCGGAAAATGTACGAAGTTCATAAGTATTTGACCGTCACCAATCACGCCACCCCCGAGTTCTTGGTAGCCATGAACGATAAGAGCTACAACAAACTGAGCGACAATCAGAAGAAAGCTTTGAACGAGGCCGCCGCCGAAGTCACTAAGAGCATCCGCGACAACGCCAAGGCCGAAGACCTGAAGGCTCTGGAAGATCTGAAGGCTAAAGGCATGGTCATTTATCAGGTGCCCGACAACGAATTGAAGGCTTGGCAGGACGCCACCAAACCGGTGTGGGATCTCTTCATCAAAGAGAACGGCAAAGTAGGGCAGGAACTGATCGATATCTGCACCAAGAAATAAAAGAAAAATGTTAAGAGGCGGGAGAGGCTGCTCCGGCGGCCTTTCCCCTTCTTTGACATTTTGCGGAGCGAGGTCTTGAAACGGTGGAAAAAATTTTATCCGCATATGACAAAGTATTAAAGGGCATAACCTTGGTGACGGGGGTCATCGCCGGACTGCTGGTGCTGTTCTGCGCTTTCTCCATCGTCTACGAAGTAGTGTGCCGCAGCATCCTCAACACGCCGACGGAGTGGGTGACGGAGGTCTCCACCTATTGCATCGTCATCGCCGGCTTTTTGGGCATGGGGGTCACCTATGCGGGACGAAAACACATCCATGTGGACATTTTCATCAGCCGCTTGACGGAGCGCACCCGCACTTGGATAGAATTGGGAACTTCTGCGCTGGGGGCTTTCTACTGCCTGCTCTTTACCGTGGAATCGTGGAAGATGGTGATGATGAGCATCGAATACAACAACTGCGCTCCCACCACCTTGAGCACTCCTCTTTGGATACCTCAGTCTTCCATGCCCGTGGGTCTTTTCATTTTATTGTTGCATCTCATCCGCACTTTTTTGGGAGCTGCGGTAAAATTGAAAAAAGGCGACGCCGGGGAGGTGACGGTATAAATGTTACTGATCTTTACCGTTCTTCTGCTGTTGCTTTTGATATCCGGCCTGCCGGTGGCCTTTTCTTTGGGCCTGGGCGGCGTTGCCGGCATGATCCTTTTCATGGGCGGGGAAGGGGCACTGGCCCAATTGCCCATCATCGGCTATAAAGCTCTGGACGACTTCGTCCTCACCGCCGTGCCCATGTATATTTTGATGAGCCAGATCCTTTTGACCGGCAAAGTGGGCAACGATCTTTTCGAACTGGCCAATAAATGGCTGCGCCATCTGCCGGGAGGTTTGGGCATCGCCACCATCATGGCCTGCGCCGTGTTCGCGGCCATCACCGGTTCCTCCGTGGCCTGCGCCGTCACCATCGGCGCCATCGCCATTCCGGAGATGCTCTCCCGCGGGTACGACAGGACCACAGTGTTGGGGGCCGTGGCGGCGGGAGGAACGCTGGGCATTTTGATACCGCCTTCCATCCCCATGATCCTCTACGGCGCTATCACCGATGAATCTATCGGCAAGCTCTTCATGTCCGGCGTAGTGCCCGGCATCATGCTCACTCTCATGTTCACCGCCATCGTGGTGTACCGCAGCCGCGATCTTATAAGAGAGAAGGCCGCTACTTGGGACGAGAGGCTGGGAGCTTTGAGAAAATCCTTCTGGGGCCTCTTGCTGCCTGTCATCGTGGTGGGCGGCATCTACATCGGCATCTTCACTCCCACGGAGGCAGCGGGCATCGGCACGGTGTACAGCATCTTCATCACTTTCTTCGTATACCGCACCATCACTTTGAAAGATATGCCGGAGATCCTCTTCGATACTATCAAGACCACCTGCATGATCTTCGCCATCATGATCGGCGCCAGTCTCTTCGGCTTCGTGCTCACCATTTTGGATGCACCGCAAGCTCTCACTACTTACGTTGTGAGCATGGAGACCAGCCGTTGGATCGTCTTCGTGGCCATCAACATCCTGCTGCTCTTTTTGGGTTGCATTTTGGAGTCGGTGTCCATCATCTTCATCACTCTGCCCATCCTCTTCCCGCTGGTGACCAGTTTGGGCTTCGATCCCATTTGGTTCAACGTGGTGATGCTGGTCAATTTGGAACTGGCCCTCATCACACCGCCGGTGGGCATGAACCTCTTCGTGCTGCAGGGCATCAGCCCCGACAGCAAGATGACTCAGATCGTGCAGGGCGTCATCCCCTTCGGTCTGGCCATGGCGGCAGAGATCGTGCTGCTGTGTTTCTTCCCCCAATTGGCCACTTGGCTGCCCAGCGTGGTGAAGTAGTCTTAAGTCTGCCTTAAAAAGAACAGAGTAAAAGAACCGGCTCCCCGGCCGCTGCGGCCGGGGAGCTCGTCTGTTTTTTGCGGGCTGGTCAAAAGGAGCGCCGTAGCTTATAATGAAAAAAGAAAAACTCCGCCGCAAAAGGAGGCAGAGATGAAAAAGAAAAATTTTGCGACGATTTCGGTGTCGCTCCTCGCAGCGTTGCTCTTTTCTGCCGCTGCTTGGGCCTTCGAGCCGGGAGAGCGGACCATCAAACTTTTGGGCGATACTTTAAACAGCGATAAACATCCGGTGCACTTGGTGCTGGAGCAGACCATCGAGCTGAAAGAGCTTTTGACGGCGGAAGCTTACGAAAAATTGCCTGCGGAAGACAGAGTGCGCCGCAGCCGCACCGAATACAACGAAAAAGACGGTATCTTTGCCGAGCGCAACACCACCGTCAACGGCGCGGGCAAGATCGTGAGAGATGTGGCGGCCTTCACCAAAGACGGGCGCTGGTACAGCATCGATCATCTGCATAGGACTTACGACGAATTGCCGGCGGTGGAGGGGATGAGCCTCGCCTTCGCCGAAACTTTGGTGAGCTGGTTCGGCCAACGGCCCACCATGGGCCACGATGCTGCTTTGGGCTTGGACTACGACTGTCTGCACAAAAACGAAAAAGGCGAACTCTATTTTTATTACGGCAAAGACGACAGCCGGTGGCAGGGGATGCGGGAGAAATTCATGCCCTACGTGCAGGTGACGGCGCTGGATCAAAACGTGGACGAGAACGCTTTTCAACTGCCGCCTTCTTCCTATGAAAGAGTGCCCAACGAGACCATGCGGGCGGTGGCCCAGCGCCTTTTGCTGCGGCAGCAGCTGCGGGCCGCCCGAGATCAAGGCGGCGAATAGTAGACAAAAGCCTCGGAGCTCGCGAAAAAATGTGCGGCTGCTCTGCCATAAAAGCAAAAAACTTCGGCTCTTGCTCATTGTCAGGAGCGGAAGGATATGGTATACTGATAATACCGATAGGAATTTTGAGCAGCGGTCCCACCGCCGCTATAAGGAGGTAATGTGTTCATGTTGAAAAAAGCTTTGTTGACTACTTTGGTTTTGGGCATGACTGCCATGGCCTCTGTGGCCTTTGCCGCCGTCAACAGCACGCAGGCTATCGAGATCGCCAAGGCCGAGACTTCTGCCGGCGCCAGCGTGTTCAGTTATGAAGACGAGCTCCATAAGTATGAGATCAAATTGCAGGACCCTGCTACCATGACCCGTTACGAGGTAGAGGTAGATAAGATCAGCGGCAAAGTTTTGGAAGTCACCGTTAAAGTTGCCGCTCAGGAGAGCAGCGCCAAGGTGGTGAAGAGCGCCGCCGATATCAAAGCAATCGTGTTGGCCGAGTACCCCGATGCCCGCATCATCGGCATCCGTTTGGACAAGGAAGACTACGGCCACAAGTATGAGGTGAAATTCGCCAACGCCAAGTATCGCATCGCCGAGTTGGACATCAACCCCGAGACCGGCGTCATCGTGGAAAGAGACCTCAAGTACAATCTGTAAGTTTGACGAGTTCAGCGGGAGGCGCGGCAGCGCCTCCTTTTCTTTTTGCCGCCGCTCTTTGCATCGAAGTCGGATAGTTTTAGCAAAATCAAAGAGGCTGCCTGCGGGCAGCCTCTTTTTCTTAGCGCTTTTTTAACACAGCAACTAAGAGGGGGTCTTTGAGGATCGAAGTGGCACTGAGGGGAAAACTCAAGAAGGGCGTGTAAGGCAAATGTCCGGTTTGCGCTTCCTTCGTGTTTACAAGTGCAATATTTCGCCCCGCGCGGGCAAGAAAAAGACCGCTACTGCTCGCAGTAACGGTGCCGCCCACACATTTTGCAACGATCGCCACTCTCACATAAACGACCGTCTTGAATGATCACCGGCTCCCTGTCGCTCGCAGGTCAAGCATCAGCTTGCATAAAAGGCCCTGCTGGCTTCAGGCTGCACCTGTTACAGCGGCGGGACCGCACCGGAATCACACCGATCGAGGCTCTTTACGCGAAATATTGACTTGTTGGCATAATTGTAACTTGTCTTAATAAGAATGTCAAGAGATTTCGGAAAAGTTTCTCAAAATTTTTGATGCGAGAATTTATCCTAATTAAATCCGGAAAGTCGGCGCGATCGCATTTGACGTTTGTTTGAAAAAACATCGGCATTTTTTCTGCAAATTTTTAAGGGAAAGTTAAATCATCTGCACTGTATAGCGCCGCTGAATAACTCGTTGGAAAAAACATCGGTGTTTTCCGTCTGAGTTTTTCAAAAAATCGCACCGTCGATCTCATATCGCATTTGCAAAGAATAGGAAGGGAGATCAGTAAATTATTTTGGCAGAATTTTGAGGATAAAGCAGACGATCCGCAGCACCTATCTCTCGTGAGGGAGCGGGCAAAAGGTGCCGGCGCATTTGGTCTGAATTTTGCCTAAAAAAGTCATGCAGTGAACTTCGCATATTTTTTCAAAGACTTCATCGGAAAAAACAGCTCGCTTTTAACTCTCAGTTTTTTCAAAAAGAGGGGGCGGCCGCGAAGTTCCGTCGTTTGAAGAGAGCTCTTTTCGAAAAGCCCGGTGTGGTTTCTTCGCCCTCGGCAAAAAAAGAACAGGCAGCCGCGTGGACTGCCTGTAAAATTTTCCGTTCATCAAAAAGTCAGGCTTTTTTCTCCGCCGCCCGGGGCAAAAGTTCTGCCGGCAGGCTCATATGGCATTCGTGAGAGCGTTCGCTGAGGGGGTTGACATGGACCATGCAGTGCTTCACCAAGGGGAAGTTGGCTTCGATGGCGGCGTGCACCGTTTCGGCGATGTTGTGAGCGGCGCAGAGGGGGAGGCTGTCTTTGACGCTGATCTCTACGTCCACATAGATGCGGTTGCCGAAGATGCGGCTGGTGAGGCTGTCCAGATGCTCCACTCCCGGCACTTTGCGCACCAAGTCTTCCAAGGCGGCGTCGGTGGCGGCATCTACGCTGCGGTCCACCATCTTGTTCACGGCGTCGGCGAACACTTCGTAAGCGGCGTAGAGGATCATGAAACAGATGACGAGACCGGCCAGAGGATCTAAAATAGGATAGCCCAGCCGCGCGCCCAAGATGCCGATGAAGCTGCCCACGGAGGAGAGAGCATCGCTGCGATGATGCCAGGCTTCCGCCAAAAGAGCGCCGGAATTTATTTTTTTGGCGGCAGCTCGCGTGTACCAAAACATGGCTTCTTTCACCAAAACGGACGCCGCCGCCGCCCACAGGGCCAGCGCCCCGGGGACTTCAAGATCCCCTGCCCCGCCGAAAATTTTTTGAGCGGCGGTGAAGCCGATGCCCAAGGCAACGAGGCCCAGGATGATGGCGAGGATGAGGGCGGTGATGCACTCCAGCCGTTCGTGGCCGTATTGGTGCTCTTTATCCGATGCTCGATGGGAAAGTTTGACGCCCACCATGACGATGAGGGAGCCGAAAACATCGGAGGCGGAGTGGATGCCGTCGCTGATCATGGCGGTGGAGTGGGCCATAAGACCGACGGCCACCTTGCCTAAAGAGAGAAAAATGTTGCCGATGGCGCTGTTGACGGACACCACCATGGCCAGGCGTTCTTCTTGTCGGGCCGATAACATAGTAGCAGTTCTCCTTTGTTGCCGGGGGCGCAGGTCCGGCGTAAAAATTTTCGGATACGAAAAAGCGCCCGAGGGGCAGGCTGTCACTGTCCCGCAGACGCTTGCTTTCGTTCTGCTGCCCGAAGGGCCCGGCTGCTAGACCCGAAGGTCTACCGCCTGTTCAGTTGCGCTGCCTCTTAAAACGAGGCAGTGATGAGGTATCAGCTGTATTGTAAGCGGTTAGCGAAGGCTTTGTCAAGCATTTAAGAAAAAGAAAAATTTTTCGGCGTCGGCGATGAAAAAAATTTGGTTTCGAAAGAGCGGCGAGTTCTCGCCTGCAGGGGCGAGGACAGACAGATGCCGGCAAAAGGCGGGGCGCAAAAATTTTCGCGAAAAAAACGGCCGCTCATCGATGGAAATGCGTCTTCGCAAAAAAAAGCAAACAGCGTTTTCTTCGGAGCAAAGTCAAAAAGCTCATCTGTTCCCTTAGCATTTACTTTGACGAGCGACACGCAGAAAAAATCTCGAAAATTTTTCGAAAAAGTATAGATGAATAGTTGTTCATATGTTATAATGAATTTGTCACGGGGAAGGCCCCGCTTATTTTTGAGACATCATATGAACAAGTACTCATTTGATAACATTAGGCCGCCGAGAGAAAAACTTGGGCGAAAGCAGCTCTTAGGCGGAAAAAAGAGAAAGGCGGCAGCTGCTATGTCGGAGACAGAGCGGGAAAAATATCAAAAAGAGGAGAGGGGGGCTGCAGCCGCCCGCATTTATCTGGTGGAAGGGCTGGACTGCGCCAACTGCGGCGCCAAGATCGAAGCGGCCCTCAACGAAATGCCGGAGATCGACGAAGCCGTGCTCACTTTCGCCACCAAAAAATTAAAGGTGGCGGCTCGGGAATTCGACGGCCTTTTGGCCAAGATGCAGGCAGTGACGGACAGCGTGGAAGAAGGAGTGGAGCTCATCGAGACCGCGGCCGCCGGCACGGCAGCGAAAAAAGAAAACAGCGAGGAGGGCGGCCTGCTCGCCGCTTGGAAAGAAAAGGAAGAACTCATCGAAGTGGCGGCTGGGGGCCTGCTCTTTATCGCCGCCGAATGGCTGGGCCTCGTCCCCGACGCCTATCACGTCCCCGCTCTGCTGGCGGCCTATATTATTTTAGGTCACGGCATCGTGCTGACGGCGGTGAAGAACATCTTCAAGGGGCAGCTCTTCGACGAAAACTTTTTGATGACGGCGGCCACCGTCGGCGCCTTTTTCGTGCAAGCTTACGAAGAAGCGGTAGGCGTCATCTTCTTCTACCGTTTAGGCGAATACTTCGAAGAGCGGGCCGTGGAAAAAAGCCGAGAGCAGATCATGGCGGCCGCAGACCTGAGGCCCGAAACGGTGAACCTTTTGCGAGGCGACGAAGTGCAAGTCATCCCCGCCGCCGAAGCTAAAGTGGGCGACCTTTTGCTGGTGAGAGCGGGGGACCGCATCCCGCTGGACGGCAGTGTGATAGAAGGAGAGAGCCTCATCGACACCGCTCCCGTCACCGGCGAACCGGTGCCGGTGCGCCGGGGCCGCGGCGATGAAGTGATGAGCGGCTGCATCAACACCGGCGCCATGCTGAAGATCAAAGCAGAAAAAGTTTTGCAAGAATCCATGGTCACGAAAATTTTGGACAGCGTGGAAAATGCCGCCGCCTCCAAACCGGCCATCGATCGTTTCATCACCCGCTTCGCCAAAATTTACACTCCCGCGGTGATAGGCGCTGCCCTTTTGACGGCGCTGCTGCTGCCGGTGTTCAACGAAAAGATGGCCTACTGGGGCAACGAAGGCTCTGTTTACGCGGCCCTCACCTTTTTGGTGATCAGCTGCCCCTGCGCCTTGGTGCTGTCTGTGCCTTTGGCCTTCTTCTCGGGCATCGGGGCCGGCTCTAAATACGGCATCCTTTTTAAGGGCGGGGCCACTTTGGAAGCGTTGAAGAACGTGCGGGCCGCAGTGATGGACAAGACCGGCACCGTGACCAAGGGCGATTTCACCGTGCAAAAAATTTTAACGGCAGAGGGGGTCGATGCAGAAGACTTGTTGGGCTGCTGCGCCGGGGCCGAAGAGGCCAGCAGCCATCCCATCGCCAAAAGCATCGTAGCCGCGGCAAAAGCCAAAGGGCTGGCTCTGCGGCGGCCGGATCGTTTCGAAGAGATAGCCGGTGAAGGGCTGATCGCTCACTACGGCGAAGAAACGGTGCTGTGCGGCAATTTGAAATTATTGCGGCGTTATGATATAACCGTTCCTTTTTATGCTCAGGCCGAAAGCGGCAGCGAAGTTTTGACGGCGGCCGGGGGCCGCTATCTGGGCCGGCTCATCATCGGCGACACCTTGAAAGAAGACAGCAAAGAAGCTGTGGCTTCGTTGAAGGAGCAGGGGCTGGTGACGGCCATGCTCACCGGCGATCGGGAAAGAGAAGCCCGGGCCGTGGCGGCAGAGGCGGGCATCGACGAAGTGCGGGCCGCTCTGCTGCCTCAGGATAAATTGGCAGAGTTGAAGCGCTTGCGGGAGAAATTCGGGCCGGTGCTCTTCGTGGGGGACGGCATCAACGATGCGCCGGTGCTGGCCGGGGCCGATGTGGGAGCGGCCATGGGCAGCGGCGCCGATGCGGCCATCGAAGCGGCGGACGTAGTCTTCATGACTTCGGAGATGAAGGCTATCCCTCGGGCCGTCGCCATCGCCAAAGCGGTGGGGGCCATCGCCCGGCAGAACGTGGTCTTCGCTTTGGCGGTGAAACTCGCGATCATGGCAGCGGGCCTTTGCGGTCATGCCTCCATGTGGGCGGCCATCTTCGCCGACACCGGGGTATCGCTCCTTTGCGTCCTCAATTCCATCCGCATCCTTTATAAAAAAGCGTGAAAGAAAAAGCCGCAGCCGTGTCCCGCTGCGGCCCGACTAAAAAAAAGACAGGCTCGATCTAAATAGGCGGGCCTGTCTTTCTGATCTAAAGATTTTGTAAAAAGAGGCACGGCTCGCGCCGTCCCTCAAAAATTTTGCGGCTGAAGCGAGAGATGCTGTGAAGTTTTTTCGGAAAGCGAGGGCAAAATGATGAGCGCACGAGCATGTGCTGCCCGTGCAAAAATTTTTTCAAACGAAAAATGAGTCGAGAGATAAATTGACATGCACACTCATTGAACGTATAATTTTCTCAGAGGTGAGCTTCATGAGTTTACAGGAATTGAGGATAAGGCTCGGCGCTACCCAGAGAGAATTTGCCGCCCGTTATCATATCCCCCTTCGCACCGTGCAAAATTGGGAGGCGGGAGCGAGAACTCCCCCTGCTTACGTGCAAGAACTTTTGGAACAGCGCATCCGCAGCGATCTCTTGAATCGCAAAACGACGACCCTGCCGAGCTCTTCTCCCCGCAAGAGCCCGCTTCCCCGAAGACGCGACTATGTGGCTACCGTCTCATGGCTGCAGGCGGTGCGGGAGCGGATGGGCGAAGCTGTCGTTTTTGCTCTCGATGAAGCGCTGATGTGTCAGGACTATTTTTTAGGCCGCACCGATGAATATCTCGTTTGGGTCTACGGACCTGCTCATTTGGCCCGCTTCAACGGCGTGGTCGTGCTCGGCGAGCGCATCAGTCCTTACTGGGTGCAGAAAAAGCACGGCCTGCTCTGCACCGACTTCAACAGGACCTTGACCGACGCTCTGGCCAATGAGGATATTTTGGATATGCAGGGGATCACCGAAGCACTCAGCAAGTATTATTACTGCAACGGGGAAAGTTTCTCGGGCCTTTTCGTCCCTCCCGAATATCAGGAACGGTTCGAACTGTTGGCCAAGGACGCCGTAGAATATTATGACAGTTGAGAGGTGATGTACCGTGAAGCTTTCCGCTGCGGAAAGATCGATGTATGAAGCGATGGGGGCGATCTATGAAAGCGGCATCCCCATCACTTTCAAAGGCGCCATGGTCTTGAAAGCTTGTTTGCTGGAAGCAGGTTATAGCGGCGACACACGGCAGACTGTAGATGTGGACGGCAACTGGAACTCCCGAGAGGCTCCGACGGCGGAACAAATGAGAGATTCTTTGCAGAAGGCGCTTTTAAATAATGCCGTCGATTTGGAAGTGGTTCTTTACAGAATGTACGGGAAAGGCCGCTCTGCCGGCTTTGAACTGAAAGATAGCGAAACAGGCGAGATCCTTTTTACGATGGATATTGATGTGAACAGGCCGCCGGCTCCCACCAAAGTATATGAGATGGAAGGCTTTCGTTTTCGCGGGGTCGCCCCTTCGCAAATGCTGGCTGACAAGATCTCCGCGATCTCCGGCAACATCGTGTTTCGCCGCATCAAAGACGTCATAGATCTATATTATCTCTCGAAAGTTTTTGCTTTTGACAGAGCCGACATTTTACGCACTCTAAAAAACAGCGGAAGAGGATTGGGTGATTTTAACGGTTTCCTTTACAGAATCAACGATCTGGAACATGCCTATGAAAAGTTCAGATTAAAAGGGGACATTTTTAAGCCGACCTTTAAGGAGGTCTACCTTACCGTAAGGTCGTTTATCGAGCCTATCCTTCCCGGAGTAAAAGATATGGGCCGTGAACTTTGAGCGAAAACTTCAATACTTTGTTTTGTCCGGCGACGGGCACAGCAAAAATTTGATCGACTGCGAAAAAACGAGGGACGCATTTTGCGTCCCTCGAAAATTTTTGCTCACCTATTTAAATTTTCGTCAGTTCCAATACTGCTCCACCTTAGCCTCGGCAACTTGCGGAGAAAGTTGGTAGAATTGTACAAGTTTCTCCGCCACGGCATCTTTAGTTACTGCAAAAGCTTTAAGCGCAAGGATCATGGCAGAGATGCCTTTTTCGGTACCCTCGTCTCTCCCTTGTTCAAGTGCATCCTTTCTGACATTGTATTCATGTATCTCTCTTACCTTTGCTTCATCGTATAAAACTACCATGATATCTTCTACCTCCTTCCGCCGTGACGCCAAAAAGACGGGCAGCACTCCTTCTTCGATACAGCGGTCGATGATCCTCTTTACAGTTTCGACCGTGGGGCCGCCTTTGCGCCGCTCTTCGTCGGCGATCTTGCAAAAGCGCACGTATTGGTTCACGATGTCGTTTTTGTCGGCGGCATCTCCACGCAGCACTTGCACCTCCGTTTCTACCCGCACTCTGCCCTTTCCTATGTACAGATCGGAAAGGCGCAGAGTGTCCGGCACGTCTTGGTCGCCGGTGTAGATAACGTAGGGCTCGAACAAGGGGATAGCCATCTTCTTGGTGCCGTAACTGTCCAGTTTGTTTTCATCTGCGTAATTCTTTAAAGTGAGCGCCGAGTATAAATGCATGCGATACGCAAGATTTGGGGAAAAAGTCGATTGGGCTTCCACCAAAATGATCAGCCTGTCTTTCACCATGAAGCCCAAATCGTTGTAAAGGTCGTCGGTCATGATGTTGGCCAGCGTGACCACTTCGATGTCTTTTTCTTCGACGCCGTCGTCTTCTGCGTGCAGCGACTTATAGAGTTGCAGGGTGTACTGCGGGTCTTGGAAGAGATAAGTGAAAACGCTGTCTTTTACGGTCCTTTTCATACGGGGCATAGGGTTTCCTCCTTTTTTATTTTGTTCACCTTGCCCCCGATGTGACCGTACTTTTATTATACAGTCTCGGGGACAAAATGAGAAGAAAAACTTATGGTGCTCTGCTGCGCCGGGCACATAGCGCCCGCCCAACACCTCACTCCTCCCTCTTGTACATCCAAATGATTTAGATGACACTGCTGAGGGAGCCCGGCACACTCCAAACTCCAAACTAAAACAAAAAAGCCTTCGCCTAACGGCGAAGGACATGCTCACTTCGGTCCGACTGTTTTCTATCCCGCTGTCGGTGAGCGGCCGGATGGCTGCTCTATTCATTTGTTCCGCAGATAACAGGGGCTGACCCCTTGCGGTCCCGCCGCTCCCATCATGAGGTAGGCGATGAGAAGCACCTTTATTGTAACAAGGCCTGAGACGAAAGTCAACGCTTAGAATTTTCATGCGAGGGAGTTCGACAGTGTCAAGTAATCGTTGGCAAAATTCTCCGGCAAAATATCAAAGTCAGAACCCTACAAAGGGCAAAGCATTCT